>NZ_SZYE01000009.1 GCF_005239125.1 Cellulomonas hominis | reverse complement strand
GCCGGCTCGTCGTGCGCCCGGCCCACCGCGTGCGCGCCCGGCTCGGCGACCCGCGGCACGCGCGGCCAGAACAGGGCCCGCGACCGCCGGCCCGCGACGAGCAGCAGCAGCGGCAGCAGCGTGAACGCCGCCAGGTACGCGGCGGCGATGCCGAGGGCGCCCACGGGGCCCAGCGACCGGTTGGACGCGAGGTCCGAGAGCAGCAGGCAGAGCAGCCCGGCGACCACGGTGCCCGCGCTGGCGGTGATCGGCTCCAGGCTGCGGCGCAGCGCGCGGCGCATGGCGGCGGCCGGCGCCTCCACCGTCCGCAGCTCCTCCCGGTACCGGGCCACGATCAGCAGCGCGTAGTCCACGGACGCGCCGACCACGAGGATCGACAGGATGCCCTGCGCCTGGCCGTTGAGCGTCAGCGCCCCGGCGTCGGCGAGGTGGTAGACGGCGAGCGCGGCGGCGCACAGCGCGAACACCGCCGTGAAGATCACGGCGAGCGGCAGGAACGGGGACCGGTAGACCAGCACGAGGATGACCAGCACGGCCCCGAGCGCGACGAGCAGCAGCACGCCGTCGATCCCGCCGAACGCGTTGGTCAGGTCCGCGACGAACCCGCCGGGCCCCGTGACCCAGGCGCGCAGGCCCGCCTCGCCCGAGGAGTCGGCGGTCGCGCCGAGCTCGTCGGCGAGGGTGTCCCGCACGGCCTGCACGGCCGCGCCGACGACGCTCTCGTCGTCGGCGAGCGAGGCGTCGGCCTGGTCGGCGTCCAGGGACAGCGGCACCAGCAGCGCCTCCCCGTCCTGGGACGGCACGACGACGGGGTCGCCCGTGAGCACGTCGCCGAGCGTCGCGGGGTCGCCCGCCGCCGGGTCCGCGCCCGGCAGCGCCACGTCCGCGAGCCCGTCGACGACCGGCTGGACCGTCGCGATCGCGGACGGGTCCAGCGGCCCGCCGTCCTCGGCCTCGAGCACCACCAGCACGGGCAGCGACTCGGACTCCGTGAACGCGGCCGACGCCTCCGCGGCGCGCGTCGACTCCGCCGACGAGGGCAGGAACGCCGCCGCGTCGTTCGTCTGCACCTGCGAGAGCTGCCCCTGGGCCATGCCCCCGAGCGAGCCCACTGCCAACCACCCCGCGGCGACCGCCAGCACAGCCAGTCCCCGCCCGATCCCCCGCGCCCGATCCCTCAGCATGCTGAGCACTATGCGGGATGCGCCGCGTTCCGGCAACATGAGCCCGGGGCAACCGCCCAGCAGGAGGAGAGGGAGCAGTGGAGCGCGACGCCGGAGGGCCGCAGGAGCACCCGCGGTGGCAGGCGATGGCAGCACCGGAGCCGAGCGGCTGGCCGGTCGGCCGGCTGCTCTCCGCCGCCGCGCGCCGGGTCGAGCGCGACTGGAACGCGCACCTCGCGTCCTGGGACCTCAACCACGCGAGCCAGCCCGTCCTGGTGATCCTGCTCCGCGGCCCCCGCACGCAGGCGGAGCTCGCGGCGATGTGCGACGTCACCGAGCAGACGATGAGCCGGGTGCTGGCGCGGCTGGAGCGGTCCGGCTACGTCACCCGGACAGCGCACGCCACCGACCGGCGCAAGCACCAGATCTCGGCCACCGACGCCGGGCGCGCGGCCGTCCTCGCGGCCTCCGACCCGGTCGCCGCCGAGGCGATGGTCACCGACGGGCTGACGCCGGAGCAGGTCGACCAGCTGCGGGCCCTGCTGCTCCTGGTCGCCCGGCGCTGACGACCCCTCAGCGCCCGGGCACCGTCCCGTCGCGCTCGAGTCGTCGCAGGTCCACCGCGACGCGGCCCGCCCAGGCGTCCACCTCGTCGAAGTCGCGGAAGTCGCCCGCCTCGGCCTCGATCATCGCGACCAGCGCCCGCTCGGCCAGCCCGAGCTCCTCGCGCGCCAGCCGCCCGCCGAACGACACGACGTCCCGCGCGGCCACCCGCCGGGCCACCACCCGCACGTCGTCGGGCTCGGCCGCGGGCAGCGGCGGCTCGCCGACCCGCCCGGACCAGAACAGCCACGTCGGCCGGTCCGCGAGCTGCGCGCCCTGCCGGTCGACCAGCTCCCGGAGCGCCGCCGCGAGCCGGCCCACGTACACCGCCGAGCCGAGCACCACCGCGTCGTACTCGTCGACGGAGCCGACGTCGTCGGGCTCGACCTCCGCCACGTCGTGTCCCGCGGCCCGGAGCACCTCCGCCACCTCGGCGCCGATCTCCCGCGTGCTGCCGTGCCGCGACGCCACCGTCACCAGGACCCGCATGGTCGCCTCCCCCGCGCCCCGTGGGGCGGCCCCGCGCCGCGCCCGTGCTCCCAGCGTCACCCGGACGGAGCAACGGTCACCAGGGACCTCGGTCCCGCGACGCCCCGCCGGGTCCTGGCCGGGCGCGGCACCGGGGTCCCGACCGGGCGACGGCGACGCCCCGCGCGCCGGTAGACTCCCGGGTCATGGCCCGTGAGAAGAACCCGACCGCCGGCGCGGCCGCGAAGCCCGCGAAGGTGAAGAAGACCCGGTGGTACCACCAGGTCTGGCAGGCGTACCAGATGACGCGGGAGCAGGACCCCGCGGTCACCTGGCTGATCCTCGGGGTGTTCGTCGGGATCATCGCGCTCGGCCAGGTGCTGGCGCTGTTCTTCCTCACCTGGTGGTACCTGCTGCTGCTGAGCATCCCGTTCGCGCTGCTCGCGGCCATGTTCACCCTGACCCGCCGCGCCGAGCGCGCCGCGTACGGTCGGATCGAGGGCCAGCCCGGCGCCGCGCTGTCGGCGCTCGGCACCATCCGCCGCGGCTGGACGTTCGCGCAGGAGCCCGTCGCGGTCGCCCCGCGCACCCAGGACCTCGTCTACCGCGGCGTCGGCCGCCCGGGCATCGTGCTGGTCGGCGAGGGCCCCGCGAACCGCATCGGCAAGCTGCTCGAGTCCGAGCGCAAGCGCACCGCCCGCGTGCTGCAGGGCGTGCCGATCACGCTGATCGAGGTCGGCCGCGAGGAGGGCCAGGTGCCCCTGCCGCAGCTCGCGCGCAAGGTCCAGCGCCTCAAGCCGCAGCTCACCAAGGCCGAGGTCGGCGAGGTCGTCAAGCGGCTCCAGGCGCTCGGTGCGGTCAAGATGCCGGTGCCGAAGGGCGTCGACCCGATGCGCGTCCGCCCCGACCGCAAGGGCATGCGCGGCCGCTGACCCGCACGCACGCACGCGCCCGCACCCCGTCCGGGGGTGCGGGCGCGTCCTGCTTCTCCTGCGGCGCCCCCGCCCACGCCCACCCACGCCCGCCTCGCCGAGATGGCAGCTCTCGGCTGTGCGCCGGCGTATCGGGACAGCCGAGAGCTGCCATCTCGGCGAACGCCGCCCGGAGGCGTGGGCAGGGGCGCGGCGTGGCGGGCAGTGGCGTGGAGCGGTCGCGCTGCCGGTCAGCGGCGGACGATCGCGGTGCCCGCGGAGCGGTCGTGCAGGCCGCGGCCGTCGGCGTCCCAGACCACCGCGGGGATGACCAGGCAGAGCAGCACCGTGCGCACGAGGGCCAGGAGCAGGTTCGGCGGCGCGTCCGGGCCCGCGTCGGCGGGGCGCGCGTCGGGCCGGGCCACGAGGGCCGGCGGCCGCACCCGCCGCACGCGGATGCCGAGCAGCCGGTGCCCGAGCGTGCCGCCGACCGTCCCGACGAGCAGCACGTTCTCGACGGCGAAGACCGCCAGCGTCCCGAGCTGCTGCGCGTCGGCGGGCAGGAAGACGTTCGCGATCGCGAGGCAGGCGAACCAGTCGATCAGCAGCGCGATCAGCCGGCGGCCCAGCGGCGCGAGCGACCCGCTGCCCGTGGCGGGCAGACCCAGCCGGGAGCCGCTCGGCGCGTTCCCGTCCCCCACGGGCGGCCCCTCGAGCCACGAACCGACGTCCTCGCGATCGACCATGCGTCAACGGTAACCGCCCGTCGTGCGGCCCCGGACCGGGGACGTCACGTGCCCGCAACACGGATCGGGGGTGACGTAACACGGCGGAAACAATCGGTACACCGGCGGGAAACTGGGCACCCCTAGCCTCGTCGGAGCCCGGTGAGGGCACGTCAACCCGAGGAGCAGCGGATGTTCAGCACGCCAGAGGAAGTCCTGGCCTTCATCAAGAACGAGGACGTCAAGTTCGTCGACGTCCGGTTCTGCGACCTGCCCGGCGTGATGCAGCACTTCAACGTGCCGGCCGCGACCGTGGACGAGAACTTCTTCGTCGAGGGCCAGATGTTCGACGGGTCGTCGATCCGCGGCTTCCAGGCGATCAACGAGTCGGACATGAAGCTGCTCCCGGACGTGACGACGGCGTTCGTCGACCCGTTCCGCACGGAGAAGACCCTCTGCCTGAACTTCCACATCGTCGACCCGTACACCGACGAGCCCTACACCCGCGACCCCCGCCAGGTCGCCGCCAAGGCCGAGGCGTACCTGCGCTCGACCGGCATCGCGGACACGGCGTTCTTCGCCCCCGAGGCCGAGTTCTACATCTTCGACGACGTGCGCTTCGAGACGAAGCAGAACGCGGCGTTCTACTCGATCGACTCCATCGAGGCCGCCTGGAACACGGGCCGCGTCGAGGAGGGTGGCAACCTCGGCCACAAGACCCCCTACAAGGGCGGCTACTTCCCCGTCCCGCCGGTCGACCACTTCGCCGACCTGCGCGACAAGATCTCGCTCCAGCTGGACGCCCTCGGCCTCAAGGTCGAGCGGGCGCACCACGAGGTCGGCACCGCCGGCCAGGCGGAGATCAACTACCGCTTCGACACGCTCGCCAAGTCGGCCGACAAGGTGCAGCTGTTCAAGTACGTCGTGAAGAACGTCGCGCACGCCGACGGCCGCACCGCGACCTTCATGCCGAAGCCGCTGTTCGGCGACAACGGCTCGGGCATGCACGTGCACCAGTCCCTGTGGAAGGACGGCAAGCCGCTGTTCTTCGACGAGAAGGGCTACGGCGGCCTGTCCGACCTCGCCCGCTGGTACATCGGCGGCCTGCTGAAGCACGCGCCGGCGCTGCTGGCGTTCACCAACCCGACGGTGAACTCCTACCACCGCCTCGTCCCGGGCTTCGAGGCCCCGGTCAACCTGGTGTACTCGGCCCGCAACCGCTCCGCGTGCATCCGCATCCCGGTGACCGGCTCGAACCCGAAGGCCAAGCGCATCGAGTTCCGCGTGCCGGACCCGTCGTCGAACCCGTACCTGTGCTTCGCGGCCATGCTGATGGCGGGCCTCGACGGCATCCAGAACCGGATCGAGCCGCCGGAGCCGGTCGACAAGGACCTGTACGAGCTGCCCCCGGAGGAGCACGCGCTCATCCAGCAGGTCCCGGGCTCGCTCGGCGAGGTGCTCGACAACCTCGAGGCCGACCACGACTGGCTGACCGCCGGCAACGTGTTCACCCCGGACCTGATCCAGACCTGGATCGACTACAAGCGGTCCGCGGAGATCGACCCGATCCGGCTGCGCCCGCACCCGCACGAGTTCGAGCTCTACTACGACGTGTAAGCGTCAGGGTTCGAGGCTGCTCCCTTGAGCGCCTGACCTGCACGAACGGCAGCCCCGTCACCCTCGTGGTGGCGGGGCTGCCACTTTTTCTGCCACAACCGCGTGCGCCAATTGCCGCGATGTCCCGGCTCCCAACCGTGCCCGGCATGCACACGCGCACCACGCCCCTGCCCCCGGTGGACCTGGCCGACCCGATCTGGACGGTCGAGCACGTCGCCCTGGCGTTCCGAGTCGGGATCCGAGCCCCCCCGCTCGCTGATCGCCCGCCCGGATTTCCCGGCCGCGTTCCGGCTCTCGGAGGGCCGCACGGCGCGGCTGTACTGGCGCCGGGAGCGGGTGCTCGACTTCGTCGACGCCGTCGCCACGGCCACCCCCCTGCAGGCGACCCCGGCGCCCGTGGCACCCCGACGGGCGGCCACCGCGGGCGAGCCGGCACCCGCCGCCGCGGCCGCCGACCCGGACCTCCCGCGGTACGCCGGAACCGACGACGACGCCCTGGCCGCCGGGTCGCGCGATGACGACCCATCGTCCATGGCGGGCAGCGCCGACCGGGACGCCCGGCCCAGCGCCGTCCGCAGGCGGCTCTCCTGGACGTCGACGACCACGGTGTGCGCCGCCGAGCCTGGTCGGGCCCGCGCTGAAGCTCGCGAGTTTCGTGTCGGGCCTCAGCTCGAGGCGGTTCACCGCGTGCCGGGCGTCGGCCATCGGCTCGTTGAGCGCGCTCGAACCCGCCTGCACCGCGGCGCTCGCTTCCCGCAGATCAGGCCCGCGAACGCCGATGAGGCGGGTGACGATCTACTGTCCCCGGTTCGCAGACGGCAGCCCAGGGGCGGGTGCGAAGGGAGCGATGCACCGTGTTCATGGTCGAGGTCGTGATCTGGATCGCCGGCCTGAGCCTCCTGCTGTACGGGGCGTTCCTCATCTACGCGACGGTCGTCCTGCACACGTCGCCCACGTGGGATGCCGTGCTGGCCGAGGCGGCGCGGGTGGCGGAGCGCTCGCTCGGGATCGCCGAGGGCGACTACTCCACGGGCGAGGCCTCGGCGGTCGCTGAGCTCCGCCGCTCGAACCGGGCTCCCGCCTTGCCGGCGCCCGAGCGGCCGGACGACCTCGACCTCATGTGCGCGGTGCTCAACGTGCCACGTACGGAGGAGCTCGAGGTCGAGATCGCCCAGGAGCGTGACGCTCAGCTGGACGCGGCCGTCGACCGTCATCTGCGCTACTTCGCTCGCGTGCGGCCGCTTCGCTGGCGCGTCCGGATGTGGCACCTCGCCGGTGCGGTCACCACCGCCCTGCGCACGATCCGGGCCGTGCGCTGGCTGGCACCCCGCGCCCGCTTCCTGGTCAGCGAGGGGAACCAGGCGATCGGCCGGCTCACCGCGGTCGCGTCGATCGGAGCCCTCGTCGTCATCCCGTTGCTGGCCGACCCGCTGTCCGGGTCGGGCGCCACCAGCATGCTCGCCGTGTTCGGGCTCGCCACCGCGATCGCCACCATGGCAGGCGTCTTCGTGCCGGTCGTCGCCTCCGTTCGCCGCCTGCAGGCGGTGCTGCGCAAGCCCGTGCGCTTCTGGGTCGCAAGCCTCGCCGTGCTCGCAGTGCCCGTCGTCCTGCTGCGCATCGTCAACTCCCCCATGTACACGCGCTGGCAGCAGGCACAGCTCTCAAGGCTCGACGGGATCGACTTCGAGACGGGCGCCCCGCGAGTTGTCGCGTGGGCCGCGTTCGTGGCAGCGCTGCTTTGGGCCGCGTGGCGCGCCGCGCGATGGGTGCGTGTGCGCTCGGTCCGGCGCAGCGAGCGAGTCGCTGCGGTCGCGTCAGCGTCAGCACTGGTCACCATGGCCGCCCTCGCTGTCTTCGCGTCGGTCGGCGCCACCGCCTACGCACAGGCGTCGGCCCTCATGCTCGCAGCCACCGTCACGCTGGGCTCCCTCGCGTGGTGCGTCGTCGCCACGCTTGAGTGGGCGGTCCGGCTGCGACGACTCACGCGCGCAGGCATCCGCGTGCGGCGCGGTTGGTTTCGGTGGTGGGCGCTGCCGGTGTGGGCCGCGGCCGCTCTTCTTCTCGGTCCGATCGTGACCGCGCTCGCCGAGATCGACGCATCAGGCACGCGGCCCGCGGTCCAAGCCGTCCTCGCCATCGCCACCGTGCTGGCGGCCGTGTGGCTCGTCCTGGGGCTGCCGGCCGCCACCGCGATCGGACTGACCGTGACCGCCCGGTACGTGCTCCGTGTTGATCGCGAGCACCGGGCCGCACAGGCGAACGCAGCCGTCGCCGACGACCGGGAGCTCGGGCACGAGAACGACTGCTAAGGCCTGACTTGTCCGCGAACGGACGTCCCACCCCGGCGCGGCTCTTCCTCCCCGGACTCGCTGTCCGTCGGCACCGACCCTGTGCCCGCCGTGACCGCCGGCGCCGACGACGCAGTGCGGCTGCGGTGCGCCACGGTCGGCTTCACGATCGACCCCGGTTCCGCCCGCAGGAACCAGGGTCTACCGCATCCAGCACGCGAGCCGCGACGTCCGGCGGGACGTCAACGAACCGCGACCCCGAAGGGAACCCGGCGTCAGCGAACGGCGCGAGCAGCGCCTCCACCTCAGATCTGGAACCCACCACACCCCCTGACCCCGCTCGAGTCATACCCAAGCATCGATCGCCAGACAAGACCCCCCTGACCGCCCGCCCCGTCGCCGAACGGGTGAGCGCACCCGCTTCCGGGTCAAGACGGCACGCACGAACGACAGACTGCGGCCGTGACACCCACACCACCTCCGACACGCTCTGGACTCGACCGGCTTCGCCTCTGGCTGCTCGTGCTCTGCGCTGTGGCGATCCTCGCCATGGCGGTACTGCTGACAACAGTCGTCCAGGACGTGTGGCAGCGGTCAGGCGCAATCGCCGGATGCCTCGTAGCCGCAGCCATCCTCACCAGTCTCTTCTTCCCAGCGCCCCTCGCGTGGCTGCGCGTCACCCGGTTGATCGCCGGGGCGGTCCTGACCGTATGCGGGGCGCTGCTCACGCTCATGCTGGGCTACGCCGTCGAACACCCGTCATCAGACGACCCGTTCCTCGGCGGGCTGATGATGGCCACCCTCCTGGCCTTCCTCGCAACGCTCGCGACCGACCTGAGGATGCACGTCTTGGAGAGTCGCGCTGCGAAGGACCTCGAACGCGACGCGGTCGAGCGGCACGATGCCCTGCTCGCCGTCCTTGCGGCACAGGACCGCACCCACGCGCGCGTCGCCCCAGCGCGCGCGATGAGCAGCGTGCTCATCACTGCCGCGGTCGGTGTGTTCGCCGGCATGGCGCTGGCCCGAAAGCGCAACTAGCGACCACTGCGGCAGGTCTGGCATCGCGTGTGGCCCGCCGATTCGGCGGCCTCCGTGGCCACGCACGATGCTGCGAGTCAGCACGCGGAGCACCCCCGACGCCGACCTCACCCTGTCGGAGGGCCGTGGTTCCCTGATCCCATGGCCGACAGCCCCGAAGTCACCATCCCGGCACCGGACGCCCCGGGGCTCACGCGCGAACTCACCGAAGCGCTCGCACGAGCCGCGCTCTCCGCGATTCCCGTCGTCGGCGGCGCCGCGGTGGAACTCCTCAACCTCGCCGTGACTCGCGGCAGGACGGCCCGCATGCAGCGCTGGGCCGAAGACATCACCGACGCGCTCAACCGCCACGGCCTCGCGCTCGAAGAGCTGTCCGACCGACCCGGCTTTCTCGACACGATCGGGCCAGCGACCCGCGCAGCCGTCGAGACAGCCAGCCCCCTCAAGATCGAGGCGCTTCGCAACGCCGTGCTCAACGCGACGATCTCCCCGGACCTCGAGGCCGACCGCCACGCCGTCCTCATGGACATCCTCGCAGCGTTGACCCCCACCCACATCAAGCTGCTGAAGCTGTTCGGCGACCCAGTCGCCTGGTTCACGAACGCCGGCCTCGAACCGCCGCGCCTGTACGCCGGAAGCCAGCACGCCGTCATCGAGATCGCCTACCCCGACCTCGCCCAAGACACCACCCTCCTGGACCGAGTCGTCGGCGACCTCGACCGCGAGGGCCTGTCTTCAATCGCGCTGCGCACGACCATGACCGGCGACGGCATCCTGTCCGCGCGCACCCGCCCCCTCGGAGCCGAGCTCCTCGCCTTCATCACCGAGCCACCGCACTGACCCGGTGACCGAGGTGCTGAACTCACGCGAGTGGGCGATCCTCACACTCCTCGCCGCATGTGCGGTCGTCGTCCTCGCCACCCCGAGCGCCCGCAAGGCGCTACTGCGAAGCGAGGTGCCCCGCGGGATGCGGGTGATCGTCGTCCCGGTCATCGCGCTCGCCGCCTGGGTGACCGCCCTCGTCGCTGGGGCATCGCGTCTTGGGCTCTGGAACTCCGGGCTCACCAAGGACACCATCGTCTGGTTCGTCGTCACGGCACTCGGCACGGTCTTCGCGCCACTGGACGCCGCGAAGACCGACCGCTACTTCCTCACCGCGGCACGGCAAGCAGTCGCCGCATCGGTGTTCCTCCAGTACGCGATGAACCTGTACACGTTCTCTTACCCGGCCGAAGTCGCGCTTCAGCTGGGACTCGTCGCTCTCGCCTGCCTGCTCGCCCTCGCCGAACGCGACCAGCGCCACAAGACAGCACACAAGCCCCTGCTCGCCATCAACGCCCTCCTCGGCATCGCACTCATCCTCCTGACCGCCCGCCAGCTCGCCGCAAACTGGAACACACTCGACGCACGCCAGATGCTGCTCGGACTCGCCCTGTCCATCTGGCTGCCCCTCGGCGTGCTGCCCTTCGTCTGGCTCCTGGCGCTGTACATGTCCTACGAGGCCCTCATCAAGTTCCTGCGCAAGCCGATCTTCGGGAACCCAGCGCCGCTCAAGACGCGAGTGCTGACGCTCGCCGCCCTCGGCCCAGACCTGCGGACCGCGCACGACCTGACCAAAGACCACGACACCATCCGCACCCTCGCCGAGACCCGCACCCGCCAGGAGACCTTCGAGGCCGTGCGCGTCTACCGCGCGAAGCGAGACCGGCGCCGCGCCCAGCCAGCTCTCGCCGCCCAACGCCTGCGACGCTTCGCCGGCGTCGCCGGCCACGACCTCAACGGCCGTCAGCTCGACCAGCGCGAGATGAAGGAGACCCGCGAGTCCCTACGCTGGCTCGCGACCTGCCACATGGGACATCACAGCAACCGAGGCCGCTACAGGGCGGACCTTCTCGACATCCTCGGCGACTTCGCAAGGAAGGGACTCCCCGAGGACCACGGCATCCAGATGACTGTCGCCCACGACGGGCAGTCCTGGCACGCCTGGCGCCGCACCCCGAGCGGACTCATCCTCGGCGTCGCCGCCCTCAACGAACCCGCCGACCACTGGTACTACGCAGGAACGCAACCACCAAACGCTCCCCCGCCACAAGACCCCGGCTGGGAACGCAGCGCTTCGAGCTCCCCCGACTGGCGACGTTAGCGAGGCCACTCCGAGCGCCAAGAGGAATCGAGACCGTCGTGTATCCCGACGTGGATGTTCCCGCGCGCTAGCCCCGCGAGCTCGGCCGACGGTGACCACATGGAACACGGATCATCAAGCCCGGCGAACTCCGACTCGCGACGCGGGCGAGGGTGTCGGGCCGTGGGAGGCGATGGATCATCGTCGACGGCGGGATGCCGCTGCCGCGCTTCTGCAATGACACAACGGAGGCCCAGGAGAACTCATGGCCCACCGTTCCGTCACCTCCCGACAACGGACGCGGAGACGCCGCCAGCCGGGTGAAATCGGGACCAATCACGTCGCGATGACACATCGATGCGGCCTCGTGCAGGAACCTTGCCTCAGGCACGAGCGCTCCCTCGACCGACGGGGCCGCACCCGTCGACCTCGGAGGACTCGTGGACATCGTCGTCGCACTGTCCGGCGCCATCGCCGTAGGTAAGAGCACCGTCGCATCGAAGCTCGTCGACCGGTGGGGTGGGACCGTCGTCAAGACCCGCGACGCCCTCGTCGACCTCGCGAGCAAGCGAGGCGTCGACCTGACCGACCGCCGCGCGATGCAGGCGTTCGGCGACGTTCTCGATCGGGAGACCGCGGGGCGCTGGGTCAGCGATGCCGCGCACGCACATGACGCTGACGACTCTCGTCTCCTCATCGTCGACGCCGTGCGGATCCGCGAGCAGATCGACGAGCTGAGGGTGTCGTTCGGGCGTCGGCTCGTTCACGTACACCTCGTTGCCGCCGACCGCTCGGTCCTGGCAGAGCGGTACCGGGAGCGACGTCGCGACTCTGTGGCTGAGCTGGCGTCGTACGAGATGCTCGCCGAGAACTCCACCCAGGCGAACATCGACGAGCTCGGCAAGATCGCTGACGTCGTACTGGACACCCACCGCAACACGATTGAGGACATCGTCATCCGGTGCGCGGCCCGGCTGGGTCTGCTTCCCGCCCTAACCGCCCCGCTGGTCGACGTCGTCGTCGGAGGCCAGTTCGGTTCCGAAGGCAAGGGGAACATCGCCTACCACCTCGCGCCCGAGTACGGCGTCCTCGTGCGAGTCGGCGGACCGAACGCGGGACACAAGGTCCGCCACGACGGCGCTGTCCTGACCCACCGGACCCTCCCATCAGGATCGCGCGCGAACCCACAAGCGCCGCTGGTGGTCGGACCCGGCGGAATCGTGAACCCGCTTGTCCTGCTCAACGAGATAGCCGAGACCGGAGTCGACCCCGCGCGCGTGAAGATCGACCCGCAAGTCATGGTGATCAACCAAGATGACATCGAGCGCGAGGCCGGGCTCGTCGGAGCGATCGCGTCAACCGGGCAAGGCGTCGGCGCTGCCGCAGCCAGGCGCATCCTCGGCCGCGACGGCTCGACGAAGCTCGCGCGCGACCACCCGGAGCTCCAGCCATTCCTCGCCGAGACCGGCGAACTCCTCAACGACGCCTTCGCGGCTGGTCACTACGTACTTGTCGAGGGCACCCAGGGCACCGGGCTGAGCGTCTTCCACGGCCAGTACCCCCACGTGACGAGCCGCGACACCACCATCGCGGGCACCCTTTCCGAAGCGGGCATCGGGCCTCGCCGCGTGCGCCGAGCCATCGTGACGATCCGCACCTACCCGATTCGCGTCGCTGGCAACTCGGGAGACATAGGACACGGCCGGGAGTTGCAGTGGTCCGAGATCGAGCAGCGCTCCAGGCACGAAGCCGGCGACATCCAGGACGTCAGCTCCGTGACCAAGAGAGTCCGCCGGGTTGCGGAGTTTGACTGGGAATTGCTCAGGCGTTCGGCCGAACTGAACTCGGCGACCGACATCGCACTGACATTTGCCGACTACCTCGACCGCAACAACAAGAATGCCTATCGCTACGAGCAGCTCACAGGCGCCACCATTGAGTTCGTCGAGGAAGTCGAAAGCGTCACGGGAGCCGCTGTGTCACTCATCGCTACGTCCTTCCTCGAGCGCGGCATCATCGACCGCCGCACCTGGCGCGGCGCTCGACCCACCCGGCTCCCGACCGCGGAGGCGTAGGACATGGACCGCGAGCACTTTATTGACCTGTACCCCCGGCTGTTCCACATGGCCGTCGACGGCGCCTGGCCTTCCATCCAGGACCGCGGCCTGCTCAGCACTGCCGCCCTCGTCGACCTCTACGACCCACCGCCGGCCGTCCGCGCACAGATCCTCAACGGCGTCCGTCGCACCAGCGTGGCACTACAGCACGACGGGCTGCCCGAGATCCTCGTCCGCGACCAGCGCCCCCTGAAGTTCATCGACCAGTGCCTGCTTCCTGGCACGACACTGCAGGAGTTCCTCGATGCGCTGAACGGAAGAGTCTTCTTCTGGGTCTCTTCGGAGCGATTGCGTCGCCTCATGGGCGCAACCGCCTACAAGAGGCACCCGCAGACCGTGCTGGAGGTCGACACCGCAAAGCTGCTGGCCGCGCACCCGCAGGTCGACCTGGCCCCGTACAACACCGGGTCCGTTCACGTGCCGAACATGCCAGCACGCGGACCCGAGACGTTCGTTCGCCTCGAGGGCTACCCCTACGAGCAGATGGCGAAGCGGCGCGGGCGCAGCGACGCGGTCGTCGAGCTGACCGTTCCCTACGCTTCCCCGAACGTCGTCGACGCTGTCATCACCGTCACGCGCTGGGTGCATGGCGAGCCGACGTCTCAGCTCTTCCCGCAGCGATGAGCCGTGCCCGTCAGGCGACATCTATCCGCTCACCGGCACCCTTGGCGGACGCCGTGGATCATGTGACAAGGTGACGACGTGGGGCACCAGGGCACGCGACGTCGACGGTCTGCAGTCATCCAGGACACCCTGCAGATCGATCTCCCGATCCACCGCGCGCGCACTTCGACGCGCACGCGCACGCGGCTTCCGCCGCTGTCGGACATCACCGATCTGGTCCTCGACTTTCACCGGGCCTTCGGCCTGCCACGCAATCCCGATCCCTCTCTCGACGTCAGTCCTGACATCGCGGCGCTGCGGCTGCGGTTGCTGGCCGAGGAGGTACAGGAACTCCGCGACGCACTCGACGACAGCGACCTCGTGGCGATCGCCGACGCACTCGCCGACATCACCTACGTGGTCTTCGGAACGGCCGTGACCTACGGCATCGACCTCGATGCCGTCGTACGGGAGGTACATCGCGCGAACATGAGCAAGCTCGACGACCGCGGCCGGCCGCTACTCCGCCACGACGGCAAGGTCCTGAAGTCCGCGCGCTATACACCACCGGACGTCTCCACCGTGCTCGCGGTACAGCCACGCCTCTTCTGACCGGCGCGCCCGCGTCTCGTGCTGCTCCGGCCTCCTATCGTGGGCCGCGCCGCCGTGTCGACGGCGGCCTCGGAGTCGGAGGGTGATGTGAAGCTCAAGCAAGAGGCGCGGGTACTCAAGCTCAAGGCGCTCTCCTCGCTCACGGTCGCCACGACGGCCTTCAACTCGCCCCGCAACGAGGGTCGAGTCACCCAAGTCCTCCTGAGCCTCCAGCACGCGTTCGAGATGCTGCTCAAGGCAGCGCTCGTCCAGCACAACGTTCCAGTCTTCGACCGCAAGCTCGGTCGCTCCATCGGATTCGAGAAGTGCCTCGGCCTCGCCGCCGCCGACACCCGGATCAAGCTGTCGGACAACGACGCCGGAACGCTTCGGGCCATCGACGCCATGCGCGACGACGAGCAGCACTGGTTCAACGAGGTCAGCGAACAGCTTCTCTACCTGCATGCCCGAGCAGCGGTCACCCTGTTTGACGAGCTCCTGACGCGTGTGTTCTCCGAGCGACTCGCCGACCATCTGCCGGTCCGCGTGCTACCCATCTCCGTGGCCCCTCCCCGGGACCTGGACGTCCTCATCGACGACGAGTTCACCCAGATCGCCGAGCTGCTCAAGCCCGGCCGGCGCGCCCGACACGACGCTCGCGCCCGCATCCGGACCTTGCTCGCGATGGAGGCGCACGTCGGCGCTGCGGCCCAGGTCTCCGCGAAGGACGTCGACCGCGTCGAACGAGGCATCAAGGCTGGGCGCGAACGCACCGAGGTGTTCCCCCGCCTGAGCGATGTCTCCGCGCAGATCGACGGCACCGGCGCCACGATCACGGTGCGCTTCAGCAAGACCGAGGGGGCCCCAGTGCGATACGTCGTCGACGAGAGCGTGCCCGCGGCCGCCATCCGCGAGGTGGACCTGGACCGGAAGTTCTACCTCTCGGCGACCGAACTCGCGAAGCGGGTTGGCATCTCGACCTCCCGCGCGACTGCGCTCCGTCGGCACCTGGGCATCGACGGCAACCCCCGAGCCCATTACGTCTTCGTGCTCGGATCGCAGCGCATCGGCCGCTACTCCGACGCCGCCGTCGACTCGATGCAGAAGGCCCTCACGACGCTGGACATGGACCGGGTTTGGGACGGACACAAGCCACGCGGCCAGAGCCAGAGCCCGCGGATCTGCAAGGTCGACGGGTGTGCCGGCACGTCCCCCGCGGCTGCCTGACCGCGCGACGCGTCACGCACGACCATCCAGCGCGAGCGCAGGGATTCCCTTGATTTTCCCTGATACCCCTGCGTTCCCTGCTGTTCCTTGCCGTTCCCCACGGCTCCCTGACCAGTTCGTTAGCAGTTCCCTGCACCCCTGACAAACACGCAGGCGGACACTCGACCTCTTCCCTGACACGGAAGAGGTCGCTGATTCGATGGGTCTGCTGCACGAGTAGGTGACAGGGTTTCTCAGGCGGCGAGTGCGCCCTGAGTGGTCATGATCGTCTCGTACTCGATGGGTGTCAGTCGTCCGAGGCGGGCCTGACGTCGTCGGCGGTGGTGGTAGGTCCGTTCGATCCAGGTGATGATCGCCAGACGCAGCTCTTCGCGGGTGGCCCAGCGCCGTCGGTCCAGGACGTTCTTCTGCAGCAGTGAGAAGAAGCTCTCCATCGCGGCGTTATCCCCGGCGGAGGCGACCTGACCCATCGACCCGGCGAGGTCGTGACGGGCCAGGACGCGGGCCACCTTCCTGCTTCGGAACTGGCTGCCCCGGTCGGAGTGCACCACGCACCCGGCCACCGCGCCACGTCGTTGCACGGCACTGACCAGTGCGTCCACCGCGATCTGGGACGTCATCCGGTCGCTGATCGAGTACCCGACGATCCGGTCGGAGAACATGTCCTTGATCGCGCAGAGATAGATCTTGCCCTCGGACGTGGGGTGCTCGGTGATGTCCCAGAGCCACAGCCGGCTCGGTTCGTCCGCCCGGAACTGGCGCAGCACGAGGTCCTCATGGGCCGGCGGACCGGCCTTCTTCCCGTTCTTCGAGCGCTTCTTGCCGAACACCGACCACCACTGGTCGTCCCGGCAGATCCGCCCGACCGTGCGGTCGCAGGCGACCAGACCGGCGCGGGCGGCCTCGTCGGCCAGCAGCCGGTGCCCGAACTCCGGGTCGTCGCGGTGGGCGTCGAACAACGCGTTCGCGAAGTGCGCCCGGGCGATCTCGCGCGCGCCGACGGGCTCAGCGAGCCACCGGTAGTAGGGCTGTCTGGCGAGCTTAAGAACCCGACACGTCGCCACGACGGGGATCCCGTCGACGGCGAGCTCACTCACGAGCGGGTAGAGCCTTTTCCCGGCAGGTGCGCCTGGGACAGATACGCGGCTGCGCGGCGCAGGACCTCGTTCTCCTGCTCCAGCAGACGGATGCGCCGGTTCGCCTCTCGCAGCTCGGCAGATTCGGTCCGGGTCACCCCGGGACGGTTGCCGTCCGCGACGTCGGCATCACGCAGCCAGTTCCGCAGACACGACTCGGCGATGCCGAAGTCGGCCGCGATCTGCTTGATCGGAGCGTCCCCGCGGCGAGCCACGGCCACGGCCACGGCCACGGCCACGGCCACGGCATCGTCGCGGAACTCCTTGGGATAGTGCCTGGGCACGGTGCACATCCTTCCAGCGGCGCCTACCGGCACCACACGTGGGTGTCACCTGCTCGTGCAGCAGACCCTTCCCAGCCGGGTGCTCTTGACGCCGCAGCACACCCCTCCCTCGGTGGTGGCTACCCGTCACTGAGCGGCGTACCGACGACCACCGGCCGACATCCGCGTGCTGGTCGGCCGAACTGCTCGCACGCCTAGGTCGCAGCCGTCAGGCCGACGTAGCCGGAGGCGACCCCTCGCTCTGCTCGCAGGTCACAGAGCCGACTCGGCGTACGCGGTCAGTCGACTGAACTCCGACCGTCGGCGCTTCCACCACCACGGAGCGCTCTCGGGTTCGCGCTGTCCGCAGACGGTCAGCACGAGGTGCTCACGAGGTCGTGAGATCGCCACGAAGAAGGTCTCGTCCACGTCCTCACCGAAGTACAGCTCCCGCTCCACACCCAGCACAACGACCGCGTCGTACTCGAGCCCCTTCGACTTGTGCACGGTGAGGATCCGAACAGCACCGGTGCCGACGAACTCCCGCAGCGCCGCGGCGACGTCGCCCGTGGCCTCAACGAGTTCCTCGAGGCTTGCGACTACCTGCTCGACGATCTCCTCCAGACGCTCCGCCTGCTGGTAGGCGGGAGCCATCGATGCCAACACTGACACCCCGACCACCTGCCTGAGCTCACCGACGAGATCACGCACCGACTGCTCGCCGATTAGCTGCAACTTCTCGCGGCTGCTCTCCACGCTCTCGCGCAACGCGAGAAAGCGTCCTTGCTCGTCAGCCTGGTTGGTCGCACCACTACGGGCGACGTCCATCAGCCGCGTGTAGGCGTCCGCTTCCTGGTCGCCGCACACCACGGCGAGGTAGTCGCAGATCAGGCCGGCAATGGGCTCCCCTGGCAGGTCCTGCGAGTCTGCCTCCAGCCGGAACGGAATCTGCAGTTCGCGCAACCGTTTGCACAGTTGGGGCGTGTACAGCGGGAGCGAGCTACGCACCAGCACGGCGATCTCCTCCGGGGAGATCCCGTCGTCGTCGATCCACTCCTGGATCTGGTCTGCCACCCACGCCGCTTCGTCGGTGTCGTCCACGAACCGCTGCACCTGGACGCTACCCGCGTCTCCTAGCAGCTGGTCGGCGCCGATCGCGGACTCGGGCTCCAGGTCGAGGATCATGGTGTTCTGCATCCGGCGCAGGCGCGGCTTGGCCCGGTAGTTCTGCAGCAGCGGGATAGGCGTCGCGTCGAACGTCTCCTTGTAGGCACTCATCACTCGCGGTAGAGCTCCCGCCCACATCATGATGCGCTGCTTCGCGTCCCCGACCGCGATCAGCCCGTCGGTCCGCGTGCCGAACGCAGCCAGGAGCAACGCGTACTGATCCTGGGTGCAGTCCTGGAACTCGTCGAGGAACACGAACTCGTAGGTCTGATCGATCGCGTTGCGCGCGATCACGCTGCCTTTCAGGATCTTGGTCGCCAGGGGGGCCATCTGAGCGAACGTGATCTGCGAGCCCGCGATGGCGGTGGTGCCGACGGTGTAGTCGGGATCGAGAGCGTCGGCGCCGGTCAACACGGGCCGGAACGTGTCGATCACGCGCTTGGCGAACGCATGGAAGGTGTGGCTGTCCAGGCGCGACGCCAGCGCCGGCGAGCACCGTCGGCGCACGCGCTGTTCAAGGTTGCGGGCCGCGTCCACCTTGAAGGAGATGGCCAGGATGCGCTTGGGGTACCGGCACACTTCGGTGGTCAGGAGGAAGTCAGCGCGCTGTGCCAGCAGCTCGGTCTTGCCCGATCCCGGCCCCGCGATGATCAGCAGGTTGCCTTCCTGGCTGGTGGCAGCCGTGCGCGCCCCGGGCTCGAGATCGATGCCTGCGGCCGGCTGCCAGTCGGCGGGGCTGGTCATGTCGCTCGTCCCTCGACGAGTTGCTTGACTCTCTGGCTCAGGCGCGCCAGCTCGGGCGGCATCGCCTCCTTGAGGCGGGTGCTACTCCCGAGGACGGCCAACGCCTCGAGGTGGTTCGCGGGCTTGCTGCCCACCTTGAACAGCCGGTTGTACGGGTGGAACAGCCCCCGCTCGTCCTCCGTGTACGCACCGGCATCGCCGTGAGTGCCGAGCACCGCGACTACGGTCTTCTTCTCCAGCAGCTCGGCTTCCCGCTGCTGCTCGTCGAAGTCCTCATCCGCTGCGTCGATGTCGGTGTGGCCCACGCTCTCGTCGACCTCTCCCTGGCCGTCCAACTCCTCGTCGCCGTCAGGTGCCTCTTCGTGCGCGTCCTCTTGCGAGGGCATGGGGTACGCCTCGGGCAGGGCCTGGAGCATGGAGAAGTCCAGGTCGAGCGGCGAGGAGAAGAACACGTCGTGGCCCTCGAGCATCTGGATCCACTTCAGACCGGTCGCGCACCGTGTCGTCCCCGAACGCGGCAGGGCCGCGACGTCAGCGCTGTTGAAGGCCAGGCCCTCACGCCTGTGCTCCAGGAGTTGGTTGGCGGCGTAGCGGATCTGCCCCCACCCGCCGTGGTAGCGGCCGAGGTCCAGGTCCAGCAGGGTCACGTGCGGGATGTTCAGGCCGTTCAGGAGGCTCCAGAAGTGGTTGACGTGCCGCCCACCCAGTGGGACCACGGAGACCGCAGCGGCGTCAGCACCCAAGTCTTGCGCCCGCAGGACAGCGGGCAGGACGATCTCCTCGCTGTCACCCTCGCCCAGCACGACGAGCTGGGAGAAGTACAGCTCGGGGTAGGCATGCAGCGCCTCGCGGACGAACTTGTGCGCCGTGTCCGCCTTGGCGGGCATGTGGACGTGCTCGACGTGCGTGCAACGCTCGTCGTCGAGGCGTAGGTAGCGCACCTGCTCTGGTTGGACTCGGCGCATCAGCGACGGCGAGTGGGTGGCCACGACGGCCTGTGCGTCGCTGCCCTTGACCACTTCCTGCAACTCGTCCAGCACCCGTCCGAGGTAGTGCGGCGACAGGCTGTTCTCCGGTTCTTCCACCGCGAACAGAGTGAACACCGCCGGCTGCAGGACGTTCGCGCGGAAGCCGATGTCCTTGCCAGCCAGTACCTCGCGGCCGACCGCGTGCACGGCCAGTGCGAGCGAGATGTAGAGCAGCGACTGCTGACCGTCGCTCAGACGTGTGAAGCTCACCTCCGGTTCACTCGGCCCCGGAGAGAACTCCAGGCTGACCTGGCTGAGGACGCGCTCGAGCTCCCCGCTCATGAACGACAGATTCGTGCTCGACAAGAACGCGTCCTTGTGCAGCTGAGTCCAGGCGTGCTTGAGCTTCGTGTTGACGGTCACGACCCCAGGGTTGTCGGCGAGTTCCTCGCTCAGCTTCCTGGCGTGATCGAGGGCGACCTCGCGCGACTTGTCCCATTCCGCGGAGCGCAGCAACCGGCCCAGCAGCGTGCTCGCAGCGTAGGAGACGTGATCGCCCGGGTCGCGGCGCGCCGGGACGTAGTGCACCTGGATGGCACGCCGGTCGTGCGGGTTCACCAACGACTTGTGCGTCGGATCTCCGTCCTGGTCGGCGGCCAGGACGTGGAACAGGTTGGCAGTCACCTCTCCCTCCTCGTCCAGGTCGGCCTCCAGCCGGATGCGCAGCTCGGGAGGACCATCTGGACTGGTCATTCGCATGACGCGTAGGAACGGGGGCACCGTGGAGTGCTTCGTCGCACCATCGGCAAGCTCGGGCAGAGTGAAGTGCGCCTCGATCCACAACTGGCGGGCCGCGCCGGCACCTGCAGCGTCCGAGGCGGGGACGTGGAAGTCGGAGGCCACGACCTTGCGTAGCGACGGGTCGATGGAGAACATGCGGGCAAGCCCGTGCAGGAATGCGGTCTTGCCGCTGCCGTTGGGTCCGATCAGGCAGGTCAGGTCGGTCAGTTCCAGTTCCACCGGGTCTGGACCCAGAGAACGGAACCCGCATGCCCGCACACGCTCAAGCTGCACCTTCGCCCCCCCCATTTTGCACCCCATGGGGACGCGAGCAGCGCCCCGGAGCCTTGGGCAACATTCAACAGGAGGGCCCCTCAAAATCGGACTTTCGACGCACTAGCGGGCGTGTGAGCATCACCCGAAAGGCTGGCATTCGCTCGACTGCGGCTCGCCGGGCCGTCCACCGGCGGGTCCGCGCTCGCCATCACTACTGTGTGGAGCGTGGTCGTCCCGGAGCCCCAGGTGTTCGACGTGCACCTCGCCGAGCACTCCGAGAGCCTCGTCGCCCAGCTCGCGTCCTGGCTCCACGCTGCGCCCGACGACCCGTTCGCTCCAGACCTGATCCTCGTGCCGACGCGGGGCGTGGAGCGCTGGCTGACCCAACGACTTGCCCATCATCTGGGCACGGGTGCCGGGCACGACGGTGTGTGCGCGAACGTGCAGTTCGACTCCCCTGCCGCCGTCACGGCGGGTGTCGTCGCCGCCGTCTCCGGGATCGCACCGCAGGACGACCCGTGGTCTCCCGGTCGCCTGACCTGGACAGTCCTCGACGTGCTCGACCGCACCGACGACCCCGTGCTGGATCCGGTGCGCAGGCACCTTGGTGAGCCCGGCGACGCACTACGGCAAGGGCGCCGAGTCCGAACCGCGCAACGGCTGTCTCGGCTGCTGCTCGACTACGACGCACAGCGACCTGCGATGACCGCGGCGTGGTCCGCGGGTGATGAGAGCGACGGTGTCGGGGCGCCGCTGTCGCCGGACCTTGCGTGGCAGGCGGCCTTGTGGCGGGAGGTGACCGGACGCAGCGAGGTTCCCCCGCCCTCACTGCGGCTCCAAGGCGCCGTCAACCGGCTGGTATCGGACCCGCATGCCGTGGACCTTCCCGCGCGGGTGTCGGTCTTCGGTGTGAGCAGGCTTCCCCTGGATCAGATGCATGCGCTGGCAGCGCTCGCCGCGAGCCGAAGCGTCCACTTGTGGTTGCCGGTCCCCTCGCTGACGCTGTGGCGAGCGGCAGCTGACCTGCCCGCCGCGGCGGGGCGCGCCGGCCTGCCGGACCTCGGCCGGGAGCGGCTGTTGTCGTCGATGGCGGGCGACTGCGTAGAGCTCGCCACCCAGATCGTCCCGCTGACCCGGACGCTGGACACCTCTCCGAAACCCCCACCGACGACACAGACCACGCTCGCCGCCCTGCAGGCGCACATCCGCTCCGACGCCACCACCCCCGTCTGGACTGCCGGAGCCGGCGACCGCAGCATCGAGGTGCATGCCTGCCACGGCGCAGCCCGCCAAGTCGAGGTCCTGCGCGAAGTCGTCGTGGGGCTCCTAGCCCAAGACGACACCCTGCGGCCCCGCGACGTCCTGGTGATGTGTCCGGACGTCGAGCGGTTCGCCCCACTGCTGTCCGCCGTGTTCGGTGCGGCGGACAGCGACGACGCCCACGCGTGGGTGCACCCGGGACGGCAGCTGCGGGTCCAGGTAGCGGACCGTGCACCGGGTGGTGCGAACGCACTGCTGGCCTTCGTCAGCTCCCTGCTCTCCCTTGCGGGAGGCCGTCAGACGGCGGCCGAAGTGCTGGACCTCCTCGAGCAGCAGCCAGTGAGCCGACGATTCGAGCTCAACCACGGCGACCTGCAGATCCTGCGTGGTTGGGTGCAGAATGCGGGCATCAGCTGGGGCGCGGACCTCACTGCCCGCAGCCGGTACGGAGTGCGGTTCGCCCAAGGGACGTGGCACGTCGGCCTCGACCGGCTCGCACTGGGTGTCGCCATGGCGGACGACGGCGCTCGCGCGATTCCCACACCCGCACGACGTCACGCGGCCACGGTTCCCGCCGACGGTCTCGTCGCCGCCTGCGACATCGCCAGCACAGAGATCGACCTGCTCGGCCGGTTCACTGAAGCGGTGCAGCGGATCCTGGACTGCGTCGCGGACCTCGACGGCAACCAGCCCGTCAGCGCCTGGATAGACGCGCTCGAGGGTGCGCTCGACGCGCTGACGTTCCTCGACCCAGAAGATCGATGGATGCAGCTCGAGGCCGCTCGTGTGCTGTCCACGATCCGGCAGGACAGTGCCGGGCCCGACCCCGCTGTTGCTCGTCACGACATCCAGGCGCTCCTCGGCCCGCACCTGTCCGGCCGGCCGACCCGGGCCGGATTCCGCACCGGTGCCCTGACGGTGTGCTCGCTGGAGCCGATGCGTCAGGTCCCGCACCGGGTCGTGGTCCTGCTCGGCATGGATGACCAGCAGTTCCCCCGCGCCCGGCACCTGGACGGCGACGACATCCTGCGCCGCGACCCTCAGGTCGGCGAACGCGACGACTACCGCGACGAACGCCGGCTCTTTCTCGATGCGGTCCTGTCCGCGTCCGACCACTTGGCCATTCTGTACACCGGGCGGCACGAGCGCACCGGTGCCGCGATGCCGCCCGCCGTGCCGGTCGCCGAGCTCCTGGACGCAATCGACGACGCCGTCCAGCTTCCCGAGGGTCCGGCCGCGACCAGCCTGGTCGTTCACCATCCGCTGCAGCCCACCGACGTCCGGAACTTCAACCCGGGCATGCTGGGACGGCCCGGCGCATTCAGCTTCGACCGGCTCGACCTGGCCGCGGCCCAGGCTGGACAGCAACCACGCCGCGCCGCCGCACCCTTCCTACCCGACCCGCTGCCAGCCACGGACCCGGTCCTCGACCTGGACCTGCTGATCCAGATCGTGACCCGACCCGTCGCCTCGTTCCTGCGGCGCCGGCTTGGACTGGTACTGCTCGGCGAGGATCCCGAGATCCCCGACTCTCTGCCCATCGAAGTCGACGGCCTCGCGCAGTGGAACATCGGGCAACGCCTGCTCGAGGCGGCCCTGGCCGGTGTGGACCCCGCCGTGGCGGCCGAGGTCGAACGCGCACGCGGGCATCTGCCTCCTGGACACCTCGCCGACGACGTCATGAGCGCCGTCACCCAGGGATACGCCCCGATCCTCGACGCGGCCCGCACTCAGTGGCGTCACGCGCCGGCGAGCTTGGCGATCCGGGTCGACCTGCCCGGTCGCGGAGTCCTGACCGGCTCGGTCGAGAACGTGCACGACGACCGGATCCTGACCGTTGTCTACTCCAGGTTGCGAGCCCGGCAGCGACTGACCGCATGGGTCAAGCTCCTGGCGGCCGCCGCCTCGACCCAGGACCCGATGGAGGCCGTCACGATCGGACGTCCGCTTCAGGGCTCAGGCGCCGCCGTGTCGACGCTGAACGCGCCCGACCCCGTGACAGCTGCTCGGCTGCTCGGCGAGCTGGTCGACCTGGCGGGCGCCGCCCTGCGCGAACCGCTGCCCCTAGCGGTCGAGACGTCCGCTGAGTATGCGCGACGACGTCTCGCCGGCGACGACGTGCCCGACGCGATGTCGGGTGCCAGCAGTCTCTGGTGGGACTTCGACGGCCGCACCGTGCGAGGCGAAGGACTGGAACCGGCGCACGAACTGGTATTCGGGGCCGGGTCGAAGCTGCGCGACATCGCCACCGAACGTGCCGAACCGGACGGTCTGGCCGCTGAGCACACCCGGTTTGGCGAGCTCGCGGTGCGCATCTGGCAGCCGCTGCAGACCGCCGAAACGAGTCGCCGTTCGCGGTCCGCACCGGCAGCGGGGGCACGCCCATGACACCCACCGAGGGCGTCGAGTCGTTCGACGTGTGCGGTCCGCTGCCCCAGGGCACGCTCGTGCTCGAGGCCAGCGCCGGGACCGGGAAGACCACAACCATCGCCTCGCTCACCGCCCGGTACATCGCCGAGGGTCTCGCGACGATGCCCGAGCTGATGCTGATCACGTTCGGGCGCGCCGCCACCGCCGAGCTGCGGTCCCGAGTGCGCGAGCGTCTCGTCGAGGTCGAGCGAGCGCTGCGGTCGACCGCCATCAGCGACGACCCGGTGGTCACGATGCTGGGCGACGTCGACGACACCGAACGGGCTCTGCGAGCCAGGCGCCTTCGATCCGCGCTCGCGCAGTTCGACGACGCGACCATCGTGACCACCCACGGCTTCTGCCAGCGCGTCCGCACCCTGTTGGGGACCGTCGGCGACCTCGACGTCGACTCGCGTCTCGAACCTGACTCAAGCGAGGTGCACCAGCAGGTCATCGACGACTTCTACGTCGCGAAGTACGCCCCCGTCACGACGCACGACTTCCCACCCGCGCAGATGCGTGCGGTCGCGACCGCGGCGCTGAACGATCCCGTGGCCGACCTGCGCCCCATCGGAGCACCTGAGCCGGTCGCCACGCGCGTCCGGATGGCGCAGCGTGCCCGGACCGAGGTCGCACGACGTCGGCGCCAGGCCCAGGTCATCGACTACAACGACCTGCTCGTCCAGCTGCGCGACGCCCTGCACCACCCAGACCTCGGGGCGCTGGCCGCCGAGCGTGTCCGTGGCGCGTACCGGGTCGTGATGGTCGACGAGTTCCAGGACACCGACCCGGTGCAGTGGGACATCCTGCGCACGGCGTTCGCCGGCGCGCGCACCCTGATACTGATCGGTGACCCGAAACAGGCCATCTACGCCTTCCGTGGCGGTGACGTCACGACATACCTCGCAGCGGTACGCAGCGCCCCCCGCCAGACGCTGCACCGCAACTGGCGCACCGATGAACCCGTCCTGGCCGGACTCGACCAGGTCCTGCTCGGCGCGGCCCTCGGACACCCGCAGATCGCCGTCCGACCGGTCCAAGCGATGCGGGCGGCCCATCAGCTCACAGGTGCACCACCCGTCGTCCTGCGATCACTGACCAGGGAGGTGTCCGGCGGCAGCCCGGCCAAGCTGCCCTCGATCGGTGAGGTCCGACGGGTGCTGTACCGCGACGTCGCCGACCAGGTCGTCCAACGGCTGAACACCACCACGATCCGTACCACCGGAGACAGCCACCGCCCGACCCGGGCCGGGGACATCGCGATCGTGGTACGACGCAACGCGGACGCCTCCGGTGTGCTGGCTGCGCTGCACGCCGCGGGCGTGCCTGCGGTCATGTCCACCTCGGAGAACGTGTTCGAGACCTCGGCCGCCCGGGACTGGGTGACGTTGCTCAGCGCCCTGACCCGCACCGACCCGGGACTGGTCGCGACCGCGGCACTGACCCCGATGCTCGGGTGGGACGCGAGCACGTTGGGGAACGCGAGCGACCTGCAACTCGACGATCTGCAGGACCGGTTCGCCCGCTGGGCCGCCGTGCTGCACGGGGGTGGGGTCGCTGCCCTGATGCAGGCGCTTGCCGATGACGGCTTGCGTGAACGGCTGCTGTCCCGCGTCGACGGTGAGCGGTACCTGACCGACCTACGCCATGTAGCAGAGATCCTGCATGCCACCGCACGAGCCGACCGGCTCGCCCCAACGGGTCTGTTGCGGTGGCTGCGTGGCAAGGTCCAGGGAAGCGGCACCGGCGAGGAGTCCGAACGGCGCTTGGAGACCGACTCCGCCGCGGCGCAGGTCATGACCGTCCACGCCGCCAAGGGCCTGCAGTTCCCGCTGGTGATGGTCCCGTTCCTGTCCGACAGGTACATCGACGGCAAGGTGCAGATCCACCGATACCACGACGGCGATCAGCGATGCCTGCACATCGGGGGACGTGGCAGCCCGGGGTACGGAGACGCGGCAGCTGCGGCCCTCGAGGAGGAAGCCGGTGAGCTCCTACGGCTGGCGTACGTCGCGCTCACCCGGGCGCGCAGCCACGTCACGCTGTGGTGGTCGCCCAGCACCTCCTCGGCGTCCGGTCCGTTGTCCCGCCTGCTGCTAGCCGGACGGCAGCCGGACGGCAGCCTCGAGGCGAAGGTGCCCACACATGCGGACCCGACCGTAAAGTCACGCTTCGACGCACTCGCCGCGGCCAGCGGAGGCACCCTGGTGCACCAGGTCGTCACCCAGGTCCCCGACCAGACAACCTGGGCGCCGCCCGAGGTCCCCCAGCCCGCGCTGACCACCGCCACCTTGACCCGACGCCCGGACACCGCCTGGCGTCGCACGTCCTACACCGGGCTCACCGCGCAGACCGCGACCCCGCACGCAGGACTCAGCGGCGAACCTGAGCAGGCCGGCATGACGGACGAACCTGACGACCAGCACGCCACGACTGCTCCGGTACCACCCGACGCGCACAGCCCGGCCTCGCCCATGGCCGACCTGCCCAGCGGCACCGCGTTCGGCACCCTGGTGCACTCCGTCCTGGAGACCATCGACACCGACGCCCCCGACCTGCTCGCCGAGCTCACTGCGCGGTGCGAGCAGACCGGACTGACCCCCGCGCTGCGCATCGAACCCGCAGCGCTCGCCAGGTCGCTGGTCCCCGCGTTGACCACGCCGCTGGGCCCGATCGCGGAGAACCTGGCACTTCTCGACGTCCCACCGGCCGACCGGCTCGCCGAGCTCGAGTTCGAGCTCCCGCTCGCCGGCGGCGACACCCCAGACCCCGACACCGCGGCCGCAACCCTGGCGAAGATCGCGGACCTGCTCGACGAGCATCTGGCGTCCGACGACCCGTTCGCCGACTACGGGACCCACCTGCGCACCCACCTGACCCCGCACGCGGTGCACGCCCCCCTGGTCGGGTACCTGACCGGGAGCATCGACGCGGTGCTGCGCGTACGTGACCACACCGGCACACCCCGCTACCTGGTCGTGGACTACAAGACGAACCGGCTCGCGCTCCGCGACGAACCCCTGACCCTGGCGCACTACCAACCCGGAGCCCTGATCGCGGCGATGTACGAGCACCACTACCCGCTGCAGCTCCTGCTGTACGCCGTCGCCCTGCACCGCTACCTGCGATGGCGCCAACGCGGTTACGACCCCTGCACCCACCTGGCCGGTGGCGCCTACCTGTTCGTGCGCGGCATGCCCGGACCGGACGCCACGACCCATCCCGCCACCGGGCACGCTCTGCCCGCACCATCGGGCGTCGTCGCCTGGCGGCCACCGACCGAGCTCGTCCTGGCGCTGTCCGACCTGCTCGCGGGAGTCAGCTCATGACCGCTCCTCGACCGGCGGACCCGCGCGTCCCCCAGCGCACCGGCGACCGACTCGACCCGTTCATCGACGCCGGCGTCCTGGAGTCCGGCGACGTGCACGTCGCCCGCCGGCTGTCCGCGGCCGCGGGCGAGACCTCAGAGGACGTCCTGCTGGCCGTCGCCCTGACGGTGCGAGCCGCCCGCACCGGGTCGGTGTGCATCAACCTGGACGACGCGGCCGACACTCACGCCGATCGTGACCCAGCCGACGGTGACGATCGCGCCGGGTTACCCCCCCTCCCCTGGCCGGACCCCGCCAGCTGGCACGCCGCGGTGCGCAGGTCGGTCCTGATCGCCGACGGACCATCCGGGAACTCGAACCGGCCCGTGCGGTGGGTCGACGGACGGGTCTACCTCGACCGGTACTGGCGCGACGAGCTCCTGATCCGCGAGCGTGTCCATGCACGCACCACGGCACCGGCGGAGGTCGACACCACCGTCCTCGAAGCAGCAGCCGCACGCCTGCTCCCCGAAGCGCACGAGGAGCAGCAACGGCTCGCGGTCCGCACCGCCGGCGCCCGCCGACTGACCGTCATCACCGGCGGACCTGGGACCGGTAAGACCACGACGGTCACCCGGCTCCTCGCCGCCTTGCACGACACGCTAGGGCCTGACCTGCAGGTTGCGCTGGCAGCCCCCACTGGGAAGGCAGCCGCACGACTGCACGAGTCGATCTCCCAGGAGGCCCAGCGCCTACCACCCGGCGACCGCACCCCACTGACGGACCTCACCGCCAGCACCCTGCACCGCCTGCTCGGCGCGCGACCCGGCCGCCCGTTCCGGCACGACGGCACCCACCCGCTCCCCCACGACGTGGTCATCGTCGACGAGGCCTCGATGGTGTCGCTGCCGCTGATGGCCCGGCTCTTCGACGCCGTGCGACCGGACGCCCGGCTGATCCTGGTGGGCGACCCCGACCAGCTCGCGTCCGTCGAGGCCGGCGCAGTCTTGGCGGACCTCGTCGCGTCTCTGCCCGGTGGACTGGTCCGGCTGGAGCACAACTACCGATTCGGCACCGAGCTTGGGCAGCTCGCCGACGCCGTCCGCACCGGCGACGGTGAACACGCGCTCGCCCTGTTGCGCGCCGGCGGACCGACCGTCCGGTTCACCGAGCTCCCGGGGCAGTGGGCTGGACCGGCAGACCTTCATGACGTGGCCGACGACGTTCGGCACGCCGGGCAGTTGATGATGGCCGCGGCAACCGCCGGGGACGCCACCGCCGCGCTGCAAGCGCTCAACGAGCATCGCCTGCTCCTGGCACACCGTGAGGGTCGAGCGGGGATCGCACGGTTCGGCGACCTCGCCCGCGAGTGGATCGGCGCCGGCTCGGCTTCCCCCGGTGAACGCTGGCCGGTCGGTCTGCCACTGATCGTGAACGCGAACGACCCTGCCACGCGCCTGTCGAACGGAGACACCGGCGTCGTGGTGAGCGCCCCGCAGTCATCGATGAACGCCACCGCCGCAGCGTTCGGTGACCCGACCCAGCCGCGACTCGTCCGGCTGCACCGGCTTCCCGCGGTCAGCCCGGTGCACGCGATGACGATCCACCGGTCCCAAGGCAGCCAGTTCAGCAAGGTGACCGTTGTCCTGCCGCCGGCGACCTCGCCGCTACTGACACGTGAACTGCTGTACACGGCCATCACCCGGGCCCGCGACGGGTTGCACGTCCTCGCCGCGCCCGAGTCCGTGCTGATGGCGTGCCGGCGCCCGGTCCGTCGCGCGTCCGGCC
Source organism: Cellulomonas hominis (assembly GCF_005239125.1). GTDB lineage: Bacteria > Actinomycetota > Actinomycetes > Actinomycetales > Cellulomonadaceae > Cellulomonas > Cellulomonas hominis_A. Next base: position 14,299 of record NZ_SZYE01000009.1, on the reverse strand, counting down.
TTCGGCACCCTCTAGGTGCTCAAGTCCACGACATGCTTCATTCGCCGAGCTAGAGATCGCGACGCCGTGACGCCCCCGGTCGAGGTTCCGGTCCGTCTCCGGAGGCCGGACCGCTGGGTCGCACACGCGCGCCCGGCTCCGGCGTCGACCTCAGCCGGTTCGCCCGGCGCGTGGGGAGGCGGACCAGGCCTGTGCCCGGCGAGGTGAGCGATGTCGTGGTAAAAGGAGCGGGCAGTGCTCCACCACATCCGCGTCACCGGGCGGGCGAGGCGGTTCGACGACGTCGGCGAGTACGCCGACATCGTCTCCGCTCCGATCCCGACGGCGCGAACCTCTCGTGCCGGGTGCCGGGTGCCGGGTGCACCACCGTCGTCGCGCTCCGCGCAGACCTCGGCGTCGACCTCGCCGAGCTGCAGGCCGTCGCGGAGTGCCTCGGAGACGCGTTGAGCGGCCGTTAGCCACGCGGTCCTGCCGTAGCCGTCGCCCCCGCGAACCCGGGGTGAGGTCAGCAGCGCGGTGTCCTCACGAGTCAAACCTCCCGGCATGACGGGCTACCGCAGGACGACTGCCATAACACCTGCCACATCAGGGGCGACCGTGCCGCATCCACCCTGCACATCAGGCGCACAAGACCGGAAGGCGAGCACTCTTCTGACCAGCGCCGTGCTAGCCGCGTACGAGTTGCTCCCCGAGCTTGAACATCGTTCACCGGAGAGGGCGCCCCTCGGGCTCTCGGCAGACTATTCTCAGGCTGTGAACTCGTCGGCCAGCGCCACGCAGCCTCCACAGAACGCACCAACTGCGTCTCGCGATGAGTTGGATTTCAGACTGCGCCAGTGGATCAACGGCCTCCACATCGAGCACATCGCGCATAGTCGCGCTGCCGCGGCTCTACACCGTCGGCACTGGGGACTGGGCGTCACCGCGACGATCGTCGCGGCTGGTGTTGGCACCAGCGCGTTCGCTGGGTTGCAGGACACGCCGCGCGGCTGGGCCCTCTGGCTTGTTAGCGCCGCCTCCATCGGGACCGCTGCGCTCACCGCACTGGTCGCGTTCATGGACTACTCCGCGCGGTCCGCTCGACACACGGCGTCAGCGTTGCAGTTCGGATCACTCCGCAGGAGGGCGGAACTGCTCTCCGCATCGGCAAAGCCACACTCAGAACTGCTTGTCGCGATGTCAGAAATCAACAAATCGTGGGAGCAGGTGGCGGAGTCATCGCCGCAATACCCGCCACGCCTACACGAGTGGGCGCGCGCTAAAGTGCCACGAGCTCAGCGCACCTGAGTTAGCAAGAGGGGAGGCCCCGAGGAATGCGGACCGACCTGCCGGCCGCCCGTACCAACCACATCCCTCGTAGCCACCGACGCGAGTAGGACGTCACGACGAGCGATAAGACCGCCCCGCGACCTCGAGTAGAGGACGGGCGCTTCGCGCGTGGCCGAGACAACGTCGGTCCAGTCGCGTCACGACTCACGGCCAAAGGTCTTCGGCTCCGACAAAGGTGGCAGAATCTTCCGAGACGAAGGCGACGGGAAGCGAAGCCACCCAATCGACGTCCCCTTTCCACTCCGCGACCTGCTCCAGGAGCTTCTCCCTTCGCCACGGTGCGGCCAGGATCAAGAAGCGGACGTCCGCCGCACCAAACGGCCAGCCCCAGTCGTCGCCGCCAACGATCTTCGGGATTCGCCACTCGCGTTCGTGGAGCCACTCCGACGAGCCGCGTACCTCTCCAGACAAGAAGTTCTCCGGCGTGATCGCGCCGTCCCATCCCGGCCACAGGCGCACACCTCGCGAGCGCATCGGTTCTGGGATGGGCGCCGTGCGCCATGCGTCCCATTCGTCGCCACGGACGTAGTGGACCGGACCTCCGCCGTCGTCCCAGACGCGCTGCTTGTCGAACGCGAGACCAACCTGGTCGTAACGAGACGACAGCCCGCGCAAGGCCCGACGCGTGGTCTGAGTGAACGACACGACAGGCCAGGTCGTGTCGAAGGGCATGCCCCAACGCAGACGTCGCTGGTGGAGCACACTGGCGAGTCGCTGAATCGCGTCCAACCTCTGGATGTCCTCTTGCAGCCCCGGTGACGGCGTTCCCCAGCGTCGCGTCATGTGGAGCAGGACGTCTGGCAGATCCGGGCTCTGGTTCACGCGGAGCGAGCGCTGCGCCATCGGGCCAGTCTGCCTGGCGTGACCATCGCTTGGGCGGCCAACACCGTTGTGTCGCGGTGAGACGACGAGCAGACTTGCCACAACGCGTGCCACTGGAGAGGTCGCGATGACGCATCCACCCTGCACATCAGACGCACATGCTCCGACGAGCCGGCGGGCCGAGAAGGTGCTGAACAGCGAGAACGCCTACGGCTCGTCCATCGACCGGGCTTTACTACGACGTCTGATCGGCTGCTCCCGGTCAGTGCGCATGCGAGGGGCGTCTCCCGTCAGGGAGGCGCCCCTCGTGGCGTCTCCGACCCCGCCGACACCCCCGCTGACGCCGCTGACACCCCCGCCGACACCCCGCTGACACCCCCGCCGGCGCCCACGTCGACCCGGCGCCGGGCTCGTGCCGACACGCGCTGGCGCCCCCGCGCCGTCTCGCATCGCGGGATCCGCCCCGGGCGCGCACTGGCGGATCCCCGCGTCCCCGGACGCCCCCGCCCTGGTGCGGCGCGGGCGCGCGGCGCCGGCCAGGTGGCGTAACTGCCTGGTTACCTCCGCGGACCGCGCCCGTTACCGACCGCTCCCTAACTTTCTCGACATCCCCGGCGCCGGCACCAGGCCGGCGGGGCGGACGAGGAGGTGGACGGGTGCAGCGGATCACGGTCGCGGCGGTGGCGATGCGCGCGGTGCACGACAAGGCGGCGAACCTCGCCTCGATGCTGGCGACGGTCGCGTCGTGCGCGGAGCAGGGCGCGGACCTGGTGGTGTTCCCGGAGCAGTGCCTGCAGGGCTACCTGCCCAGCCTGACCGACTACGCCCTGTCGCACGTGACGTACCAGGTCGAGCACGCGGAGCCGGTCGCCACCGGCCCGAGCGTGCGGGCGCTGGCCGACGCGGCCGCCCGGCACGGCGTGCACGTGGTGTTCGGCATGACCGAGCGCGACGAGGTCCGCGCCGAGGTCCTCTACAACACGGCGGTGCTGGTCGGGCCGGACGGGGTCGTGGGGTCGTACCGGAAGGTGCACCAGCCCGGCGACGAGAAGCACCTGTACCACCCGGGTGACGGCTTCACCGTGCTCGAGACGCCGCTCGGGCGGATCGGGATGCTCATCTGCTACGACCTGTGCTTCCCGGAGTCGACCCGCAGCCTGGCCCTGTCGGGGGCGGACCTGCTGGTGCTCCCGACCGCGTGGGGCGTGGACGACCCGGCGGCGCCGGTGCACGAGGACCGCATGGTCGGCGCGTTCGACCTGTTCACCCGGGTGCGGGCGCTGGAGAACCAGACCTGGTTCGTCGGCGCGAACCTGGTCGGCCGGCTCGGCGGCTTCACCTACCCGGGCGGCAGCCGCGTCGTCGGGCCGGACGGCGTCGTCCGCGCCGACACCGGTGCGACCGAGGGCGTCGCGTTCGCGACGGTCGACCGCGCCGAGACCGTGCGCGCCCGCACGGTCGGCTACCTCGGCTACTCGTTCCTCAAGGACCACCGCGATCTGGCGCCGGCCGAGGTCCGGCGCCCGGAAGGAGGGCAGGCGGCATGACGCACGCGATCGAGGCCCGCGGCATCGGCAAGCACTACGACGTCCCCGGCGGCGAGATCGAGGTCCTGCGGGGCATCGACTTCCACGCCGACCCCGGGGAGCTCGTGTCCTTCGTCGGGCCGTCGGGCTGCGGCAAGAGCACGCTGTTCAACATCATGACCGGGCTGCTGCAGCCCACCTACGGCGAGGTCTGGGTGAAGGGCCGGCAGACCACCGGCACCGCGACCCCGGAGATCGGGTACGTCCTGCAGAAGGACCTGCTGCTCCCATGGCGGACGATCCTGCAGAACGTCGTCCTCGGGCTCGAGGTCCGCAAGGTCCCCCGGCGCGAGGCGCGCGAGCGCGCGGCCCGGCTGTTCGAGGTCTACAACCTGACCGGCTACGAGGACCGGCTGCCGTCGCAGATCTCCGGCGGCATGCGCCAGCGGGCCGCGCTCATGCGGACGATGGTCATGGACCCCGAGGTCGTCCTGATGGACGAGGCGTACAAGGCGCTCGACTACCCGCTGAAGATCGAGCTCGAGAGCGAGCTGCTCGCGACCGTCCGCCGGTCGGGCAAGGCGGTCGTGTTCGTCACGCACGACATCGAGGAGGCGGTCACGCTCTCCGACCGGGTGTACGTGCTCAAGGCGCACCCCGGCCAGGTCGTCGAGGAGATCCGCGTCGACCTGGGCACCGACAGCCTGCGCATCGAGGAGCGCCGCCTGGCGCCCCGGTTCAACGAGTACTACGAGCGGATCTGGCGCTCGATCGGCACCCGCCCGGTCGACGCGGGGAGGGCGGCCTGATGGCGACCGCGATCGAGACCACGGCCCCCGCGCGGGCCACAACCGCGGCTCCGGCCCGGTCGCGCCGGCGGCTCGGGTCCCGGCGCACCCTGCTCGTCGTCCTGCAGGTGGCGACCGTGGTCGTCCTGCTGGGCGCGTGGGAGCTGGGCGCGCGGGCCGGCACGGTCAACACCTTCCTGTTCTCCAGCCCGTCGCAGGTGCTGGACTCGCTGTCCCGGCGGGCCGCCTCCGGCGACCTGGCGGTGGACGTCCGCACCACGGTCACGGAGGTCGCCCTCGGGTTCCTCGTCGGTGCGGTGGGCGGCTCGGTCCTCGGCCTGGCGCTCTGGTACTCGCGGTTCGTCGCGGACTACACGGCGCCGTTCATCGCCGCGATCGGCGCGATCCCGGTCCTGGCGATCGCCCCGATGACGATCATCTGGTTCGGCACCGGGCTGATGTCCAAGATCATGATCGTCGGCTTCTCCTGCGTCGTCGTCTCCCTGACCTCCTCGTACCGGGGGGCGCAGCGCGCCGACCCGGACCAGATCGACCTCATGCGGTCGTTCGGCGCCTCGACCGGGCAGATCTTCACCAAGGTCGTCGCCCCCGGCGCCCTGCCCTGGATCGTCTCCGGGCTCAAGCTCAACGTCGGCTTCGCCGTCGTCGGCGCCATCGTCGGGGAGTACATCTCCTCGGACGCCGGGGTGGGTCACATGATCCTGCTCGGCTCGTCCAACTTCACGGTCGGCCTCGTGCTCGCCGGACTGGTCGTCGTCATGGCGATCGTGCTCGTCCTCACCTTCCTCATGAACCTCCTCGAGCGCTTCCTGCTCTCCTGGGAAAGGACCACCAAGTGACGACCTCCCGCCGCCCCCTCGGCGCCCTCGCCCTCGCCGCCGCCGCGTCGCTCGCCCTGTCGGCGTGCGCCGGCGCCTCCTCGGCCGCGCCTGCCGCCACCTCCGGCGAGGGCCTGACCACCGTCCGCATCAACCAGGCCTTCCAGTCCCTGCTGTACCTGCCGCTGTACGTGGCGGAGGACCAGGGCTTCTTCGAGGAGGAGGGCGTCGACGTCCAGATCAGCACCGGCGGCGGCGGGACGCAGTCCTGGTCCGCGGTGCTGGGCGGGTCCGCGGAGTTCTCGATCCAGGACCCGGTGTTCGTCCCCAAGACCCACGAGTCCGGGGGCGACGGCGTGGTCGTCGCCGGCATCCAGGACGCCCCGACCGTCTTCATCATCGGGTCGGACGACGCGGACGTGCAGGGCGACCTCTCGCTGCTCGAGGGCAAGAAGGTCGTCGTCAGCCCCGAGCCCGACACGACGTGGGCGTTCATGACGCACCTGATCGAGGAGAACGACCTGCAGGACGTCGAGCTGGTCAACGTCGCGATCGGCAACGAGCTCGCGGCCGTGTCCAGCGGCCAGGCCGACTACGCCCTCGCCGTGGAGCCGCAGATCACCCAGGGCGAGGTCGAGAACGGGCTGCACGTCGTGTACTCGTTCTCCGCCGACCCGAGCTGGTACCCGTTCGCGTTCTCCAGCCTCACGGGCCTGCCGTCCTGGATCGAGGCGAACCCCGAGGCGGCCCAGGGCGTGGTCACCGCGTTCCAGAAGGCGTCCGACGCCATCTACGCCGATCCCGAGGCGGCGATCGCCACCGCCCAGGCGTACTTCCCGGACCTCGACCCGGAGGTCGTCGCCACCGCCGTGGAGCGCGAGATCGACGCGCTCGGCTACCCGAAGGACGTCCTGGTCAGCCAGGACGCCTGGGACCGGAACCTCGAGATCGCCGCGATGACCGGGAACGTCGCGGAGTACCCGAGCGAGGCGACGTCCTACGAGAACAACGTGGACACGGAGCTGGCCGAGCGGGCCAGGGCCGAGGCCGACGGCGAGTGACGCGCGCGCCGCGCCGGCCCGCAGCCGCGGGCCGGCGCGGCGCCCGGTTCGAGGAGAGGTGAGGGACGACGTGGACGAGGACCAGATGCCCGCCGGCTGGCGCGAGGGCGCGGCGCGGGTGTGCGCCGTCGCCGAGACGAGCGACGCGGCGCCGGCCGCGCTGTTCACCGCGCTGCGCGACCGGGACGCCCGGTGACCGCCGGGCTGCTGGGCGACGTCGCGCTCGCCCAGCGCGCGCTGGCCGCCGGCGAGGTGACGAGCCGGGACCTGGTCGAGGCGGCGCTGACGGCGGCCGAGGCGGTCGGCGACCTCGCCGCGTTCGCCTCGCTGCACCCCGCGAGCGCCCGGCGCGCCGCCCGCGAGCTGGACGACCAGCGCGCCGCCGGCGCCCCGCTGGGACCGCTGGCCGGCATCCCCGTCGTGCTCAAGGACAACGTCGCCGAGTCCGGTGTCCCGAACCGCGCCGCCTCCCTCCTGCTCCCCGACGAGCCGGCGGCGGTCGACGCGACCGTGACCGCCCGGCTCCGGCACGCGGGGGCGGTGGTGATCGGCCGGACCAACATGCACGAGCTCGCCTGGGGCGGCACCACCGACAACCCGCACCTGGGCACCTGCCGGAACCCGTTCGACCCGGGGCGCATCCCCGCCGGCTCCAGCGGGGGCACCGCGGCGGCGGTCGCCGCGGGCGTGGTGCCCGTCGGCATCGGCACCGACACGGGCGGGTCGATCCGCCTGCCCGCCTCGGTCACGAACTTGACCGGTCTGCGTCCGTCCCTCGGCCGCGTGCCGACCACCGGCGTCATCCCGCTCGCCTGGACGCTCGACACGGTCGGCCCGATCGGCCGGTCCGCCGCGGAGTGCCGGCTGGTGCTCGACGCCACGGCCGGCCCGGACGGCAGCGACGACGGGTGCGTGTCCCGGCCGGACACGCTGCGCCACCTCCTGCACCGCGCCGACCCCTGGGCCGGGCTGCGGGTGGGCGTCGTGGACGGCTTCACGCTGGACGGCGTGCAGCCGGACGTCGCCGCCGCGGTCGCCCGGCTGCTCGACGACGCGGCCGGGTGGGGCGCGCGGCCCGTCGACGTCGCGCTGCCGCGCCTCGACGAGCTGGTCGACGCCCTCGTCGTGCTGAACGCCGCCGAGGCGTCCGCGGTGCACGCGGCCGCGCTGCGCGCCCACCCCGAGCGCCTCGGCACCGACGTCCGGGTGCTGCTCGAGGCGGGTGCCCGGTTCACCGCGGTCGAGTACCTGCAGGCGCAGCGCCTGCGCACCCTCGCCCGCGACGCGCTCGCCCGGACGTGGGAGCAGGTCGACGTCCTGCTGGTCCCGACCCTCCCGTTCACGGCCCCGCGCCTCGGCGAGCGCGACATCGAGCTCGCCGGCCGGACCCAGGACGTCCTCGTGGCGAACATGCGGTACACCGCCCTCGCCAGCCTCACCGGCGCGCCCGCGGTGTCCTTCCCGTGCGGGCTCGACCGCCTCGGGCTGCCGATCGGCGCGCAGCTGGTGGGCCCCGCGTGGTCGGACCGCGCCCTGCTGCACCTCGTCGCCGACGTGCAGCACCGGACCGGGCACCACCGCGCGCGGCCCGCCCGGCGCGCGGCATGAGCCCGGCCGCCGGGCGCGCCGGCGGCGCCGCCACGGTCCTGCTGCTGTCGCTCGTCCTGCGCGCGCCGGTGGTCGCGCCCGCCCCCGTCCTCGCGGTCGCCCAGGACGACCTGGGGGTGAGCGCCGCCGTCGCGGCGCTGCTGGTCACGGTCCCGGTGCTCTGCTTCGGCCTGCTCGCGGCGCCGGCCGGCTGGGTCGTCGGGCGGCTGGGCACCCGCGCCGCGACGCTGACCTCGCTCGGCGGCATCGCCGCGGCCCTCGTGCTGCGGGTGTCCGCCGGCCCGGCGGGGGCGGTCCTCGGCACGGTGCTGCTCGGCGCGGCGATCACGGTCGCCAACGTCGTGCTCCCCGTCCTCGCGAGCGCCGGCGACCGGCGGCACGCCGAGCGCCTGACCACGCGCTACACGGTCGGGATGAACCTGGCGTCGCTCGTCGCCACGGTCGTGACGGCGCCGCTGGCGTCCGCGGTCGGCTGGCGGGTGGCCGTGACGGCACCCTGGCTGCTCGCGTGCGTCGTCGGCGCGGTGGCCACGGCGCGCTCCGGGTCGGCCGTCGCGGGGACGGGCGGACGGGCGGGGGTCCCGGGCGGCGGCCCGGCCCACGGTGGCCGCCGTCCGTGGCGGCACCTCGTCCCCGTGCTGCTGGCGACGGCGTTCGCCGGGCAGACGCTGTCGTACTACGGCATCACGGCCTGGCTGCCCACCCAGCTCGACGACCTCATGGGCCTGGGACTCGTCCTGGCCGGGAGCAGCGCCGCCGTGTTCCAGCTGACCGGCGCCCTCGGGCCGCTGCTCATGGCACCCGTCCTGCGCACCGGCCGGATCGCCACCGGGTTCGCCGCGACCACCGCCCTGTGGCTGACGTTCCCGCTGGGGATGCTGCTCGCGCCCGGCGCCTGGTGGCTGTGGGCCCTCGCCGCCGGGGCGGCGCAGGGCGCCACCTTCACCCTGGTGCTCACCGGCGTGAACCGCTGGGCCCGGTCCCCCGCCGAGGCCCGTCGCGCGGCGGCGCTGGTGCAGGGCGGCGGCTACGCGGTGGGCGCCTGCGGCCCGGTGCTGCTCGGGACCGTCCACTCCGTCTCCGGCGGCTGGACCGCGCCGATGCTGGTGGTGGTGGTCGCCGCGCTCGGCCTCGGCGCCGCCGGGATGTCGTCCACGTCGAGCCGGCGCGCCGACTCCACCGAGGAGAGCCCCGTGCTGGAGCCGGCCCGCCCGTAGTCGTTGAGCAGGAAGATCCGGTCGTGCCGGTAGTACCCCGTCGCGACCTCGATCACCCGGCCCTCCGGGCCGAGGACCCGCCGGTGCTGCACCATCACCGGCGCGCCCGCGGCGACGTCGAGCGCCTCGGCGACCGCCGGGTCGGCCGTCGTCGCCCCGGTGCGGACCTGCGCGACGCCGATCTGGACCCCGTGCTGCTCGAGGTAGGCGAACGTCCCGCCGCCCTCGGTCGGGGTGACGTCCGCGGGCCGGGTCAGGCCCAGATCGGCCGGGAGGTACGAGGACCACAGGACGATCGGCTCCGGCGTCTGGGTCAGCCGCTCCCACAGCACCACGTCGTCGCCCGGCGCCAGCCCGAGCTCGGTCGCGACGGCCGGCGACGCGGGCACCGTCTCCCACGCCAGGTGGCGGTAGAACACCCGGGCGGCCGCCGGATCGGTGCCCTCCTCGGCGATGGCCCGCAGGTGGTTGAGCTCGTGCACCAGCACCTCCGTGCGGGCGCGGGTGCCGATCCCCTGGTCGCGGCGGATCAGCCCCTCGGCCACCAGCAGGGCCAGCGCCTCGCGCACCACGTTCCGCCCGACCGCGAACTCGGCCGCGATGCGGTCCTCCGGGGGCAGCCCGGTCTCGTGGAACGCGCCGCCGACGATCCGCGCGCGGAGCACGTCGCGCACGAGGCGTGCCCGGTGTGCACGCCGCGTCAGGTAGCCGGCCATGCGGGCATGCTCCCACGCCACCGGACGGTCCGGCCGCCAGGGAGGGACTGCCAGGACCTCGCACGATCGGCCGCGGCGGGGTTGACTGGGCGGGCGACCGGCGGCCGAGGACGACCCCGCCGGCGCCGACCCACCGTCCCGCGCACCCCTGGGAGTCCTGTGCTCACCGTCAACGCCTACGCCGCCCCCTCCGCGACCGAGCCGCTCGTCCCCGTGACGATCGAGCGCCGCGACGTGGGGCCGAAGGACGTGCTGATCGAGATCCGCTACGCCGGCGTCTGCCACTCCGACATCCACACCGTCCGGGGCGACTGGGGCCCCATCACCTACCCGCAGGTCGTCGGGCACGAGATCGTCGGCGTGGTCGCCGAGGTCGGCGCCGAGGTCACCCGGCACGCCGTCGGCGACCGGGTCGGCGTCGGCTGCATGGTCAACTCCTGCCGGGAGTGCGAGAACTGCCGCGCCGGCCTCGAGCAGTACTGCCTCGGGGGCAACACCCAGACCTACGCGTCCGTCGACCGCGACGGCACCATCACGCAGGGCGGGTACTCGACCTACGTGGTCGTCGACGAGGACTTCGTCCTCCGCGTGCCGGAGGCCATCCCGTTCGACAAGGCCGCCCCGCTGCTGTGCGCCGGGGTGACCACGTACTCCCCGCTCGCCCACTGGGGCGCCGGCCCGGGCAAGAAGGTCGCGGTCGTCGGCATGGGCGGCCTCGGCCACATGGCCGTCAAGCTCGCGCACGCCATGGGCGCCGAGGTCACCGTCCTGTCCCGCACGCTGAGCAAGAAGGCCGACGGCCTCGAGCTCGGTGCGGACCACTACTTCGCGACCGAGGACCCGGCGACGTTCGCCGAGCTCGCGAACACCTTCGACCTCATCGTCAACACCGTGTCCGCGGTCGTCGACCTCGGCGCCTACCTGTCGCTGCTCAGGCTCGACGGCACCCTCGTGAACGTCGGCGCGCCCGGCGAGCCGCTGCCCGTCCAGGTGTTCTCCCTGTTCGGCAACCGCCGCTCGTTCGCCGGGTCGAGCATCGGCAGCATCGCCGAGACGCAGGAGATGCTCGACTTCTGCGCCGAGCACGGCATCGCGCCCGAGACCGAGCTGATCGCGGCCGACGAGGTCAACGAGGCGTACGAGCGCGTGCTGCGCTCGGACGTCCGGTACCGGTTCGTCATCGACGTCGCGACGATGGCCTGAGCGCTCCCGCGCCCACCGCGAGCCCCCTCCCGCACGGTGCGGGAGGGGGCTCGTGCGGTTCCGGACCCGGGTGCGAACCGGCCCCACGGCCGGGCCCGCCGCCGTAGAGTCCCCGGTCATGGGGGCGGACCGCATGGCCGAGGTGCAGCTCGACGACGTCGCGGAGCCGGTGCCGGAGCCGGTCGCGCCGTCGCGCACCGCCACCCGCGCCCGCGCGCTGCTGCGCCGCTGGTGGCCGGCTCCGGTGGCGGTGGTCCTGGCGCTGGTCGCGGCCCAGGCGGTCACCGACCGCCGGGACGAGGCCGCGGCGGAGCGCCTCCGCGCGACGCCGGGAGTCCTGGCCGAGACCGTCACCGCGCCCCTGGAGGCGACGCCGTGGGGCACCGGCGACGCCATGGGGCTGCTGATGTCCGGGACCCGCACCGCGGACGGGCTGATCGCGGGCGTGCTGACGCCGGGCACCGGCGAGCCCGCCGCCGTCGTGGCGCTCGACGCGGTCACCGGCGAGGAGCGGTGGCGCGCCGAGATCGGGGTGCTGCCGACCGAGGACGGGTACACGCGGAGCGCGTCCTGCACCTCGGGCTCCGACGCCCCCGCGAAGACGCTGTGGTGCGCCGTCACCGACGGTCCGGCGGAGGACGCGGGCCCGGTCACGACGCGGCTGGTCGCGGACGCCGACGCGCTGTACGCGGCCCGCGGCGACACGCTGGTGGCCGTGCCGACGACGGGCGCGCTGCGCCTGCTCGGGGCCCGGTCGAGCTGATCGCGCTCGCGTTCCCCGGGGACGACGTGCCGGCCCCGGTGCTGGCGGAGGTCGTGGCGCTCGCCGGGTCCGACCGGGTCCGGGTGGTCGACGTGGTGCTGGTCCGGCCCGCCGAGGACGGGATCGAGGTCGTCGAGGTCGACGATCTGGACGGGCCCGCCGCCGACGGGCTCGCCGACCTCGCAGACCTGGTCGGCCGCGGGCTCGCCGGCGAGCACAACCTCGGCCTCGTCGCCGAGTCCCTGCTGCCGGGCGCGAGCGCGCTGGTGCTCGTCGTCGAGCACCTCTGGGCCGCCGCGCTGGCCGGGGCCGCCCGGGAGGCCGGCGCGGTCGTGGCGCTCACCGAGCTCGTGCCCGCCGAGGTCGTCAACGCCCTCGCGGCGTCCTGACCCGCCGGCCCGTCGTCCCGTCGTCCTCACCATTTCCTGGAGGAACCGCCGTGCCCCTGCTCATGCCCCGCTTCGGCCGCCCCGGACTGATCGGAACCGCTGCCCGCACCGCCGTCATCGCCGGCACCGCCAGCGCCACCGCCGGCGCCGTCCGCCGCCACCAGTACACCCGCGCCGAGCAGTCGTTCGAGCAGCAGCAGCTCGCCGAGGCCGAGCAGCAGCGGCGCGTCGAGGACGCGGCCCGCGACGCCGCCCGGCAGGCCGGACCGCCGCCGGAGCCGGCCGACGACGGAGGGCTGGTCGAGCAGCAACAACGCAGCGGGTCAGTACACCAAGCGCCAGGTCGCCGAGGCCAGGATGCGCAGACGTCCGGTCGGGGCCGAAGCCTGCCGACCGCGACGACTGAGATGCACGTGCGTGACGGGCATCGCCATGCCGGGCGACCCGATCGCGCTCCCGGTCCGAGGTCCCCGCACGGGCCCGCGATCTCGGTGACGCCGGCGTCACCGGCGGCCGCGCCACAGGACGAAGGGGTGATCTGACCCTGCACCGCGAGCGAAGTCCGGTCGAGCGACCAGCGAGCGAAAGGTCGACCGCGCCCTCGCTCAGTTGCCTTGTGGCGGCGCTCAGGTGGCGGGACGCTTGCCACAGGACGTGCCACAGGAGGGGCCCCGATGACGCATCCAGGATGCACATCACACGCACGCTCGCGAACGCACCCGCAGGCCAGCGGCGCTCTGGCCAGCGACTACGCCCGCGGCTCGACCGTCGATCAGGCTCTACTACGACGTGTAGGCGTCAGGTCTCGAGGCTGCTCCCTTGAGCGCCTGACCTGCACGAACGGCACCCCCGTCACCCTCGTGGTGGCGGGGGTGCCGCGTTCTGCGCGACTGCCCGGGTCGCTCAGGGGCGTCGCGGGGCCCGGGCCGGCCGGAAGCCGGTCACCACCAGCCGCAGGCCGAGCGAGAGCTCCCACACGAAGACCGGCGCCACGGCGACCGCGGACAGCACCGACACTTGCTCGTGGAGGCCGAAGGCGGTCGCCAGGTCGGACGCGAGCAGCAGCGGGGCGCCGGCCAGCCCGGTCAGCGGGATCCACCGGGGGACGAGGCCCGAGCGCAGCAGGAGCGGCGCCAGCAGGCACGCGTTGACCGCCGCCATCACGCCCGGGCCGAGCAGGAACGTCCAGTCGCGCACGGCGACGAGGCCGTGCGCGACCGCCACGCGGGCCGCCGGGTCGAGGTCCGCCGCGGTGTCCTGGCGCAGGGTCACGACCGCGAGGAGGCTGACGACTCCCACCAGGATGACGGCCGCCTCGACCAGCCGGGACGCCAGGAACCCGAGGGCGAGCTGCTCGCCCCAGGACCTCAGGGCCCCGTGCAGCACCACCGCGGTCCCGACGCACGCCAGCGCGTTGACCAGGTCGAGCAGGGCGCCCGCGGTGACGGAGGGGTCCGACCCGGCGCCCAGCACGAAGGCGGGGTCGTCCAGCAGCGGGCTCAGCAGCGGCAGGGCGGCGATCGAGCTCACGAACGTGAGCAGGTAGAGCCCGCCCGCCAGCCGGGCGGCGCCCCGGCTCGGCAGCACGGTGCCGGCGGTAGGCGGGGGCTGGGTCACGGTCGTCGGCATGGTGCTCCTCGGTGCGCTCCTCGGCGGCCGTGGCGCCGCCGTCGACCGCACGGTAGGAGCGCGCACGGTGAGCCCGGATCACCACGTCTGGTGAGATCGCGGGTGAGGTGGCCGCGGTCAGGGCAGCCGGGCTCCCCCGCGCAGCAGCCCGAGCTCGGCCGCCCGGCGGACCGCTGCGCGCCGGCCCTGGACGCCGAGCTTGGCGTACACGTGGCGCGTGTGCGTCCGCACGGTGTTGAGCGAGAGCCCGAGGTGGCCGGCGATGGCCGGTCCGTCGAGGTCGCCGGCCAGGAGCCGGAGCACGTCGCGCTCCCGCGGCGTGAGCGGCGGCACCGCCGCCGGGTCGACCGTCGGCCGCGCCACGGCGGGTCCGCCGGCGGCGGCGCACCCGCGCACGCGCAGGCGATCG
>NZ_SZYE01000099.1 GCF_005239125.1 Cellulomonas hominis | reverse complement strand
GGCGGTCATAGCGAAGGGGAAACGCCCGGTCCCATTCCGAACCCGGAAGCTAAGCCCTTCAGCGCCGATGGTACTGCACTCGCCAGGGTGTGGGAGAGTAGGACGCCGCCGGACATCATTCAGAGAAAGCCACCCCTTCGGGGGTGGCTTTCTCTGTTTATGCACCCAGAATCCACCGCTCGCGACACGTGCGCGGCCGGGGCCACCCCGCTCCACCGCGGGCCCGGGGCACCCCGCTCCACTGCACGCCCGAGGCCCCCGGCTCGACCGTTCGCCGAGTGTGCAGTACCCGCGGGGTTCCGGGCGGCCGAAGGCAGCAAGTTCTGCACGCTCGGCGGGCAAGAGCCCCGGAGCTGCGCGCGGCAGCCGTGAGCGGCCCCGCGAGACGTCGGACGGTTCGCGGTGAGACGTGGGCTGGTGCGCGGTGAGACGAGCGCCGGTTCCCTATGGCGCGCCGTGCGCTGGTCTCCGGCGGCGAGACGGGTTTCGTCTGCCGATGGCGCGCCGTGCGTCGGCTCCCGAACCCGTACCCGCGTGCCCGTTCCCGCCGAGCATGTAGGACATGCTGGCTTCGACGCCCCGGAAGCAGCATGTGCTGCCATCTGGGCGATCGCGCCCTGGGGTCGCGCCCTGGGGTCGCGCCCTGGGGGCGCGCCCTGGGGGCGCGCCCGGGTGTCGCGTGCGGGCGTCCCGCGAGGGGCGTCGCGCGGGGGGCGTCGCGTGCGGGCGTCCCGCCCGGGGCCGGGTCGGGTGGTGGCGCGGGTCAGGCTCCTCGGAGCAGCTCGGTCAAGGCGTGGGTGCCGATCGTGCCGATCACGGGGTCGTCGTCGCCGTGGGTGACCATCGCCGCCGCCATCACGAGGGCCCAGCCCGCTGCACGGCTCCAGCGTCCCGGGTCGTCGGGCCCGCGGGAGTCGGCGAGCGCATCCGCGCGGGCGCGGAAGGCGGCGCGGCCGGCGGCGTCGAAGGTGAGCCAGGCGGTCGCGAGGTCGCAGGCGGGGTCGCCCGACGTCACGTCGCCGAAGTCGAGCAGGCCGGTCAGCAGCCCGCCGCGGGTGACGAGGTTCGCCGGGTGCGGGTCGCCGTGCACCCACACCGGTGGTCCCGGCCAGGCGGGGGCGGCCAGGGCGTCGTGCCAGATGCCGTCCACGCCGGCGCGTGCGCCGGGTCCGAGGTCGTCGAGGTGGCCCGCGTCCACCCTCGCCCGGAGCGCCGCCGCCCGCCCGGCGAGCGCCCCGCCGCGGACGGGGTTGACCGGTGCGCCCGCGGGCGCCGGGACGTGCAGCGCCTCGAGCGCCTCGGCAAGGGGGGCCGCCCAGCGCGTGCGGTCGGGAACCGGCTCGTCGGCGGCGTGCTCGCCCTCGATCCAGGGGACGACGCTCCACGACCAGCGGAAGCGCTCGCTCGGCCGACCCACCCGGACGGGGGCCGGCACCGGCACCGGGCACAGCGCGGCGAGGGTCGGGAGCCAGCGCTGCTCGTGCTCGACGAGGTGCGCGGCCGCCTCCCGCCGGGGGAGGCGCACCGCGAGGTCGTCGCCCAGCCGGAAGGTCGCGTTGTCCCAGCCGTGCGCGACCAGCCGGAGGGGGAGCGCGGCGAGGTCCGGGTGCTGGTCGGCGAGCAGCGCATGGACGAGCCCGGTCGTCAGGTCGACCTCGGCAGGTGGCTTCGCGGGCACGGCGGGGGCTCCTCGGGAAGGGTGTACCGCCCGGGCATAGACGGCGGGCGGCGCTGGCGACGGCCGGCCAGGCTACACGCCGACCGCTGCCTCACGGATCGCGCGCGTCATCTCGCTGCGGGGTCGTGGACCTCAGCTCCCCGGGACCGCCACGCCGGTGCCCGCGGCACCCGGCCGACCGGTCGGCACCCCGGTCCGGGGCAGCACCGACTGCGCCAGCAGCGTCGACCCGGCCACGGCGGCGGGCATCGTCGCGACAGCGCCGCCGGGGACGAGGAAGCACAGCTGGGTCGCGACCCCGAACCCGAGGGCCCGGGCGCGGTGGCCGCGGAGCAGCGCGTTCCGTTCACGGCGGGACAGCCCTCGGGCGACGAGGGCGCGGGAGGACAGCTCGTGCGCGAGGACCCACCCGGTGAGCGTGACGCCGGTGATCCAGCCGAGCGGCGCCCCGACGACCGGGATCAGCCCGAGCAGCCCGGCGGCCGCGGCGGCGACCAGGCCGCGCGCGAGGAGCGCCACGCCGTCGGCGGCCCCGCGCCAGACGCCGGTCGACCCCTCGGGGACGGTGCCGGTGGTGTCCTGCTCGACCGCACGCCAGATCCGGTCGTAGAAGGGCTCGCCGACCGTGAGCGTCAGCGCGGTGAACGTCACGACGACCAGGACCACGACGGCCACGAGCACCACGCCCTGCGCGGCGAGCTCGGCGGCCTGCTCCCACGCCGGCGACCAGCCGTCGGCGAACGGCGTGAGCCGGTCGCCGATGGTGCCGAGGTTCGCGACGAGCGCGATCAGGGCCGCGAGGACGACGGCCCCCACGATCACCGCGGGGATGAGGCCGCGGGCCATCGCGCCGGGTCGCCGGCGCCACCAGGTCCAGCCGCCGCCGAGCAGGCGGACGCCTGTGAGGAACTCCTGCATGCGGGCAGCCTAGGTCGCGGGCACGTCGTCCCGCCGCCGGAGCACGTCGTCGGCCCCCGCGGCGGGGGTCGGGACGCCCGGTCCGGGCGCGGGGTCGGCGGCGTCGGCGGGGCGGGTGGCGCCCGTGTCCTCGGCGGGCAGCGGCACGACCGCGTCCACGACCATCGACCCGTCGGTCGGCCCCTCCACGGGCACCGGCACCGGCGTCGCCCCGACGCGGTCCAGCGGCGCGATCGGCGCGTGCGCGAGCGCCCGGTGCGCGCGCAGGTACGCCGGCACGAGGAGCACCACGGCGCCGACCCAGGCGAGCGGGTTGCCCCACACGACGCCGAGGTAGCCGAACGCCGCCCCGAGCACGACGGCCGCCCCCACCCGCATCGCCAGCTCGATCACGCCGGTGAGCGTGGGCACGCCGGTGCGACCGAGGCCCTGCAGGGCGCCGCGGAGCACGAACAGCACGCCCAGGACGGCGTACAGCGCCGCGTTGACGTGCAGGAGCTGCGTCGCGAGCCGGACGACCTCCGTGGCGCCGTCGCCGACGAACAGCCGCACGAGCCAGCCACCGGACGCGAACAGCACCACGCCCAGGACCGCCGAGCCCGCCACGGCGAGCCAGGCGGCCTGGACGACGCCCTGCCGGATGCGGTCGGGGCGGCCGCCGCCGAGGTTCTGCGCGACGAACATCGACACCGCGAGCCCGAGGGACTGCAGGAGCGCGACCGCCAGGCCGTCCACCCGGGACGCCGTCGTGTACGCGGCCACCGCGTCCGCGCCGAGGGTGTTCAGCCGCACCTGCACGGCGAGGGTGCCGATCGCGATGATCGACGCCTGGAACCCCATCGGCAGGCCGATCCGCAGGTGCTCGACGAGCTCGGCCCGCGGGACCCGCCAGTCCGCGCGGTGCACGTGCAGCACCGGCAGCCGGCGACGGACGTACGCGAGGCAGAGCCCCACCGACAGCGCCTGGGACACCACCGTCGCGAGGGCGGCCCCGCCGACGCCGAGGCCCAGCGGCCCGACCATGACCACCACGAGGACGACGTTGAGCACGCACGCCAGCGTCAGGAACCACAGCGGCGTCCGGGAGTCGCCGATCGCGCGGATGATCGCCGCGAGGAAGTTGAAGAACATCATGGCGCCCGCGCCGAGGAAGCTCACCCGGGCGAACGTCGTCGCCTCGGCCATGAGGACGTCGGGGGTGCGCAGCAGGGCCAGGGCCGGGCGGGCGAGCAGGGGCGCCGCGACGGTGAGCAGCACGCTCACGGCGCCGGTGAGGAGCGTGCCCGCGGCGACGGACCGGCGCACGGCGGCGGCGTCACGGGCGCCGAACGCCTGCGCCGTGGGGATGGCGAAACCCGAGGTCATGCCCCAGGCGAAGCCGAGCAGCAGGAACAGCAGGCTGCCCGTGGCGCCGACCGCGGCGAGCGCGTCCACGCCGAGGTGGCGGCCGACGACGACGGCGTCGGCGAACTGGTAGAGCTGCTGGACGACGTTGCCCACCAGCAGGGGGACGGCGAACACGAGGATGACGCGCCAGGGGCTGCCGGCGGTCAGGACCTTGGCCATGACGAGAGTGCTCCGGGGCAGGACGGGGGTGGGGGGCGGGCGGGGAGGGCGGCGGTCGTCGGCTCGCGCCGTCCCGCCGTCACCCCGATCGTATCGTTACGACCGCCGGTGACCAGGGCATTGTCCGGGCGATTCCGGGCAGGCCCGGCCGCACCCCGGGCGCGGCCGCCCGCACCCCGGGCGCGGCCGCCCGCACCGTCACACCGGCGCGGGCACCGTCCGGTCCTCGTCCCACGGGACCGCCCAGCCGACGGCGTCGAGCAGCCGGTCGAGGATGAACGCGGTGAACCCCCACACGAGCACCCCGTCGGCGTCGAACGCCGGGCCGCGCCACTCGTGGCCGGCGCGCCGCAGGACGGTCGTGACGCGCCGCGCCGGGTCGACGAGGTCCGCCACCGGCACGCGGAACACGTCGACGGTCTCGGCGGGGTCGGTCGCCGCCACGGCCGAGGGGCGGTCCCACCACGCGAGCACGGGCGTGACCAGGTTGCGGCTCACCGTGACCGGCAGCAGCGGCAGGGTGCCCAGGACCCGCACGCCCGCCGGGTCGAGGCCCGTCTCCTCCCGGGCCTCGCGCAGCGCCGCCGCCTCGGGGCCGGCGTCGGTCGGGTCGATCCCGCCGCCGGGGAACGACACCTGGCCCGGGTGGTGGCTGAGCGTCGGGGAGCGGCGGGTGAGCAGCACGTCCAGGTCGGCGGCGACGGCCGGGTGGTCGGCGCGGGCGTGCGCGGCGTCGAGGACGCCGAACAGGACCAGCACCGCCGACTGCCGGACGGGCCGGGCGTGCGACGCCTCCCGGCCGGGGGGTGGTGCGTCGAAGGCGCGCTCGGGGTCGGGCGCCCACACCGGCCGCTCCGCGCAGAGCGCGACCAGGTCGGCCAGGGCCCCGTCGGCGCCGCCCGACCCCGGCGCGGCCGCGGGTCGCACCGTCACGCCCGCTCCCGGACGGCCGCGGCGAACGACGCCAGCCCCAGGTCCGCACCGGGTCGCAGCGCGGCGAGGTGCTGCCGCGAGCCGAGCCGGATGGCGGCCACCTCGTCGGGCTCGAGGTCGGCGACCATCTGCGGGGTCGCCAGCCAGAGGTCCAGCACCGTCGCGTCGACCTCGAGGTGGAACTGCGTCCCCACGGCCGAGCCGGCGCGGAACGCCTGCACCGGGGTGGTGCCCGTCGACGCGAGGAGCGTGGCCCCGGCCGGCAGGTCCACGGCGTCCGCGTGCCAGTGCAGCACCGTGGGACGCGGGCCCGCCGGCGCGAGGAGGGGGTCGTGCGCGACGACGTCGACCGGCGCGAAGCCGATCTCGGTGCCGTGCCGCCGGTGCAGCGGCGCCCCGAGGGCCAGGGCGAGCAGCTGCATCCCGAGGCACACCCCGAGCGTCGGCAGCCCGGCGTCCACCGCCTCGGCCAGCAGCCGGCGCTCGGCGGCGAGGCCCGGGTGCCCGGCGTCGTCGTCCGCGTCCTGCGGGCCGCCCATGACGACGAGCCCGGCGAGGTCGGCGACGGCGGGCAGGCGCGCCGAGGGGTCGTCCAGCACGGTGCGCGTCGTGATCGGCAGGCCGTCGAGCGCGCGGGCGACGAGGCCCGGCCCCTCGTGCGCGACGTGCGTGAGGACGAGGACGGGACGCGGCTGGGTCACGACGCGACCCTAACCGGTGCGCGCCGCGGTGCCCGCCGGACGACGACGGGCCCGGGCCGGGGTCTCCCACCCCGGGCGGGGCCCGTCCGTCCGGTCACGCGCGCGGCCGCCGGGGCGTGCGCCGCCGGCCCGCGTCCCGTCCGCCGGTCACCACCCGTCGGGCAGCGGCCGCCCCTCGTCGTACCCGGCGGCGGACTGGATCCCCACGACGGCCCGCTCGGCGAGCTCGTCGAGCGAGGTGGCGCCCACGTAGGTGCACGAGGACCGTACGCCGGAGGTGATCCGGTCGATCAGGTCCTCGACGCCCGGGCGCTCGGGGTCGAGGTACATCCGCGAGGAGGAGATGCCCTCCTCGTAGAGCGCCTTGCGGGCGCGGTCGAAGGCGGACCCGCCGCGGGTGCGCGCGGCCACGGCGCGGGCGGAGGCCATGCCGAAGCTCTCCTTGTACAGGCGCCCGTCCCCGTCGGCGTGCAGGTCCCCGGGGGACTCGTGGGTGCCGGCGAACCAGGACCCGACCATGACCTGCGAGGCGCCGGCGGCCAGGGCCAGGGCGACGTCGCGCGGGTGCCGCACCCCGCCGTCGGCCCAGACGTGCTTGCCGAGCTCGCGCGCGGCCGCGGCGCACTCCAGCACCGCGGAGAACTGGGGCCGCCCGACGGCGGTCATCATCCGGGTGGTGCACATGGCGCCGGGGCCGACGCCGACCTTGACGATGTCGGCGCCCGCGGCGATGAGGTCGCGGGTGCCCTCGGCGGTGACGACGTTGCCGGCGACGACGGGCACGCGGGGGTCGAGCGACCGCACGGCCTCGAGGGCGTCGAGCATCTTGCGCTGGTGGCCGTGGGCCGTGTCGACCACGAGGACGTCGACCTCGGCGTCGAGGAGCGCGGCGGCCTTGCCCTTGACGTCGCCGTTCACGCCGACGGCGGCGGCGACGCGCAGCCGGCCGCGGGCGTCGAGCGCGGGGGTGTAGATCGACGAGCGCAGGGCGCCGACCTGGGTGAGCACGCCGACGAGCCGGCCGTCGCGGACGACGGGGGAGAACTTGCGGCGCGAGCCGTGCAGCCGCTCGAAGGCGGCCTCCAGGCCCGCGACCCCGCCGGACTCGACGACGGCGAGCTCGACGGTCGTCGGGTCGCCGGACATCACGTCGGCGATCTGGGTGAACCGGTCGACGCCCTCGCAGTCGGCGGGGGTGACGACGCCGACGGGCCGGTCGCCCTCGACGACCACCGCGGCGCCGTGCGCGCGCTTGCCGATGAGGGTGAGCGCGGTGTGCACGGTGTCCTGCGGGGACACGACCACGGCGCTCTCGACGACGGTGTGCTTGGCCTTGACGGAGGCGACGACGTCGGCGACGACCTCGGTCGGGACGTCCTGCGGCAGGACGGCGATGCCGCCGCGGCGGGCCACGGTCTCGGCCATGCGGCGGCCGGCGACGGCGGTCATGTTGGCGACGACGACCGGGATGGTGGTGCCGGTGCCGTCGGTCGACGCCAGGTCGACGTCGAAGCGGGAGGCGACCTCGGACCGCGACGGGACGAGGAAGACGTCGCCGTAGGTGAGGTCGGAGGAGGGCTGGTGCCCGGGCAGGAAGCGCATAGGTGTGTTCCCCTTTCCGCCCGATGCTACCCGCCGCCCCTCCGGCCCCACCCGGGACCCCGCGACCCCGTACGCGGACCCCCCGGCACGCGCACTACTCCTTCACAGCCCCGGCGCTCTGGTTCATGATCCGCTTCTGGAACACGAAGAACAGCACGGCGACGGGGATGGTCATGATCGCCGCGGCCGCCAGCTTGAGCGGGTACTGCGTGCCCTGCGACAGCTGCCCGGACGCGAGCTGGGCGACGCCCTTGGTGAGGGTGACGAGCTGCGGGTCCTGGGACGCGACGATGAAGTGCGACAGCTCGTTCCACGAGCCCTGGAACGACAGGATGACGATGGTGACCAGGGCGGGCCGGGCCATCGGCAGCACGACGGACCAGAACACCCGGAAGGTGCCCGCGCCGTCCATCCGGGCGGCCTCCTCGACCGACGGCGGGATCGACTCGAAGAAGTTCTTCATGATGAAGATGCCGGCGGCGTCCGCGAGCAGCGGGATGATCAGCCCCGCGAACGAGTTGTAGATCCCGACCTGCTTGATCACGAGGAACTTCGGGATGAGCAGCACGACGTTCGGGACGGCCATGACCGCGACGAGGCCGGCGAACACGAGCCCGCGGCCGCGGAACCGCAGCCGCGCCAGCGCGTAGCCCGCGAGCGAGTTGATGAACACCCGCCCGATCGTCACGACGACGGTGACGATCACGGAGTTCCGGAACCAGAGCGGGAAGTCGGAGCGCAGGAACAGCCGCTCGTAGGCCGCGGTGGACCAGGTCTGCGGGACGAGCGAGATGGCGTTCTGGGCCGCGTCGGCGTCGGTCTTGAAGGACGTCGCGACCTGGATGAGGAACGGGTACACGTACAGCAGCGCGAGGACGACCAGCACGGCGTAGGTGAAGGACGACGCGAGCAGGCGCCGGCGGCTGCGCCGCGCCCGCGGGACGCCGGTGCCCGCGGGGCCGGACGCGCCGCGGGACGCGCCCCGCGCGCCGCTGGTGACGGTGGCGGCGGTCATCGGTCGCTCCCGGGCGTCGAGGTGGAGGTGGTGGCGCCCGCGCCGGGCCCGCCGGTGGTCCCGGCGGTCGCGGCGACGGCGGCCGGGGGAGCGGGCGGGTCCCGGTGGAACCGCTTGCGCCGGGGGACGTCGCGCTCGCGCAGGACGACCCGCTGCAGGACCGTCAGCAGGACGATGATCCCGAACAGCACGAAGGCGATGGCGGCGCCGCGGCCCCACTCGTTGTTCTGGAACGCCGCCGTGTACGACAGGTACGCCGGGGTGAGGGTGGTCTTGGCGGGGCCGCCCTGCGTGCCGGTGTAGATCTGGTCGAAGACCTGCCAGGTGCCGATGAGGCCGAGGGTGACGACGGTGAACACGGTCGGCCGCAGCATGGGCAGGGTGACCCGGAAGAACCGCTGCCGGCCGTTGGCGCCGTCCATGACCGCGGCCTCCTCGACCTCCGCGGACACGGCCTGCAGCGCGGCGAGGAACAGCAGCATGAACGTGCCGGAGGTGGTGAAGATCGCCAGCAGGACGAACGCCGTCATCGCCACGGACGGGCCGGCGGCCCACTCCCACAGCGAGATGCCGAGGAACCCGTGCTGGGCCAGCGCGGCCGGCGCGGTGTCCACGCCGACGGTCCCGAGCAGGAGGTGGAGCACGCCCTGCGGGTCGTTGAACCAGTTGGGACCGGTGATCGACAGCTTCGCGAGGATCGCGTTGATGGTGCCCGACGCCGAGAACAGGAACAGCCACAGCACGGTGATCGCGACCGAGGACGTGACGGACGGGAAGTAGAACGCCGTCCGGAAGAAGCCCTTCCCGCGCAGGGCGGCGCGGTTGACCATCGTCGCGAGGAACAGCGCGAGCGCGGTCTGCAGGGGGACGACGAGCAGCACGTAGTACGCGTTGTTGCGCATGGCCGTGCCGAAGTCCTGGGTGGCGAGGCCGCCGCCGAGCAGCAGGCGCTCGTAGTTGTCGAGCCCGACGAAGCCGACGTCGGACGACAGCGGGCTGCCGCGACCGGTCCAGTCGGAGAGGCTGACCCAGAGCGCCATGAGCACCGGCACGACCAGGAACAGCCCCAGGACGACGAGCATCGGGGTGAGGAACAGCCACCCCGACGCGGCCTCGCGGCCCCGGGAGGACCCGGGGCCGCGACGCCGGCGGCGGAGCGGCACCGCCGCCTGTGCGGTCATCGTGTCAGGACGCGTTCTCGTCGAGGACGGCCTGCAGGTTCGTCTGCACCGAGCCGAGGATCGCGGCCGGGTCGCCGGTCTTCAGGCCCTCGAGCTGGGCGTTGAAGTCGGTGATGACGTCCGCGGCGCCGCGGGCGTTGACGACGTTCTGCGCGAAGCCGGCCGAGTCGATGAACGCGGTCATCTCCGGGAACTGCTCCTTCCAGCCGTCCGCCGCGGACTGCACGGACGGCATGACGCCGAACGCCTCGGCGAACGCGAGCTGCTGGTCGGTGGCGGTCAGGTACTGCACCAGGTCGACGGCGTCGGACTGGCTGGACGAGTCGGCGGCGACGCCCCAGCAGTTGGTGAACTGCAGGGTGCCCTGGCCGGCGGGGCCGGCCGGCAGCTCGACGACGCGGTAGTCGACGTCCGGGTAGTCGTTCTCCATGGCGCCGGTGATCCAGTTGCCCTCGATGGTCATCGCGGCGGCGCCGGTGCCGAACGCCTCGCCGCCCCAGCCGGTGCCGAGGTCGGCGGCGTACGCCGCCGAGCCGGACGCGAGCAGCTGCTGGACGTAGGTGAGGCCCTCGACGTTCTCGGGGGAGTCGGCGGTGGCCTCGGTGCCGTCCGCGCTGACCAGCGTGCCGCCGGCCTGGGCGAGGAACGCGCCGACGCGGGCGTACTCGCCGGAGAACCCGAGGCCGACCTGGTCGCCGGTGGTGAGCTTCCCGGCGACGTCGGTGAGCTGGTCCCAGGTGGTCGGGACGTCCGCGTCGGTGAGGCCCGCGGCCTCCCAGGCGGCGGTGTTGATGATCAGGCCCAGCGTGGAGAAGTCCTTGGGCGCGCAGACGAGCTCGTCGTCGTAGGTGAACTGGTCGACGAGGGTCGGGTAGAAGTCGTCGGCGTTGTCCAGCTCGGAGCCGTACGGGTACAGCGAGCCGTTCGCGGCGTAGGTCTGGAACTGGTCGGCGCTGACGTAGAACACGTCGGCGGGGTCGCCGGACGCGAAGCCCTGGCTGAGCTCCTGGGTGAGGTCGGAGGCGACCTGCACGGTGGCGTCGACGCCGGACTCCTCGGACCACGCGGCGACGGCGGCCTCGACGGCGTCGGTCTCGGCGTCGCCGGACGAGCCGATGAGGATGCTGAGCGAGCCGCCGCCCTCGGTCGACGCGGCGTCGGCGCCGTCGTCGTCGAACCCGCCGCCGCCGCAGGCGGACAGGGCGAGGACGCCGGCCGCGCCGGCGGCGGTGGTGGCGAAGAGGCGCCGCCCTCGGGCGGGGATGCGGTGCTGCATGGGGGTTCTCTCCTTCAGGGGGTGGTGCACGGAGGGTCAGGGGGTGCGGCTGGACGCGCGCTCGACCAGGTGCGGGGCCAGGAGGACCTCGCGGCTGCGCGCGCCGCCGGTGCCGTCGAGCTGGTCGAGCAGGAGGTCGAGGGCGCGGTGCGCGGCCTCGGTGAGCGGCTGGGCCACGGAGGTGAGGCCGACGGCGGCGGCGACGGGGGTGTCGTCGAAGCCGACCACGGCGAGGGTGGTTCCCTGGCTGCGGGCGACGGTGAGCGCGCCGAGGGCGAGGGAGTCGGAGGCGCAGACGACGGCGGTGGGGGCGGCGTCGGCGAGGACCCGCTCGGTCGCCTGGGCCCCGGCCGCGACGCCGTCGGGGACGCGGGCGTGCAGCCGGCGCAGCAGGCCGCCGTCGTGGCCGGCGTCCACCATGGCGGACGCCCAGCCGGCGGCGCGGTCCTCGCCGACGTCGGACCCGTCCGGCCAGCCGAGGTAGGCGATGCGCTCGTGGCCGAGGCGGCGCAGGTGGTCGACGGCGGCGCGGGTGCCGGCGGAGCCGTCGACGTCGACCCACGGGTGCGCGCCGGCGCCCTCGGGCCGCTCGCCCCACGGCCGGCCGAACGTCACGAACGGCACGTCGCGCTCCGCGAGCCAGGCGGCGCGCCGGTCGTCGCGGTGGGTGCTGGTGAGGACGAAGGCGTCGAGGTCGGCGGTGTCGAGCAGCTCGCTGTACTGGGCGATCTCGCGGTCGTCGTCGGGCGCGGTGAACAGCATCACGCGGTAGCCGCGGGCCTGGGCGCTCTCGGTGAGCGCGTGCAGGAACCGGTCGAGCACGGCGCCGTTGATGCCGTCGTGCACGGGCTCGAGGCGCAGGCCGAGGACGCGGGACCGGCCGGTCCGCAGCTGGCGCGCGGCGGAGGACGGCCGGTAGCCGAGGGCGTCGATGGCCGCGCGGACGCGCTCGGTGGTGTCGGCGCGCACGAGGTGCGGGGCGTTGAGCACGTTGGACACCGTCTGGCGGGACACCCCGGCGCGCTGGGCGACGCTCTCCAGCGTCGGCCTGGTCGTGGCGTCCATGGGCGCTCCCTCGCGTCGGGCGGTGTGCATATGATCGTTCCAAGTTGCGATTGGAACGCTCAAACGGGTGCCCCTAGAGTTGCCAGCGCCCCCGGGCCTGTCAAGCCGGGCGGGTCCCGGCCGGGTCACGATCCGGTCTCGGCGGACCCCCACCTGACCACCGCACGCCCCTCCCGAACGACGAGGTACCCATGGAGCTCCAGCCCCTGCTGCACGACCTGCTGGTCGCGGTCCACGCCCCCACGCAGGCGTGGTCGGACGCCGACGGCCAGATCGGCCTGGTGGACGGCCGCGGCGCCCAGGGCGTCTACCACGGCGACGTCCGCGTGCTGTGCGGCGCCCGGCTGACCGTGGGCGGCGTGGCGCCCGAGGCGGTCGCCTCGGGGGCGGACGGTCCCGGGCGGGCCCGCACGGTGCTGCTCGCCCGCTCGGTCGACGGCCCGGGCGCGGACCCGACCGCGCGGCTGGAGCGCCTGCGCGAGGTGGTCCCGGGCCGGGTGACGGAGACGCTCACGCTGACCTGCTCGACGGCCGAGCCGGTGACGGCGCGCCTGGAGGTGGCGCTTCGGCCGGACGGGACGCCGATGGACTGGATCAAGTCGGGCTCGCCGGTCGGCGACGCCCCGGCGGCCGAGCGCAGGGACGGCGGCGCGCGCTGGCGGGCCGACGCCGACGTGGCCGTCGTGCTCACCGCGCCCGGCGCCGAGGTCGCGGTCGACGCCGACGGCACGGTCCGGCTGGCCTGGGCGGTGACCGCCGCGACCGGCGCCCCCGTGGTGCGGACCTGGACGCTCGACGTCACCGACGCGGCGGGGCCCGTGACGGCACCGCGCCGGGCCGAGCCGGAGTGGCAGCCGCTGCAGGTGGACGCGGCCGACCGCCGGCTGCCCGCCCTGCTGGACCAGGCGCTCGCCGACCTCGGCACGCTGCGGCTGAGCGCCCGGTTCGCGCCGGACGACGTGTTCCTCGCCGCGGGCGCGCCGTGGTTCTTCACGCTGTTCGGCCGGGACTCGATCTGGGCGGCGCGGATGCTGCTGCCGCTCGGCACGGAGCTCGCGGCGGGGACGCTGCGCACGCTGGCGACCCTGCAGGGCACCACGGTCGACCCGGCGACGGCGGAGCAGCCCGGCAAGATCCTGCACGAGGTGCGCCGCGCGGAGCTGTCGATGCCCGGCGAGGGCACGGTCCTGCCGCCGGTCTACTACGGCACGGTGGACGCCACGCCGCTGTGGGTCTGCCTGCTGCACGACGCGTGGCGCTGGGGCATGCCCGCGGACGAGGTCGAGGCGCTGCTGCCGGCCATGGAGCGCGCGCTGGCCTGGATGTCGGACCACGGGGACTCCGACGGGGACGGGTTCCTCGAGTACGTCGACGAGACCGGTTCCGGCCTGGCCAACCAGGGCTGGAAGGACTCGGGCGACTCCGTGCAGTGGAAGGGCGGCGGGCTCGCGACCGGCCCGATCGCGCTGGCCGAGGTGCAGGGCTACGCCCACGAGGCCGCCGTGGCCGGTGCGGCGCTGCTCGACGCGTTCGGGCGCGAGGGCGGCCACCGGTGGCGCGCGTGGGCGGCGGCCCTGGCCGAGCGGTTCCGCGCGGCGTTCTGGACGTCGGACGAGCGCGGCGCCTACCCCGGGATCGCGCTGGACGCGGACAAGCGCGTCGTCGACACCGTGACGTCGAACATCGGCCACCTGCTCGGCACCGGCATCCTGTCGGCCGAGGAGGAGGCGACGGTCGCCGCGCGCCTGTCGAGCCCGGACATGGACTCCGGCTACGGCCTGCGCACCATGTCGACGGAGTCGGCGGGCTACTGGCCGCTGCGCTACCACGGCGGCGCGGTGTGGCCGCACGACACCGCGATCGTCGTGCAGGGGCTGGCGCGCGCCGGCCACGCGCGGGAGGCGGCGGCCCTGGCCGAGGGGCTGCTCACGGCCGCGCAGGACGTCGACCACCGGCTGCCGGAGCTGTACGGCGGCGACGCCCGCGGCACGGTGCCGCGCGTCGTGCCGTACCCGGCGGCGTGCCGCCCGCAGGCCTGGTCGGCCGCGGCGGCCGTGTCCGTGCTCGGTGCCGCGCTGGGGCTCGCGCCCGACGTGCCGGGCGGCCGGCTGGACGTCGCGCCCCCGGTGCCGTCGCCGCTGGGCGCGGTGGCCGTGC
>NZ_SZYE01000098.1 GCF_005239125.1 Cellulomonas hominis | reverse complement strand
CGACCTGCGCCGCCTTGGCCACGACCGCGCTCTTCAGCAGCTTGCCGACGTATCCCATGTCGTGCCTCCGATCGTTCGAGGGGAGCGGCGAACGTAACCCGGCCGGCCGGGGAGCGCCTCGGCGGCCGTCCGCGGCCCGGGTGGCGCGCGCGGACGTCCGTCGTGCGCCTGGGCAGACTCGAACTGCCGACACCCGCTTTAGGAGAGCGGTGCTCTATCCACTGAGCTACAGGCGCGCAGGGCCCGAGAGGGAGGTGGTCGGGCTCGCCGACGGCGCACCGTCCGCCGCACCCGACCGGGCTCTCGTCAGCCCCGTGCCGCGCCGGCGGACCCGGGAGTCCGCGGCGGCGCAGGTTCAGCGTACCGGTGCCGCGGCCGGGGGCGCGTCGGTCACGCCGCCTCGCGCTCCCCCGCCGCGCGCTCCCCCGGCGCGGCGACGACAGCGGCCCGCCCGCTACCCCGGGAGGCCGTCCGCCCCGCGGGGGTGCGGCACCCCGGCGGGCGCGCGGCCGGGCAGCCGCCGCAGCACGAGGACGGTGAGGTCGTCCTCGGCGTCCGCCGCGTCCCCGGCGAGCGCCAGGACGGCGGCCGCGGCGTCGTCCGCCGTGACGGTGCCGCGGACCACGTCCCGCACCCGCGCGAGGTCGTCGATCGATCCGCCGAGCACGTCGAGCAGGCCGTCGCTGAACGTCACGAGCACGTCACCCGGGAGCAGGCGGGTCCGGGCCCCGACCCGCTCCGGCCCCGCGGCGATGCCGAGGGGCAGACCGGTGGCGGGCAGGCGTCGGAGGGACCCGTCCGGGCGCACGACGAGCGACAGGCCGTGCCCGGCGTCGGCGTAGGCGAGGTCGCCGGTCGAGGGGTCGAGGAAGCCGCGGAACATCGTGACGAACGCGCCCGCGTTGACCAGGTCCGCGTCGAGGGCGCGCTCGGCGCCGGACAGGGTGGCCGCGACGTCCTCGGGGACCGGCTGCGCGCGCAGCAGCGACCGGGTGGTGGCCGCGAGGATCGCCGCCGCCGGGCCCTTGCCCATCACGTCGGCCATCGTGATCACCAGGCCGCCGGCGACGCGCTCCCAGTCGTAGAAGTCCCCGCCGACGCTCCCCGCGGGCACGAACCGCGCGGCGACCTCGAAGCCGGGCAGGTCGGGCGTCCGGGCCGGCAGCAGGCTGGCCTGGACGGTCGCCGCGCGCCGCAGCTCGGCCCGCTCCTCCGTGACGTCGCGCAGCACCGTCACCACGCCCCCGCCGGACCCGGCCGGGATCCGGGTGGCGCTGAACGTCACGACCCGCGGCTGGGGCACGCCGGGCGTGCGGACCATGAGGTCGACGTCCCGCACCCGCCCCTCGACGAGCGCGCGGCGGAAAGGCAGCTCGTCGTCGCGCAGGGCCGAGCCGTCCAGGCGGGTCAGGCCGGCCAGGTCCGTGAGGCTGTCGGCCGGGTCCAGGTCGGACCGGCCGGTGAGCAGCCGCGCCGCGGTCGGGTTGCGCACGACCACCCGGCCGGCGGCGTCGACCACCCGGACGCCCTCGGACATGGTCTCCAGGACCGAGGCGAGCAGCCCGGCCTGCGCCTGCGCGCGGTCGCGGGCCACGGACAGGGCGCCCACGAGCCGGCGCCGCTCCGCGCCGGCGAGCGCCAGCGCCATGCCGATCACGGTCAGCAGCCCGACGTACAGCTGCGCGATCCCGACCCGCAGGCCCGGGTCGGGCAGCTCCGCCATCGGGCCGATGCCGCCCAGCGTCATCAGGACCACCACGGAGCCGCAGAGGCTGGTGTGCACCACCACCGCGGAGGTCGGCAGACGCGACCCCGCCCAGACGGTGAAGGCGATGAGGGGGAACACCACCGCGAGCTCCCACTGCCACAGGAACCACAGGACGTACGCCGCCGGCGCCAGGAGCACCGCGCCGAGGACGTCGAGCCGGTGCCCGTCGGTCCACCACGCGGAGCCGCCGCGCGCGCCGCGCCGCAGCCGCCGGTCGTGCAGCGCACCCCCGAGGGTCCAGCCCAGCAGGCCGATCGTGAGGATGCTGACCGTGTTCCGCGCCGACCAGAGCAGCGCGGTCTCCCAGGTCGTGCCCTGGTCCGTGAGCGCCACGGCGAGCTGGGCCAGCGGCGCCGACACCAGCGCGCCCGTCACGGCCCCGAACACCAGCCACCACAGCTCCGTGACGCGGTCGAGCTGCCGGTACCCGCGCGCCGCCCACAGCCGGGGCGCGTAGCGCGCGACGACCAGGACGCAGAGCGTGGCCTGCAGGGTCGCGGCGACGCCGCCGAGCAGGGCCGCCCCCGGGGGCGTGCCGGTCACCAGCACCGCCGCCGCCGTGATCACCCCGATCAGGCCCCAGTCCAGCCACGGCCACGGCCGGCGGGCCCGCGCGACCAGCCACAGGACCGAGATCCCCGCCGCCGGCCAGACCAGGCTCACCCGGGCGCCGGGGACGAGGGTCTCCCGGCCGGCCACGCACGCCGCGGCGTACACCAGGCCGAACACCAGCAGGACGCGGACGTCGCGCGGGCTCGGAGCCCGCCGGGCCCGTGCCGCGGGGCTCACGCGCCCCGCCGTCCCCGTCACGCCCGGCGCTCCTGTCACCCCCGCAGGCTACGGTGCCCGCGCCGCGCCGTCCCGGCACCCCCGTCGTCACCGGCCGCCGCGCCTCACCCCCGGTTTCACCCGGCGAGCAGTTGCCGGCGGCGCGGCGAGGCCGGAACGTCGTGGGACATGACCTCCGAGCACGAGAGCACCGGATCGCTGCCGCGCTTCACGACGCTCGACCCCGCCGCGCTCCGGTCGGCGCAGATCGTGGTGCTCCACCAGCCGCGCACCGCCGGCGCCGACGTCGTGTGGTCCCTCAGCCTGACGGACCGCTCCGGCCGCCCGATGGCCCGCGAGGCGGTCCCGGTGCCACCGGTCGACGAGGACGTGGCGCACGTCGCCGCTGAGGCGCACCTGCACCTGGTGGGGATGCAGGTCGAGGGCGACTGGCACCGCAGCCGGGAGGGCGACGACCTCCGGCACTACGCGCGCGTCGGCGTCGCGGGTCCCGGGCGCTGAGCCGGGGCGACTCCGCGCGTCAGCCGGCCACCGCGGCCCGGAACGCGGCCAGCGACGCCGCCGAGCTGGCGATCCGCCAGTCGGTCTCCTTGTTCTCGTCGAACCAGACGAGGCCCGCGACGTCGCCCTGCGCCGCCGCCCACGCGAACAGGTCCGTGATCCACCGGGCCTTGTCGCCGCCCTTCTCGGTCGACGCGGTCTCGGTGACCAGCAGCCGCTTGCCGGGCGCGACCCGCCGCACCTCCGCCAGGGTCGGGCCGAGCACCTGGGCCGGGCTCTGCCAGACCGTCCCGCGGCGCGAGGTCCCCCAGTTGTAGCCGTCGACACCGACGACGTCGACGTGCTCGGCGCCCGGGTACACCGCCGCCAGCGGGGTCGAGCCCGGGAACGCCACGTTCGGCGACCACACGCGCACGACCCGGGTCGCACCGCGCGAGCGCAGCAGGTCGTGGACCCGGCGCCACACCGCGACGAACTGCGCGGCGGTGTTGCCGTTGACGCCCACGGCCCAGGGGTAGCCGCCGGCGTTCATCTCGTGCGCGAACCGCAGGTGCACCGGGCCGCCGTACGCCGCGAGGGCGTCGCCCCAGCGCCGCACCGTCGCGTCGAAGTCGCCCGCGAGGAACCGGGCCAGCGCGAACGCCTTCTGGTTCGTGCGCGCCGGGTCCCAGGGCTCCCACGTCAGCACCGGCACGACGCCGGCGGCGGACACCGCGGCGAGCTTCGCCGGGTCCGGCGCCTCCACGAACGAGGCGTACCAGAGCGCGTACGCCGGGGCCGCCCCCAGGGTGGCGGTCCGCCGCGCCCACGCGGCGGCGTCCCACGGCCCCCACGGCACCGTGACCCCGGACGGGACCCGCCCCGAGGCCGCGGCGGCGGGGCCGGCGGCGGGTGCCGCGGACAGCGCGAGCGCGGAGGCGGAGAGCGCGAGGAAGTCGCGCCGGGAGACGGGCATGCGACGGTCATCGGTGCCGGCCGGGACGCCGTGAGGTTTCCTGAGCCTGCGGGCGGGGTGATCTGCCCCGCGGCGACCCCGCTGCGGCCGACCTCGCGGCTCCCCGGCGGCGGCCCGTTCGCCGGGCGCGCGCCCGCGTCCCCTGCGACGATCACCCGATGCCGACGGAGCCCTGGTACCGACGAGCCGCCCGCACCACGGGCCGGTCCGCCCGCGCCGTCTGGGCCCGGCGCTCCGAGGTCCGCGACCCGAACTCCGGCGCGGCGATCCTCATCGGCGTCGTGCTGGTGGTCGTGGGGATCACGGTCCTGCTCGTCATGCTCGACTCGGTCCGGGAGGGCGACGACCTCGCGGAGGCCGACACCCCGGTGCTCGACTGGCTGGTCACGGCCCGCGGGCCCGGGCTGACCGCATTCCTCGAGGCGGTGTCGGCGGTGACGGGGCCGAGCGTCCTGCCGGTGGTGGTCGTCGCGGCGTGCCTGCTGTGGGGCCTGGTGACCCGCTCCTGGTGGCAGCCCGCCCTGCTGGCGGGCGCGATGGTGCTGTCGACGCTGGTGTCCGTGACGGTCAAGGCCGTCGTCGCCCGCCCGCGGCCGCCGCTGGACACGATGGTCGTGCCGGGGTCGGAGACGACCTACTCGTTCCCGTCGGGGCACACCGTCGGGACGGCGACCTTCCTGCTGACCGCCGGGTACCTGGTGTGGATCCGCAGCCCGCACGTGCGGTCCCTGGTGCTGTGGGCGCTGGCGACCCTGGCGGGCATCGCGCTGGTGGCCGGCAGCCGCCTGTACCTGGGCTACCACTTCCTCACGGACGTCACGGCGGGGTTCGCGCTCGCGGTGGCGGTGCTGGGCGTGGTCGTGGTGGTCGACCGGCGGCGGGCGGTCCGGGCCGCGCGGATGACGGCCGGGGCCGGGGGCGACGACGCGGGGGCCACACCGGCGGGCTGACGTCTCCCCGCCCGGGGAGGCCACCGCTTTCACCCCCGGGTCACGTGCGGGCCCACGACGCGTCGCGCCCCGTTCACCGCTCCTGACCAGGGTGGGGACGCGCCCGACCGGCGCGCCTGGACCCCACCCACCGGAGATGCCCCCGTGCGACCTCATCCCGCCCCGACGCCCGCGCGCGCGTCGCGGCGTGCCCCCGCCCGCGCTCTCGCCGCGGCCACCGGCGTCCTGGCCGGCGCCCTGCTCGTCACGGCCCCGCTCGCGGCGATCGCCGCGCCCGCCGCACCCGCGGCGGTGCCCGCCGCCGCGTCCGACGCCCCCGGCTCGCGGTTCACCCTCGCGGTCCTGCCGGACACGCAGTTCTACTCGCGGTACTCGGCGGACCAGTTCCTCCCCCGCTACGGCACGGACCCGTTCCGCGAGCAGACCCGGTTCCTGGTCGAGCACGCCGACGAGCTCAACATCCCGTTCGTGACGCACCTCGGCGACGTCGTCGACCGCGTCGGGCAGAACGCGGAGTGGCAGGCGGCGGACGCGGCGGTGCGGACGCTCGAGGAGGGCGGCCTGCCCTACTCGATCCTCCCGGGCAACCACGACGTGCGGAACTCGGACGACCGCCTGGACGACACCGACTACGACCTGGCGGCGGAGCCGTTCCTGCAGTGGTTCGGCCCGGCCCGGGCGGCGGGGCAGGCGACGTACGGCGGCAGCGACCCGACCGGCCTGAGCCAGTACCACGTGTTCGAGGCCGAGGGCCAGGAGTTCATGGTCCTGGCCCTGGCCTGGCGGGTGTCGGACCAGACGATCCAGTGGGCGAAGGACGCCATGGCGGCGCACCCCGACGTGCCCGTGATCCTCACGACGCACTCGCTGCTCAACATCGGCCCCGACCAGACCTCGCCGCGGGACACCGAGTACGGCGAGGAGCTGTGGGACAAGCTGATCCGCGGCAGCGACCAGATCTTCCTCACGTTCAACGGCCACTTCCACGGCGCGACCCAGCAGACCCGGACCAACGACTTCGGCCACTCGGTCACGAACGTCCTGATCGACTACCAGATGGCCTACGAGGGCGGGAACGGCTACCTGGGCCTGGTGGAGCTCGACCTGTCGCACGACACCCTGTCGCTGCAGACCGCCTCGCCCTGGGTGACCGCCAAGCCGCAGGAGACGCTGACCAGCTACGACCAGCCGTTCCTGGAGGGGCAGCACCAGCAGTTCACGCTCGACCTGGACTTCTCCGAGCGGTTCGCTGGCTTCGACCCGGACTTCGGCCCGGGCGCCGGCGCCTGGCCGTCGCTGCGGCAGGCGGCGCGCGACGTGCTGCTCGACGGCTTCGTCGGCCCCGACCCGGTGACGACCGAGCTCCCCGGCAACGCGCTCGACTTCCCCGAGGCCGAGGGCACGGTCGCGCACTGGCGGATGAACGGCCTGCCCGCCGGGGTGCTGCCCGAGGGCGGCACGATCCCCGACGTCGCAGCCGGCAACGACCTGACCCGCGCCACCATCGCGGCGTCGGGGTCGGCGACCGCCGAGGCCGGCGACGTGACGATCGTCCACGACGACGTGCACGGCTACTCGTCCGACGCCGCCGCGGTGTGCTTCGCGAACTCGTCCGCCGCGCGGTTCAGCTACCTGACCACGGCCGCCGACGCCCCGGTGAACGCCGAGACGTTCCCCGAGGGCTACACGATCGAGACGTTCCTCCGGCTCGACCCGTCCTGGGACGCGGGGGTCAACGGTTGGTCCAAGGCGGTCGTCCGGTCCGGCGACCGCTCGCAGCTCCCCGGCATGCCCTGGTCGCAGTGGGACTACACCGCGTCCCCGGTGGCGCTCGGCATCTCCAACCTCCGCGAGTTCCAGTACACCGAGGTGCCGGCCGCCACGACGAAGGGCGACCGCACCGCCTGGTCCGGCGAGATCATGGTGGACAGCTGGTCGCACGTCGCGGTCGTCAACGACCCCGCCACCTCCACCACCACGATGTACGTGGACGGCGCCCCGGTGCTGCGCAACGCGACCGACACCCTCGGCCACTCGATCCAGCCGGACATGCCGTGGCTGCTCGGGTCGGACTGGGTGGACGGCGCCGCCCGCAACGGGTGGGACGGGTGCATCGGCGAGACCCGCGTCATCGACCGGCCCACCGGTCCGGCCGAGTGGCTCACCCAGCGGGCGGACCTGTCGGGCCTCGCGGTCCAGGACGCCCCGAGCGGCGCGCTGCCGGCCGGCACGCAGGTGACCGCGCTGTCCGGCACCGGCTTCCCCGGCGCGGTCGTGAGCGTGACGGACGACGACGACGCGCGCCGCCGCGGGCACCGGCGTGCCGTCCACCCGCGCCCGGACCCGGGCAGCGGCGTCCGCGGTCGCGCCCGCGGTCACCAGCGTCAGCGTCCAGTCCCGGTCGGCCGGCACGCACCCGGCCGCGCCCTCGACCGGCGCGACCGTCAGCGTCCCGGGCCCGTCCGCCCACGCGATCGCCGTCCGGGCGGTCCCGGCCGCGTCCGTCCCGTCGCCCGCGCCGTCGTCCTCGACCAGCGTGAAGGCGCCGTCCGCCCCGGGCACGACCAGCAGCTCCAGGTGCGCGGGGTTGACCGGGTCGTTGCCGGGCACCTGGGCACCGTCGAGCGGCACCACCGCGCCCGGCCGCGCCAGCACCGGGATCGAGTCGAGCGGGCGGTGCAGGTCGAGCAGCCGGTCGCCGTCGTAGACCGCCCCGGTGAGCACGTCCACCCAGGTGCCCGGCGGCAGCCAGGCCCGCACGGCGGACGCGCGGGTGACCGGGTCGGCCGGCGTGGTCACCGGCGCGACCAGCAGCTCGGAGCCGAACAGGAACTGCTGCGGCACGTCGTACGCCTCCGCGCGGTCGGGCCACGCGTGGTAGAGCGGGCGGACCAGCGCGACCGACTCGGCCGCGGCGCGGTGGTTCATGGTGTGCAGGTACGGCACCAGCCGGTGCCGCAGCCGCAGGAACTCCGCCTGGACCTGCCGGGCGTGCGGCCCGAACGACCACGGCTCCTTGCTCGTGAACGGGTTGTCCGAGGAGTGCAGCCGCAGGATCGGCGAGAACGTCCCCAGCTGCACCCAGCGGGTCGCCAGCTCCTCGTCCCGCACGCCGAAGAAGTGCCCGCCGATGTCGTGCGACCACCAGCCGTAGCCGATGTTCGCCGCGGTGGCGGTGAACTCCGGCTGGAACGCGAGCGAGTCCCAGGTGATCACGGTGTCGCCGGAGAACCCGACCGGGTACCGGTGGCTGCCCGGCCCGGCGTACCGGGAGAACGTCAGCCCGCGCCGGCCGTCGCGGGCGCTGTCGAGGTAGTGGAAGTGGTTGAGCATCCACAGCGGGTCGATGCCGGCGACGCGGGAGTGCCCGCCCTGCTGCCAGTCGATCCACCAGAAGTCGACGCCGTCCCGCTCGAGACCCCGGTGCAGCACCCCGAAGTACGCCGCGAGGAACTCCCGGTCCGTGACGTCGAACGCGATCGGGTCCCCGTCCGGCTCCCGGCCGAGCGCCGCGCACATCGCGGGGTAGGCGTCCTCGTGCGCGCGCACGCCGTCGGCGGGGTGCACGTTCAGCGTCACCCGCAGGCCGCGGTCGTGCAGCCAGGACAGCAGCGCGGGCGGGTCGGGGAACAGGTCCCGGTTCCAGGTGTACCCGGTCCAGCCGGAACCGAGGGCCGGGTCCACCTCGGTGACGTGCCAGTCCATGTCGAGCACCGACACGGACAGCGGGATGCGCTCGGCGGCGAACCGCTCGACGACCTCGCGGTAGCCCTCCGCCGTGTACCGGTGGAACCGGCTCCACCAGGTGCCGAGCGCCCAGCGCGGCAGCACCGGCACCGGCCCGGACACCGCGTGGAACGCGCGCAGCGCCTCGGCGTGGTCGTGCGCGTAGCCGAAGACGTACAGGTCCTGCCGGGACCCGTCCCGCGGGGCGACCCAGCCGTCGGGCTCGAACACCATCGACCGGGAGTCGTCCAGCACCGCGTAGCCCTGCCGGGACACGACGCCGCCCTCGAGCGGCACGCGGCCGTCCGCCTCGTCCAGCGTGCGGGCCGTGCCGCCCAGGCCGTCGGCGGGCTGCCCGTACCTCCACACCGAGTGGTACGCGCTGACCCCGCCGGTGACCTCGACCGACAGCCCCGCGGTGCTGAACGGGCCCCGGTCGTAGACGACCCGCAGCCGGGACGTGACGACCTCGACCACGTGCCCGCGGTCGACGACGCGGAACTCCGGCACCGGCAGCGCGCGGTGCCGGGCGAACGTGCTCGGGCGGTCCTCGAACCGGCCGTCCTCGGCGTACTCGAGCCGGACGAGCCCGTCGGCGAGCACCGTGACGCGCCAGCGGTCGCCCTGCACGACGGCGCGGGGGTCGGCGGTGCCGTCGGGGGCGGGGCCGGTGACGAGGGTCAGGGGGGCGTCGGTGCCGCTCATGCGGTCCTGTTTAACGCTAAAGTGGCGCGCACGTCAATGCCGATCAGGGAGGCTGCGTCCGTGGACACGATCACCCTCAAGGACGTGGCGCGCGCCGTCGGCGTCAGCGTGATGACCGTGTCGAACGTGGTCAACGGGCGGCTGGACCGCGTCTCCCCCGCCACCGCCGCCCGGGTCGAGCGCGCCGTCGCCGAGCTCGGCTACGTGCCGAGCGCGGCCGCACGGTCGCTCGTCGGCCGCCGCTCCCGCCTGGTCGGCCTGCTGCTGCCGGGCCGGCCCGACGGGGTCAGCCTGCTGGGGAGCCCGCACGACGTCGCGGTCACCGGCGCGCTCGAGGCGGCGCTGCGCGGCCGGGACCACCACCTGATGCTGCGCGGGGTCGGGAGCGCGGCGGACGTGCGGGACTCGGTCCGGCGGTGGGGGCTCGACGGCGTGGTGCTCATGGGGTTCACCGACGCCGCGCTCGCCGGCCTCGACCTGCCGCCGACGCCGGCCGCCGTGCTGGTGGACGCGGCGGGCGGGTCGGTCGACGGCGCCGGCGCGCCCACCCACGCGCGCGTCGGGTCCGACGACCGCGCCGGCGGGCGGCTGGCCGGGGCGCACCTCACCGGGCTCGGGCACCGCCGGCTGCTGCTGTGCGGCCCGGTCGACGCCGCGGGCCGGGTGGTCGCTGAGCGGCTCGCCGGGTTCCGGGAGGCCGCGGCGGACGCCGGCCTGCCCGCGGACGCGGTGCGGGTGGCCCACGCGCGCACGACCTACGACGAGGGCGTCGCGCTGGGCGCGCGGCTGGCCGCCGACGTGCGCGCCGGTGCGGTGACCGCGGTGTTCGCGACGGCGGACGTCCTGGCCGCGGGGGTCGTGCGCGGGCTGACCGACGCCGGGCTGCAGGTCCCGGACGACGTGTCGGTCCTCGGCTACGACGACGCGGAGCTCGCCCGGCAGGTCACGCCCCGGCTGTCGACGGTCGCGCAGGACACGGCCGGCAAGGGCCGGCTGGCCGCGGAGCTGCTGCTCGGCCTGATGACGGGCGAGGACGCGGCCCCGCGCTCGGCGACGGTGCCGGTCGCGCTGGCGGCCCGGGAGTCGACGGGGCCGGCCCCGGTCGGCCGGGCGGGCGGTTGACCGGACGCTCCCGCCGACGGGCGGTCCCGCCGGGCGGGCGGTCGAGCGGGCGGTCCGGCCCGGCGCACCGCGAGGTGGCCGGCCGGACCGCGCACGACGGCGCGGCTCAGCGCCAGAGCACCGCGACCAGGATGTTCACCAGCGTCAGCCCCAGCGTCGCGCCGACCAGGCCGCGCGTCACCTTCTCCGGCTTCCGCGTGCCGTACCAGACCAGCGCGGTCACGACGAGCGCGACCACGAGCTTCACGCCGATCTTGGCGTTGTCCGGCGGCTCCAGCCCCCCGACCTCGGCGGACCGCAGCCCGACCATGACGATCCCCGTGACCAGCGCGGTCAGGGCACCGTGCAGCGCGCCCTTCGGGAACGCCGGCTGCCGCAGCGTGACCAGGCAGCCGCCCAGCACGATCGCCCAGCCGACCAGGTGCAGCACGACCAGCAAGCCGTACACGACGTCCATCGGAACTTCCTCGCTCGGTGCCCGGTGCGTGCAAGGATCCCCTGCGCGGCCCTCGCCGGCCGCGCACCGCTGTGCCCGACGAGCCCGAACCCCGAGGATGTCATGACCACCCCCGAGCACCCGAACCCCGGCGAGTCGCCCACCGGCGCGTCGCAGCCGACGCCCGGGGCGTACCCGCAGCCCGGCCCCGCGCAGCCGGCACCGGGGCCGTCGTACCCCGCGCCCGGGGCGTACCCGCAGCCGGGCGGCACCGCGTCGCAGGCCGGTGCCCCCGGCTACCCGGACCCCGCGGCCGTCCCCGGGCCGTACCCGGTCCCGCCGCAGCCGGCGCCCTCGCCGACGCTCGCGATCGTCGGCCTCGTCACCGCCGTCATCCCGTGCACGGCCCTCGTCGGGCTCGTGATCAGCATCATCGTGCTGGTGCGCGGCCGCCGCGGCGGCGTCCCCGGCCGCGGCCTCGCGGTGGCGGGCGTGGTCGTGGGCGCGCTCTGGCTCGTCGCCGGGGTCGTCGCCCTCGCGCTCGGCGCGTTCGGCATCGCCTCGCTCGTCGAGACCTGCGCCGACCTGGGCGACGGCGTGCACTACGTCGACGGCGTGCGCTACGAGTGCAACATCGGCTGACGCCGCGGGCGGCGCCCCGGCTCAGAGCAGCCGGCGCGCCGCCGCCCACCGGGTCAGCTCGTGCCGCGACGACAGCTGCAGCTTCCGCAGCACCGCCGACACGTGCGTCTCGACCGTCTTGATCGAGATGAACAGCTCCCCCGCCACCTCGCGGTAGGAGTACCCCCGCGCGATCAGCCGCATGACCTCGCGCTCGCGCGCCGACAGCCGGTCGAGCTCGTCGTCGCCCGTGGCCACGTCACCCGCCGCGGCGCCGAACGCGTCCAGCACGAACCCGGCGAGCCGGGGCGAGAACACCGCGTCGTCGCCGGCCACCCGCAGCACCGCGTCGCACAGGTCCGGACCCGAGATCGCCTTGGTGACGTAGCCCCGCGCGCCGGCGCGGATCACGGCCACGACGTCCTCGGCGGCGTCCGACACGGACAGCGCGAGGAACCGGGTGCCGCCGAGCAGGTCGGTGCACGCGCGGATCACCTCGGCACCGCCGCCGCCGTCGCCGCCGGGCAGGTGCACGTCGAGCAGGACGACCGGCGGCTGCGTCGCGCGGACGACCTGGATCGCCTCGTCGACCGTGGCGGCCTCGCCGACGACGTCCACCCGGTCGTCGAGGGACGCCTTCACGCCCGCGCGGAACATCAGGTGGTCGTCGACCAGCACCACGTCGACCGGAGCGTCGTTCATCCCTGCATCGTCCTCTCGTCCTCCGCCGCCGCGGGCTCACGCACCAGCGGCATCCGCAGCCGCACCTCGGTGCCGCCGCCGTCCTTGCACACCACCGACGCCGTCCCGCCCCGGCGCCGCACCCGCCCCAGGATGGACTCCCGGACCCCGAACCGGTCGCTCGGCACCGCCTCGGGGTCGAAGCCGTCCCCGCGGTCCCGCACGAACACCTCGACCTCGTCCGGCCCGGCCTCCAGGTAGAGCGACACCGGCGGGCGCCCGTGCCGCACCGCGTTCAGCAGCGCCTCGCGGGTCGCCTGCAGCAGCGCGTCCGTGCTGGCGTCGGGCTCCGTGTCCCCGACGACGACGGTCTCGATCGTGACCGCCTCGCCGTCGGGGCCGGTGCGGGTGTCCTCGATCTCCGCGACGATCGCCGCCAGCACGGCCGCCACCGAGGTGCCGGGCGCCGGGCGGTCGTCGTACAGCCACGCGCGCAGCTCGCGCTCCTGGGCGCGCGCCATCCGCGCGACCTCGGTCGGGTCGTCCGCGCGGGCGCGGATCAGCGCCAGGGTCTGCAGCACGGAGTCGTGCAGGTGGGCGGCGATGTCGGCACGCTCCGACTCGCGGGCGCGGGCGGCGCGCTCGTCGCCGAGCTCGCGCACCAGCCGCAGCCACCACGGCGCGAGCACCAGGGCGACGCCGCCGAGCACCGCGACCGCCGCGACCGTCGACTGCACCAGGGTCCCGGGGGTCGCGTCCTGGCCGACCAGCAGCAGCACCCCGACGCCGGCGATGACCAGGCCACCGGCCAGCCGCAGCACGCTGACCGGACCCCGGCTGCCGCCCCGGCGCTCCCGCTGCACCGCGTCCAGCTGGCTCCACGCCAGCGCCGCCCCCGCGACCAGCAGCAGGACCGGGACCACCCAGTTGCCCACCACGTCCGTACCCGTGCGCGCCAGCAGCAGCGCGACCGCGCCCGCCAGCAGCGCCACCCCGACCGCGATCTCGGTCCACGGCAGCCGGCGCAGCCGCTGCACGGCGTCGTGCTCGAGCGGGCGGTGCAGACGGGACAGGTCCGCCGGGCGCGCGGCGTCGGCCGCGGCCGCGGGGTCGCCCACGGGGATGGTCACCCACCAGAACACGTACAGGGCCACGCCGATCCCGCCGACCGGCGTCAGCAGCGCGAACAGCACGCGCACCAGGCGCACCGACACGCCCAGGTGCAGCGCGAGGCCGGCCGCGACGCCGCCGACGACGCGGCCGCGCTCCGGGCGCCGCAGCGGCAGGCGGGACGGGGACTCCATGCCCTGATCGTCACACGTCGCGGGCCCCGGGAGGGCGCCCGGGACCCAGGATCAGGGGACCCCGGCCCACGATCAGGGGCGGGTCAGGGGGGTACCCGATGTCGTCGGGGTCGCCCGGCGCGCCAGGATCGAGCCATGACGAACGACAGCGCCGACCGCGGGTCGGGCACCGTGCCGCCGAGCGGCCCCGGCGCCCGCGGCCCCGTGCCTCCTCCTGCACCCCCGTCCGACGGCAACGGGATGACGGGCTTCTTCGCGGCGATCCGGCGCGCCGGGGTCTACCGCTCCCAGGACCGCTGGGTCGGCGGCGTCGCCGGCGGGCTCGCCGCCCGGTTCGGCATCGACCCGCTGCTCGCCCGTGGTCTGGTCGGCGTCTCCCTGCTCATGGGCTTCGGCTTCGTCCTGTACGGCATCGCCTGGGCCCTGCTCCCCGAGCAGACCGACGGCCGGATCCACCTCGAGGAGACCATCCGCGGGAACTTCGACGTCGCCCTGCTCGGCTCGATCGCCCTCGTGGTCATCGGGTTCAGCTCCGGCGACTGGTGGTTCAGCTGGGGGCCGTTCCGGTCCGGCTGGTTCAGCGGCCTCGCGTGGTTCGCGGTCGTGGTCGCCGGGATCGTCATCCTCGTCAGCGCGCTGCGGCGCGGCAGCGGCGGCCGCCCGCCTGCGCCGTCGTGGCAGCCCCCGTACCCGGAAGGACAGCGTCCGATGACCAGCCCCAGCAGCACCCCGCCGCCACCCGCCGGCGCGGC
>NZ_SZYE01000097.1 GCF_005239125.1 Cellulomonas hominis | reverse complement strand
TATCAACCAAGACCCACCGACCACGACCAGCCACCCCCGAACGGGAACGACCACCCGAGCCGATGAACCATCTTGGCATCAACTACTAGGCACACTGTTGAGTTCTCAAAGAACAGACGCGCATCCCCCGTTCACCCTTCGCAGGGCTCCCGGCCGGAGGCTCGGTTCCAATCTACCAGAGTTCCTGGCCGCGTTCCGCGCCTTCCGGCGCATCCCGCTTTCCTGAACTCTACCAGAGCTTCTTTCCCGTCCGAACCGCTCATCCGAGCCGCTCTGACGTTCCGAAACTCTACCAGGATTTTCGCCCCGCATTGTCCGCGCCATTTCGCAAACACAACGGAAACGTTGTCCCGGTCCTGCACGACCGATCGGACGCCGGAGCGCCTGGTGGCCGTGCTGGGGTTGTGCCGTCCGCGGGACCAGCCACCGGGGTGACCCTCGGTGTCCGTTCCTCCCTGCCGGGCGACGAGGAGATACCTTACGCACGCCGTCCGACCGACGTCAAACCGGCGTCCGGGGCGCTCCCCGTACCCCGTCCCACCTGGGCTTTCGCCCCTCGGCGGCCGGGGTGACCGCTGGCGCCGGGCCCGGGACCTCGGTCCCCTCCCGTACGCACTGATCCCAGCGTGGTCGACCGCGGCGCGACGCGCAACCGGGCGCCGGCGGCCCCGGACGCGGGAGGGGCGGTCCGCGCCCGCGGACCGCCCCTCCCGTCCGACCGCGCCCGCGGTCGGACACCGCGTCGTCAGGCCCCGGCCACCCGCGCCACCGCGAGGGTCCGCTTCCCGCGGCGCAGCACGAGGAACTTCCCGTGCAGCAGGTCGTCGGCCTCGACGACGGCGGCCTCGTCGGTGATCTTCCGGTTGTTCACGTTCGCCCCGCCCTCGGCGACCGCCCGCCGGGCCGCGCCCTTGCTCGCGACCAGACCGGTCGCCGCCAGGACGTCGACCAGGGGGTCGCCCACCGCGACGTCCGCCGACGGCAGCTCGGCGACCGCAGCGGTCAGCGTGGCGGCGTCCAGCTCCCCGAGGTCCCCGCCGCCGAAGAGCGCGCGGCTCGCGGCGATGACCTTCTCGGTCGCGTCGACCCCGTGCACCAACGACGTCACGTCGTAGGCGAGCGCCCGCTGCGCCTCGCGCGCCGCCGGCCGGGCGGCCACCGCCTCCTCGAGCTCGGCGATCTGCTCCCGGGTGCGGAACGTGAACACCTTGAGGTAGCCGATGACCTCGGCGTCGTCCTGGTTGAGCCAGAACTGGTAGAAGGCGTACGGGCTCATCATCTCGGGGTCGAGCCAGATGGCGCCGCCCTCGGACTTGCCGAACTTGGTGCCGTCCGCCTTCGTGATGAGCGGCGTGGTGAGCGCGTGCACCGACGCGTGCTCGGCCTTGCGGATCAGCTCGACGCCCGACAGCAGGTTGCCCCACTGGTCGTTGCCGCCGGTCTGCAGCGTGCAGCCGTGCCGGCGGTGCAGCTCCAGGTAGTCCATGCCCTGCAGGATCTGGTAGCTGAACTCGGTGAACGAGATGCCCTCGTCGGACGCCAGCCGGCGGGCGACGGTGTCCTTGGCGAGCATGGTGCCGAGCCGGTAGTGCTTGCCGACCTCGCGCAGGAAGTCGATCGCGGTGAGCTCGCCGGTCCAGTCGAGGTTGTTCACCATGCGCGCCGGGTTGTCCCCGTCGAAGTCGAGGAACCGGCTGATCTGGTGCTGCAGGCGCTGCACCCACTCGGCGACGGTGTCCTTGGTGTTGAGGACGCGCTCCCCCGACATCCGGGGGTCGCCGATGAGGCCGGTGGCGCCGCCGACCAGCGCGAGCGGGTGGTGCCCGGCGAGCTGCAGGTGCCGCATGAGCACCAGCTGCACGAGGTGCCCGTGGTGCAACGAGGGCGCGGTCGGGTCGAACCCGGCGTAGAAGGTCACCGGCCCGGCGTCGAACGCCTCGCGCAGCGCGTCGAGGTCGGTGGTCTGGGCGACGAGGCCGCGCCAGGCGAGCTCGTCCAGGAGGTGGGTCACGTCGTGCTCCTTGCATCGCGCGGCCGCGGGG
Source organism: Cellulomonas hominis (assembly GCF_005239125.1). GTDB lineage: Bacteria > Actinomycetota > Actinomycetes > Actinomycetales > Cellulomonadaceae > Cellulomonas > Cellulomonas hominis_A. The sequence goes on along the minus strand of NZ_SZYE01000097.1, from coordinate 12,637 downwards.
CCGCGCCGTCGGCGGAAGAGGTCATGCCGGCGTCGTCCCGCGCTGCGGGGTTGCCGACGCCGGCCGGCGATACGCGGGCCGGAAGGCGGACACGGTGGGCTCGCCGGCGAGCCAGAACCGCCAGGGGTACCGGGTCGCGTCGCCCCCGGGCCCGGAGACACCGACCCGCGGCCCGGTCGCGTGCGCGCCCACCACCGCGTCGGGGTCCCGGTGCACCACGACGCGCCCGCCGGGCTCCGTCAGGTCGGCGCCGTAGTCGGCGAGGTCCAGGCCGAGGGCGACCGCGAGCCGCGCCGGGCCGCGCGCGATCTGCCGGTCGGAGTCGACGACGCCGGAGCGCAGCCGCCGCTCCCGGGCGAGCTCGACGCCGTCGACGACCTCGCCCGCGCGCAGCAGCACCGCGGACGCCGCGCCGGCGGGCCCGGTCACGACGTTGACGCAGTGGTGCAGGCCGAGGTGCCGGTAAACGTACAGCCGGCCGGGCTCCCCGAACATCACGGCGTTGCGCGCGGTACGCCCGCGGAAGGCGTGCGAGCCCGGGTCCACCTCCCCGGCGTACGCCTCGACCTCGGTGATGCGCAGCGTGACGTCGCCCTCGTCGGACCGCACGGTCACGTAGGCGCCGAGCAGGTCGGGGGCGACGGCGAGCACCGGCCGGCCGAACCAGGTCCGCGCGGGGACGACGCCCGGCACGCCGTCGTCGGGGCGGCCGGCGCGGGGGTGGGGCGCACCGGCGGCCGTCGCGCCGCGCGCGTCGTCCGCCGCGCTCCCCTGGACCGGCTGGCTCACCGGGCCATCCTGCCCCATGCGTCGACCCGCACGTCGGCGCGTCCACGGGTGCCCTCCCGCGCGAAGTGCGCCGCCTCGTCGCGCATCCACCGCTCCCAGTGCGGCCGGGCGGCCGCGCCGTCACGCTCCAGCCCGCGCGCCAGCCGCGTCCGGTCGTCGGCCTCGACCCACACCAGCAGCGACAGGTCGCCGGCCGCCGCGCGCCGCCCGCACCCGCAGCCCTCCAGCACCAGCACGTCCGGGACCGGCACGTCGACCCAGCCGTCGAACCGCCCGGCGTGCCAGTCGTACCGCTGGAACCGGCCGGGCAGCCCGCGGCGCAGCGGCTCGAGCACCTGCGCGGCGAGCCGGGGCCACAGGTCGCCCTCGAGGCCCGACCAGCCGGCGTAGAGGTCGTCCATGTGCACGACGTGCGCGCGCACCCCCGCCTCCGCGCACCGGCGCGCGACCGTTCCGGCGAGCGTGGTCTTGCCCGACCCCGCCGGGCCGTCGACGGCCAGCACCCGGACCGGGCCCAGCCGCCGCGGCGCGGACAGCAGCAGGGGCACGACGACGCCCGCGGCGTCCTCGTGCCCCTGCTGCGCGCTCAGCGGGTCCACGCGGCGATCGTGCCAGACGTCAGGACGCCCACGTGCGCAGCTCGGCCGCCCGGGCGCGCGCACGCGCCAGCTGCTCCGCGACCCGCACCGGCGCGGTCCCGCCGTGCGCGGACCGCGACGCGACCGAGCCCTCGACGCTCAGCACCGACCGCACCGCGGGGGTCAGCGCCGGGTGGATCGCGGCGAGCTCGTCGTCCGTCAGCTCCCACAGCTCCACCGGCGGCTCGTGCTGCTCGCAGGCCCGGACGCACGCGCCCGCGACCTCGTGCGCCACCCGGAACGGCACGCCCTCGCGGACGAGCCACTCGGCGATGTCCGTCGCGAGCGAGAAGCCGCGCGGGGCGAGGGACGCCATCCGCTCGGTGTCGAACCGCACGGTCGCGACCATGCCGGCGAACGCCGGCAGCAGGACGGTGAGGGTGTCGACCTGGTCGAACACCGGCTCCTTGTCCTCCTGGAGGTCCCGGTTGTACGCGAGCGGCAGCCCCTTGAGCGTGGTGAGCAGCCCCGTGAGGTCGCCGACCAGCCGCCCCGCCTTGCCGCGGGCGAGCTCGGCGACGTCGGGGTTCTTCTTCTGCGGCATGATGCTCGACCCGGTCGAGTAGGCGTCGTCCAGCCGGACGAACCCGAACTCGACGGTCGACCACAGGACGACCTCCTCGGCGAGGCGGGACAGGTCGACGCCGAGCATCGCGGACACCCAGGCGAACTCGGCCACGACGTCGCGGGACGCGGTGCCGTCGATCGAGTTCTCCACGGGGGCGTCGAAGCCGAGCTCGGCCGCCACGGCCGCCGGGTCGAGACCCAGCGAGGACCCGGCCAGCGCGCCCGAGCCGTACGGGGACACCGCGGCGCGGCGGTCCCAGTCGGCGTACCGCTCGACGTCCCGCAGCAGCGGCCACGCGTGCGCCAGCAGGTGGTGCGCGAGCAGCACCGGCTGCGCGTGCTGCAGGTGGGTGCGCCCCGGCATGATCGCGTCGCCCGCGGCCTCGGCCTGGGCCACCAGCGCGTCGACGACGTCGAGGGTCAGCCCGACGATCGCGCGGGCCTCGTCCCGCAGGTACATCCGCACGAGCGTCGCGATCTGGTCGTTCCGGGACCGCCCGGCGCGCAGCCGCCCGCCGAGGTCGGCCCCGGCGCGCTCGATCAGCCCGCGCTCCAGCGCGCCGTGCACGTCCTCGTCCGACTCGGCGGCGACGAACGCCCCCGACGCGACGTCGGCCGCCAGGCGGTCGAGCGCGTCGAGCATCCCGGCCAGCGCCGCGTCGTCCAGCAGGCCCGCCGCGTGCAGCACGCGGGCGTGCGCGCGGGACCCCGCGATGTCCTGCGGCGCGAGGCGCCAGTCGAACTGCGTCGACTTCGACAGGGCGGCGAGGGCGTCGGCGGGGCCGCCGGCGAACCGGCCGCCCCACAGCGCGCCGGCCTGCTCAGGCACCGATGCCGCCCTGCGAGCCGAGGTCCTCCGCGTTGCCGAACTTCACGTCGCGCGCGGCGGCGAGCTTGGACGACAGGCCGTAGATCTCGATGAACCCGCGCGCGGCGGACTGGTCGAACGTGTCGCCCGAGTCGTAGGTCGCGAGGTTGAAGTCGTACAGCGAGGTCTCGGAGCGCCGGCCGGTGACCGTCGCGCGGCCGCCGTGCAGGACCATGCGCACCTCGCCGGAGACGTAGCGCTGGGTGTCGTCGATGAAGGTGTCGAGCGACTTCTTGAGCGGCGAGAACCACTGGCCGTCGTAGACCAGCTCGGTCCAGCGCTGCTCGACCTGGCGCTTGAACCGGGCCTGCTCGCGCTCGACGGTGACGTTCTCGAGCTCCTGGTGCGCGGCGATGAGCGCGATGGCGCCCGGCGCCTCGTAGACCTCGCGGGACTTGATGCCCACGAGGCGGTCCTCGACGATGTCGATCCGGCCGACGCCCTGAGCGCCCGCGCGGCGGTTCATCTCCTGGATGGCCTGCAGCGGGGTGACCGGCACGCCGTCGAGGGCCACCGGGACGCCCTGCTGGAACGTGATGACGACCTCGTCGGCGACCGGCGGGAACGTCGGGTCGTCGGTGTAGGTGTAGACGTCCTTCGTCGGCTCGTTCCAGATGTCCTCGAGGAAGCCGGTCTCGACGGCGCGGCCCCACACGTTCTGGTCGATGGAGAACGGGTTGTGCTTGGTGGTCGCGATCGGCAGCTTCTTGCGCTCGGCGAACTCGATGGCCTTGTCGCGGGTCAGCGCCAGGTCGCGCACCGGCGCGAGGCACTTGAGGTCCGGGGCGAGCGAGGTGATGCCGACCTCGAACCGCACCTGGTCGTTGCCCTTGCCGGTGCAGCCGTGGGCGACCGTCGTGGCGCCGAACTGGCGGGCGGCCCGCACCAGGTGCTTGACGATGACCGGACGGGACAGCGCGGACACCAGCGGGTACCGGTCGAGGTACATGCCGTTCGCGCGCAGCGCGGGCATGCAGTACTCGGCCGCGAACTCGTCGCGGGCGTCGGCGACGTACGCCTCGACGGCGCCGCAGTCGAGGGCGCGCTGGCGGATGACCTCGAGGTCCTCGCCGCCCTGGCCGACGTCGACCGCCACGGCGATCACCTCGGCGCCGGTCGCCTCGGCGATCCAGCCGATGCCCACGGAGGTGTCCAGGCCGCCCGAGTAGGCGAGGACGACGCGCTCAGTCATGTGTCTTCTCTTTCGGTGTCGTGAGTGGTGCGGAGCAGGAGGGGGCGGGCCGGCGCGTCAGCCGGTCGTCGCCAGCTCGAGGAACCGCGCGGCCAGCGCGGTGCCCTCGGGACCGTCGGCGCCCTCGCGGGCGATGACGAGGACGGTGTCGTCCCCCGCGATGGTGCCGAGCACGCCCGGGAGCACCGAGTGGTCGATCGCGGAGGCGAGGAACTGGGCGGCCCCGGGCGGGGTGCGCAGGACGACGAGGCTGCCGGAGGCCTCGGCCGTCACGAGCAGCTCGGAGCACAGCCGGGCGAGCCGGGAGGCGAGCGCCTCGGCGTCGACGACGGGGGCCGGCGACCGGTCGCCGCCCTCCCCCGGCACCGCGTACGCGAGCGACCCGGCGGGCGTGCGGATCTTCACGGCCCGGAGCTCGACGAGGTCCCGCGACAGCGTGGCCTGGGTGACGGTGACGCCCTGGTGGGCCAGCAGGTCGGCGAGCTCGGACTGCGAATGCACCGACTGCCGGGAGAGCACGTCGCGGATCAGCGCGTGCCGGGCGGCCTTGGTCGACGGGACCCGGCCGGTGGTGGCGGCGGGCTCGTCCGCCCGGCCGGTGGCCGCGGTCACGCCGCACGCTCCAGCAGCCAGGCCAGCAGCGCCTTCTGCGCGTGCAGCCGGTTCTCCGCCTCGTCCCAGACGACCGACTGCGGGCCGTCCAGCACCTCGGCGGTGATCTCCTTGCCCCGGTAGGCCGGCAGGCAGTGCAGCACGAGCGCGTCGGGGGCGGCGAGGGCGAGCGCCGCGGAGTCGAGCCGGTACGGCACGAACGGGCGCTCCCGCTCCGCCGCCTCGGCCTCCTGGCCCATCGAGACCCAGGTGTCCGTGGCCACGGCGTCCGCGCCGGTGACGGCCGCGGCCAGGTCGTCGGTCACCTCGACCGAGCCGCCGGTCCGGGCCGCGATCGCGGCGGCCGCGCCGACCACCTCCGCCGCGGGGCGGTACGCCGCCGGGGTGGCGATCCGCACGTGCATCCCGGCGGTCGCGCCGCCCAGCAGGTACGACTGCGCCATGTTGTTCGACCCGTCGCCGGTGTACGCCAGCGTGAGCCCGCGCAGCGCCGCGACCCCGCCCCGGTGCTGGGCGATCGTCAGCAGGTCCGCGAGGATCTGGCACGGGTGGAAGTCGTCGGTCAGCGCGTTCACGACCGGGACCCCGGCGTGCGCGGCCATCTCCTCGATCCGCGCCTGCGCGTGGGTGCGCCAGACGACCGCCGCGACCTGGGGGCCGAGCACGCGGGCGGTGTCGGCGATCGACTCCCGGACACCGATCCGCGCCAGGTTCCCGTCGACCAGCAGCGGGTAGCCGCCGAGCTCGGCGACGCCCGTCGTGAACGACACCTGGGTGCGCAGCGTGGGCTTGTCGAAGATGATCGCCACGGCGCGGGGGCCGTCGAGCGGGCGGCGGGCGAACCGGTCGCCGCGCAGCGCGAGCCCGAGCTCGAGGACCTCGGCCTGCTCGGCCGGCGACAAGTCGTCGTCCCGCAGGAAGTGCCTCACGACGCGGCCTCCAGGTCGTGCGGCAGCGCCGCGAGGAAGTCGGTGAACGTCGCCGCCTGCTCCCGGGTGAGCACGTACGGCGGGGCGAGCCGGATGGTCTGCGGGGTGCACGGGTTGACGATGAACCCGGCCGCCAGCGCGCGGGAGGCGACCTCGGCCGCCACCGGCGCCGTGAGCTGGACCGCGACGAGCAGGCCCTCGCCACGCACCTCGGCCACCAGCGGGTGCCCGAGCGCGGCGATCTGCGCCCGCCACCAGGCGCCCAGCTCCGTCACGTGCGCCAGCAGCCCGTCGCGCTCGATCACGCCGATGGTCGCCAGCGCCGCGGCCGAGGCCACCGGGTTGCCGCCGAAGGTCGTGCCGTGCTGGCCGCGCCCGAGCAGCGTCGCCGCCCGCTCGCCGTACGCCACGACCGCGCCGACCGGGAAGCCGCCGCCCAGGCCCTTGGCCAGCGTGACGACGTCCGGGCGGATGCCGCCGCCGAGGTGCGGGTGCTGGTGCGCGAGCCAGGTGCCGGTGCGACCCATGCCGGTCTGCACCTCGTCGAGGACCAGCAGCGCGCCGTGCGCCTCGGTGAGCTCGCGGGCACGGACCAGGTAGCCCGGCGGCAGCGGCAGCACGCCGGCCTCCCCCTGGATCGGCTCGAGGAACACCGCGGCGACCGTGTCCCCGGCGCCGTCGGCGAACGCCGCCTCCAGCGCCGCGGTGTCGCCGAACGGCAGGAACTCCACCCCGCCGGGCAGCGGCTCGAACGGCTCGCGGTACGCGGCCTTGGACGTGAGCGCGAGGGCACCCATCGACCGGCCGTGGAACGCGCCCTCGAGCGCCAGGACCCGGGTGCGCCGGACGCCGCCGGGGCCCTCGCTGTTGCGCCGGGCCATCTTGAACGCGGCCTCGTTCGCCTCGGTGCCGGAGTTCGTCAGGAACACCCGGGACCCCTCCGGCGCGTCGGCGACGGCGAGCAGCCGCTCGGCCAGCGCGATCTGCGTCGGGCTCGCGAAGAAGTTGGAGATGTGGCCCAGCGTGCCGAGCTGCGCGGAGATCGCCGCGGTCAGCGTCGGGTGCGCGTGGCCCAGCGAGTTGACCGCGATGCCGCCGAGCAGGTCCAGGTAGCGGAAGCCGTCGGCGTCCCACACGTACGGGCCCTCGCCGCGGACCAGCACGCGCTGCGGCGCGCCGAAGGTGTCCATGAGCGCGTGGCCGTAGCGCTCGGTCCAGTGGGCCACGGAGTCGGCGCCGGCCAGCGCGGCGGGGTCCTGGGGCTCCAGGTGCTGCTCGGTCACTCAGCTCACCTCGGGGACGTGGGGGGCGGTCGGGGCCGGCAGGACCCGCGGGATCGGGGACGTGAAGGGCGAGGGGGTGGGCTCGTCGTCGGGCAGCACCATCGTGCCGATGCCGTCGGACGTGAAGACCTCGACCAGGACCGAGTGGGCCTGGCGGCCGTCGATGACGTGCGCGCGGCCGACACCGCCCGTGACCGCGCGCCAGCAGGCCTCCATCTTGGGGCGCATGCCGGCGTCGAGGGACGGCAGGAGGTCGGCGAGCGCGCCCGCCCGGATCCGCCGCGCGAGCGAGGACCGGTCGGGCCAGGACGTGTACAGGCCCTCGACGTCGGTGAGGACGATGAGCTTGCGCGCGCCGAGCGCCACCGCGAGCGCCGCCGCCGCGGTGTCCGCGTTGACGTTGAGCACCTGGGTCGGGTCGTCGATGTCGGGCGCGACCGTCGACACGACGGGGATGCGCCCGGCGTCGAGCAGGTCGTGCACCGCACCGGGGTTCACCTCGACGACGTCGCCGACCTGGCCGACGTCGACCTGCTGCCCGTCGACCGTGGCGGTGCGCCGGCGGGCCTGCAGCAGGCCGCCGTCCTCGCCGGACAGGCCCACCGCGTACGGGCCGTGCGCGTTCAGCAGGCCGACGAGCTCGCGGGACACCTGGCCGGTGAGCACCATCCGGACGACGTCCATCGCCTCGGGGGTGGTGACGCGCAGGCCGCCGCGGAACTCGGACTCGATGCCGAGCCGGTCGAGCATGGCGTTGATCTGCGGGCCGCCGCCGTGCACGACGACCGGCCGCAGGCCGACCTGGCGCAGGAACACCATGTCCTCGGCGAACGCGCGCTTCAGGTCGTCGTCGACCATCGCGTTGCCGCCGTACTTCACGACGACGAGCGCGCCGGCGAACCGCTGCAGCCAGGGCAGCGCCTGGATCAGCACCTCGGCCTTCTGGTCGGGGCGCAGGTCGGTGCGCGTGTCGAACGCGTCGTCGTGCGGGGGCGGTGCCTGCAGGCTCATGTGGAGTACGCGCTGTTCTCGTGGACGTAGTCGTGGGTCAGGTCGTTGGTCCAGACAGTCGCGGTGGCGTCGCCGGCGTGCAGGTCGACGTCGACCCGCACCTCGCGGGCCGCCGCCAGGTCGACGAGGTCGCGCGGCTCCCCCACCCCGCCGGACCGGCACACCTGGACGCCGTTGATGGACACGTCGAGGCGGCCGGCGTCGTACGGCGCGACCTCCTCGGGCACCGTGCCGACCGCGGCGAGCACCCGGCCCCAGTTCGGGTCGTTGCCGAACACGGCGGCCTTGAACAGGTTCGACCGGGTCACGGCGCGGGCGACGGCGACGGCCGCCTCCTCGGAGGTCGCGCCCATGACGGTGACGGCGATGTCGTGCGAGGCGCCCTCTGCGTCCCCGACGAGCTGCCGGGCCAGGTCGGCGGAGGCGGCGGACACCGCGGCGGCGAACGCCTCGGGGTCGGGGGTCACGCCGCTGGCGCCGGAGGCGAGCAGCAGGACCGTGTCGTTGGTCGACATGCAGCCGTCCGAGTCCACCCGGTCGAACGTGGTCCGGGTGGCGCCGCGCAGCGCGGCGTCGGCCTGCTCGGCGGTGACGACCGCGTCGGTGGTGAGCACGACCAGCATCGTGGCGAGGCCCGGGGCGAGCATGCCCGCCCCCTTCGCCATGCCGCCGACGGTCCAGCCGTCACCGGCCACCGCGGCGGTCTTGCTCACGGTGTCCGTGGTCATGATCGCGGTGGCGGCGTCGGGGCCGCCGTCGACGCTGAGGGCCGCGGCGGCGCCGTCGACGCCGGCGAGGAGCAGGTCCATCGGCAGCCGCTCGCCGATCAGACCGGTCGAGCAGACCAGGACGTCGCCCGCGGAGGTGCCGAGCACCTCGGCGACGTGCTCGGCGGTCGCGTGCGTGTCGCCGAAGCCCTCCGGGCCGGTGCACGCGTTGGCACCGCCGGAGTTCAGCACCACCGCGGTGGCCACGCCGTCCGACACCGCCTGGCGGGACCAGACGACCGGCGCCGCGACGACGCGGTTGGACGTGAACACGCCCGCGGCCACCTGCAGGGGGCCGTCGTTGACGACGAGGGCGACGTCCGGCTTCCCGGACGGCTTGAGGCCGGCGGTCACGCCCGCGGCGCGGAAGCCGGCGGGCGCGGTCACGCCCGCTTCGATGGCGGCGGTCACGGGGCGACTCCCTCGGTGGTGAGGCCGGTGCGCTCGGGCAGCCCGAGCGCGAGGTTCAGCGACTGCACCGCGGCGCCCGCGGTGCCCTTGACCAGGTTGTCCAGCGCGCACAGCGCGACGACCTTGCCGGCGGCCTCGTCGACGGTCACCTGGACGAGCGCGGTGTTCGCGCCCGTGGTGACGCCTGTGGTCGGCCACTCCCCCTCGGGCAGCAGCTCGACGAACGGCTCGGCGGCGTAGGCGGTCTCCCAGGCGGCGCGCACGGCGGCGGCGTCGGCGCCGGGAGCCAGCGGCGCGGTCACGGTCGCGAGGATGCCCCGGGACATCGGGACCAGCACGGGGGTGAACGACACCCCGACCGCGGCGGCCCCGGCGACGCCGAGGTTCTGCTGGATCTCCGGGATGTGTCGGTGCGTGCCGCCGACCGCGTACGGCTGGGCGGAGCCGAGGGCCTCGGACGCGAGCAGGTGGGTCTTGAGCGACTTGCCGGCGCCGGAGTAGCCGACCGCGAGCACGGCCACCACGTCGGCCGGGTCGAGGACGCCCGCGGCGACACCCGGCTGGAGCGCGAGGGTCACGGCGGTGACGTTGCAGCCGGGGACGGCGATGCGGCGGGCCCGCGCGAGCGCCGCGCGCTGGGCCGACGGCGTGGTCTCCCCCGCGTGCAGCAGCTCGGGCATGCCGTAGGGCCAGGTGCCCGCGTGCTCCGTGCCGTAGAACCGGCGCCACGCCTCGGCGTCGGTCAGCCGGTGGTCCGCGCCCAGGTCCACGACCAGCGCGCCGTCGCCCCGGTCCGCGAGCGCCGCGGCGATCTCGCCCGAAGCGCCGTGCGGCAGCGCCAGCACCACGACGTCGTGCCCGAGGAGCTCGTCGACCGAGGTCGGGGCCAGCACGCGGTCCGCGAGCCCGCGCAGGTGCGGCTGGTGCGCGCCGAGCCGGGTGCCGGCGTTGGAGTGGGCGGTGAGCGCGCCGACCTCGGCCTCGGGGTGGCCGAGCAGGAGCCGCAGGGTCTCGCCGCCGGCGTACCCGGAGGCGCCCGCGACGGCGACGGAGAAGGACATGTGCATGACCATACACCCGAGTGCACACTGATGCATCGACCGGCCGCGGCGCGCCGGGCGGGCGTGCGAGGTGGGCCGAGGCCCCCGGTGCCCACCCGATCGTCCCGTGACCACCGGGTCCGTCGGGTGGTCACGCGACGATCGGGTGGCGACGGGGAGCCGGCGGGCCCTGGCCGCACCGGGCGGGCCGGACCCTGACGTGGCCGGAATGTCCGGGCGGGGCGCGTCGTTGCTGATCGTATGCACGCTGTCCTCGCCACCGAGCCCGGTGGACCCGACGTCCTGGTGCCCGACGAGATCCCCGACCCGCTGCCGGGTCCGCGCGACCTCCTGGTGCGGCTGAGCGCCGCGGGGGTCAACTTCATCGACACCTACCGGCGCAGCGGCGTGTACGCGATGCCGTTCCCGCACGTGCCCGGGTCCGAGGGCGCGGGCGTCGTCGAGGCCGTGGGCCGCGAGGTGCGCGAGTTCGCGGTCGGCGACCTGGTCGCCTGGGCCTCGGCACCCTCCTCCTACGCGGAGCTGGTCGTCGTGCCCGAGGCCGTCGCGCTGCGGGTGCCGGACGGGGTGGCCGAGGACGTCGCCGCCGCGCTGCCGCTCCAGGGCCTCACGGCGCACTACCTCGTCACCTCGACCTTCCCGGTCCTCGAGGGGCAGGACGTGCTGGTGCACGCCGGCGCCGGCGGCGTCGGCCTGCTGCTCACCCAGCTCGCCGCCGCGCGGGGCGCGCGCGTCATCACCACCGTCGGCACCCCCGAGAAGGAGGCGCTGTCCCGCGCCGCCGGCGCCGCCGAGGTCATCCGGTACACCGAGCTCGACGACCTGACGTCGGAGCTGCCCGCGCTGGTGCGCGACCTGACCGGCGGCCGCGGCGTGCACACGGTGTTCGACGGGGTCGGCGCGAGCACCTTCGACGCCTCGCTGGCGTCGCTGCGGCCCCGCGGCGGTCTCGCGCTGTTCGGCGCGTCCTCCGGCCCCGTGCCGCCGTTCGACCCGCAGCGGCTCAACGCCGCCGGGTCGCTGTTCCTCACCCGGCCCACCCTGGGCCACTACACCGCCACCCGGGACGAGCTGACCCGGCGGGCCGACGAGCTGTTCGCGGCCGTCGCCGCGGGCGCCCTCGACGTCCGCGTCGGCGCGACCTACCCCCTGGCCGAGGCCGCCGAGGCGCACCGCGCGCTCGAGGGCCGGGCCACCACCGGAAAGGTGCTCCTGACCGCATGAGAGACCTGCACGTCGAGATCTGGTCCGACATCGCCTGCCCCTGGTGCTACATCGGCAAGCGCCGGTTCGCGGCCGCGCTGGCGGCGTTCGAGCACCGCGACCACGTCCGCGTGACGTGGCGCTCGTTCGAGCTGCAGCCGGACGCCGAGCCGTCCACGGCCCACCCCGGGCTCACCGAGGCCCAGATGCTGTCCGAGCGCAAGGGCATGCCCGTCGACCAGGTGCGGCAGATGTTCGACCAGGTGACGGCCGTCGCCGCGTCCGTCGGCCTGGCGTACGACTTCGACCGGGTCGTCCCGGCGAACACGTTCGACGCGCACCGGCTGGTGCACGTCGCCGCCTCGCTGGGCGGCGACGCCGCGGCCGCCGAGGTCGTCGAGCGGCTGATGAGCGCGCACTTCGAGCACGGGCGGGTCGTCGACGACCCGGACGTGCTGGTGGAGGTCGCCGTCGAGGCCGGGCTGGACGCCGACGCCGTGCGCGCCGCGCTGGCCACCGACGCCGGGGCCGGCGCCGTGCGCGCCGACGAGGCCGAGGCCGCCGCGCTGGGCATCCAGGGGGTGCCGTTCTTCGTCGCCGACCGCCGGCTCGGGCTGTCCGGTGCGCAGCCGGTCGAGGTGTTCGCGCAGCTGCTGTCCCAGGCGTGGGCGGACGCGAACCCGCCGCTGGCGATCCCGACGATCGCCGGGGCGGCGGACGCGGAGGCGTGCGGGCCGGACGGCTGCTGAGGCGCTGACGCGCGGGGCGCGGCTCGTGGACGGGACCGGGTGTCCGGAACGTCCACGACCCGCGCCCGGCCCGCCGCCTACGGTCGTCGCATGACACCGCAGCTGGACATGATCGGCCTGGTCGCGAGCGACCTGCCGCGCACCCTCGCCTTCTACCGCGCCCTCGGGCTCGACCTGCCGCCGTCGGCCGACGCCGAGCCGCACGTCGAGGTCGCCCTGCCCGGCGGCCTCCGGCTCGCCTGGGACACCGTGGACGTGATCCGCTCGTTCGACCCCGGCTGGGCGCCGCCGACCGGCGCGCACCGCGCCGCGCTGGCGTTCCGGTGCGCCGACGCCGCGGAGGTCGACGCGACGTACGCGCGCATGGTCGACGCCGGGTTCACCGGCCACCTGGCCCCGTGGGACGCGTTCTGGGGCCAGCGGTACGCCGTCCTGCACGACCCGGACGGCACCGCGGTCGACCTGTTCGCCGACGCGGCCTGACCTCGCCGCCGGCAGGGCGCGCGGGTCCAGCCGGGCGCGCGGGCCCCGCCGGGCGCGCGGGCCCCGCCGGAGAA
>NZ_SZYE01000096.1 GCF_005239125.1 Cellulomonas hominis | reverse complement strand
CGCAGCCCGGCTTCGGCGACCTCGGCGGCCCGCCGGCGACGGAGCGGGACGCGCTGCTCGCGCGGACCCGCGCCCGGGTCCCCGCCGGGTGGCGGCTCGGGGCGGCCGAGCGCGCGCTCGACCGGTACGGGCCGCTCTTCGACGGATCCCCGGGGGCGGTGCTCGTGCACGGCGACCTGCACCACGCGAACGTGCTCGTGCGGCCCGCGGGGCCGGGCTGGGCGCTCGCGGCGGTGCTCGACTGGGACAGCGCGTGGGCCGGGCCGGCCGACGCGGACGGGGCCCGGGCCGCCCTGTGGGACTCGATGCCGGGGTCGCCCGCGGACGCGGACGACCGGGCGGCGGTCCAGCAGCTGCTGTGGTGCCTGGAGTACCCGGACGGCGGCGCGCGGCACCGCGCGGACACGGAGCGCCTGGCGGCCCGGCTCGGGGTCCCGCTCTGACGGCGGGGACCGCCGGCGACGTGCGCCGACGGTCCCCGGGGGTCGCACGCCCCTCAGCGGGTCGCGCGGCGCCGGAACAGCCAGGCCGCGGTCAGGCGCGCGACCACGAGCAGGCCCGCGCACCACGCCAGCGCCACGAGCGGCTGACCGCCCGGCGCGCCGACCAGCCACGCGCGCACCGTGTCGGTCACCGGCGTGACGGGCTGGTACGTGGCGACCACCTCGAGCACCCGCGGCATCGACGCGGGCGGCACGAACGCGCTCGACACGTAGGGCAGGAACATGATCGCGAACGTGAACCCGTTGGCGGCCTCCGGTCCCGAGGAGACCATGCCGATGCACACGGCCGTCCAGGTCAGCGCGAGCACGTAGAGCAGCACGAGCCCGCCGGTGAGCAGCCACTCGCCCGCCCCGGCGGTCGGCCGGAACCCGGTCAGGTAGGCGACGCCCACGACCAGGGTGGTCGACACGGCGTTGCGGACGACGGACTCGACGACGTGCCCGGTCAGCGCGGCGACGGGCCGCACCGGCAGGGTGCGGAACCGGTTCATCAGCCCGCCGGTCATGTCGGACGCGACGGAGACGGCGGTGGTGGCGGCCCCGTAGCCCGCGCAGAGCAGGATGATGCCCGGCACGACGTAGTCGACGTACGCGGCCTGGTCGGTCCGGATGGCGCCGCCGAACACGTAGACGAACAGCAGCATGAGGATCACCGGCAGGGCGATGCCCATGATGAGCGTGTCGGGCGTGCGCAGCGACCGGCGCAGGCTGCGCCCGATCATCGCCGCGCCGTCCTGGACCGCCCAGCCGCCGGCGGGTGGGCGGGCCGTGGTGCCCGCGCGCGCGACGGCGGTCGCGGTGGCGGTCACGACGCCTCCCCGACCAGCACGCGGGCGTCGGCGGCCGCGCCGGCGGTCGGGCGGCCGGTGAGCGTGAGGAACACGTCGTCCAGCGTCGGGGTGGCGACCCGCCAGGACTCCACGGGCAGCTGGCGCGCCTCGACGTCGGCGAGGATCCGGCGCACGTCCGCGACGGACGCGTCGGTCGCGATCCGCTCGGCACGGCCGTCGGGCAGCCGGAGCTCGACGTGCGCGGCGCCGACCTCCCGCTTGAGCTCGGTCGCCGTGCCCTCGGCGATGACCCGGCCGTGGTCGAGCACGGCGACCCGGTCGGCGAGCGCGTCGGCCTCGTCCAGGTACTGCGTGGTGAGCAGCACCGTGGCGCCGCCGGCGACGACCTCGCGGATGACGGTCCACAGGTCGGAGCGGCTGCGGGGGTCGAGCCCGGTGGTCGGCTCGTCGAGGAACAGCACGGCCGGCCGGGTCAGCAGCCCGACCGCGAGGTCGAGGCGGCGGCGCATCCCGCCGGAGTAGGTGCGGACGAGCCGGTCGGCCGCGTCCACCAGGTCGAACAGCTCGAGCAGCTCGTCGCCGCGGGACCGCCCGGCGGCGCGGGGCAGGTGGGCGAGCCGGGCCATCAGCCGCAGGTTCTCCCGGCCGGTGAGCAGCTCGTCGACGGCCGCGTACTGGCCGGTGAGGCTGATCGCCTCGCGGACCCGGTCGGGTGCGCGGACGACGTCGTGCCCGGCGACGGTCGCGGTGCCGCCGTCGGGGCGCAGCAGCGTGCTGAGGACCTCGACGGTGGTGGTCTTGCCCGCGCCGTTCGGCCCGAGCAGGCCCAGCACCTGGCCCCTGCCGACCGCGAGGTCGACGCCGGTCAGCACGGTGGTCGACCCGTAGGCCTTGCGGAGTGCCCGGGTCTCGATCATCGGAGCGTCCATCGCCGGCTCCTTTCTGTCTACGTCGTACACGGATAGTGCGGTGTGTATGTTGTACACAGTTGATCCGCCCACGGTCAAGGAGCCCGATGCAGCCCGACGACGAGCGTCCGGACGACCCGGACGCACCCGCCCCCGACGCCGACGCGCGCAAGCACGCCGAGGCGCTGCGCCGCGACCGCGAGAAGGCCGAGCGCGCCGCGCAGAAGGAGGCCGCCCGCGCGGAGAAGGACCGGGAGCGCGCCCGCCGGGACGCCGAGAAGGCGCAGCGGGACCGCGACCGCGCCGCGCGCGCCGCGGAGAAGGAGGCCGAGCGGCTGCGCGCCGAGCAGGAGCGGGCGGTCCGCGAGGTCGAGCGCGACGCCGACCGGGCCGAGCGCGAGGCGCAGAAGGCGGCGCTGGACGCCCGGCTCGCCGCGCAGCGCGCCGCCCGGCAGGTCGAGCGGGCGCGGCTGCGGGCGCTCGCGGCGCGCGAGCCGGGCGACGAGGAGGCCGGGCCGGACCTGCCGCCGGGTCTCGCCGTGCTGTGGCGGCCCGCGCCGGTCGGGCGCCGGGGGCCGCGACCGGGGCTGACGCTCGCCGGCATCGCGGAGGCGGCGGTCGCGCTCGCGGACGCGGACGGGCTCGGGGCGGTGTCGATGGCCCGGGTGGCCGAGCGGCTCGGCGTCACGACGATGGCGCTGTACCGGTACGTGTCGAGCAAGGACGACCTGCTCGCGGTGATGCTGGACGCCGCGCTGGCGGAGGCGGTGGCGGGCGCGGAGGCGGTGCCGGACGCCGCGGACCCCGGCGGGGCACCCGCGTGGCGGACCGCGCTCGAGCGGTGGTGCGCCGACCAGCTCGACCTGGCGCGCCGGCACCCGTGGGCCGTGCAGACCCCGGCCGCCGCCGCGCTGCCGGGCCCCGCACGGGTGGCGTTCCTGGAGCGCGGGCTGCGGGCCCTCGACGGCACCCCGCTGAGCTGGCCGGAGAAGACGGCGGTCGTCGGGCGGCTGTCCCTGCACGTGCTCGCCGAGGGCCAGGTGGTGGCGGCCGAGGCGCAGGCGGCGCGGGCCGCCGAGGCGGGCGCCGCCGCGGGCGGAGAGGAGCCCCCGGCCGGCGGGGCGACGGCGGGGCACCCGGCCCTGCTGGACTACGCGTCGCTGCTGCGCGCGGTGACGGACCCCGACGAGCACCCGGTGCTCGCGCAGGCGCTGGCCGCCGGGGCGTTCGACGACGCCGAGGCCGAGGACGACGAGGGGCGGCCGGACTGGGGGCTGCGGCTGATGCTCGACGGCGTGGCGGCGGTGGTGGCCCGCGCCGAGGCGCGGGCGGCCGGGCGGGCGCCGGGCGGGACGTGAGCGCGGGCGGGGCCGTCCGTGCGTGTCGGTGGCATGGGGTTGGATGGTCCGCGTGCTGACGGTAGCGACTGCGAACGTGAACGGGATCCGGGCCGCCTTCAAGCGGGGCATGGCCGACTGGATCGAGGCCCGGCGCCCGGACGTCCTGCTCCTGCAGGAGGTGCGCGCCTCGGACGAGATCCTGGCCGACCACCTCTCCGCCGGGGACTGGCACCTGGCGCACGAGGCCAGCGAGACGAAGGGCCGGGCGGGCGTCGCGATCGCCTCCCGGCTGCCGATGCGCGCGGTGCGGATCGGCATCGGGACCGGCGTGCCGACCGACAGCGGCCGGTGGGTCGAGGCGGACCTCGAGCTGCCCGCGACCGACGGCGCGGAGCAGCGGCTGCTCACGGTCGTGTCCGCCTACGTGCACTCCGGCCAGGCGGGCACCCCGAAGATGGACGAGAAGTACGCGTTCCTCGACGTCATGACCAAGCGGCTCGCCGAGCTCGCGGGGGAGGGGGCGGACGTCGTGGTGGCGGGAGACCTCAACATCGCCCACCGCGAGGTCGACATCAAGAACTGGCGGGGCAACCGCAAGGCGGCCGGCTTCCTGCCCGAGGAGCGCGCGTACCTCGACACCTGGTTCGACGAGCAGGGCTGGCGCGACCTCGGGCGCGAGCACGGCGGCGAGGGTCCCGGCCCGTACACCTGGTGGTCCTGGCGGGGGCAGGCGTTCGACAACGACTCCGGCTGGCGGATCGACTACCAGCTGGCGACCCCGTCGCTCGCCGACCGCGCCAGGAGCGTGGAGATCGACCGCGCCGCGACCTACGACGCGCGGTTCAGCGACCACGCCCCGGTGGTCGTCACGTACGACGTCTGAGGCGTCCGGCGGCGGTCACCCGCCGTGCGCCGCCTCCCAGGCCGCCGAGGGGGACTCCGGGTGTCCCCCGTGCATCGAGACGACCTGCCCGGTGGCGTCGGCGGTGAGGTACGCGTCGTAGTAGTCGTCGCTGAGGGACAGGTGGAACTCCACCGGGGTGGTCACGTTCACGTCGGTCGCCCGCCGGACGAGCACCATCGCCCCGTGCGGGTCGGCGATGCCGGTGAGCGCCGGCAGCTGCGCCACGAGCGGCTCGACCAGCGACCAGTCGACCGTCGTGACGTCGAACAGCTGGTCCGGGAGCGCCCCGGGGTCGGGCTGGATGGTCGCGGCCCCTTCGCGGGTCGCCTCCCCGTCGCGCCAGTTGTACTGGTCCGTGGTCGGCGCGCCCGGCGTCGTGGGGGCCTCCGAGACGACGTACTCCCGGTACATCACGAGCTCGGTGAACTGGGTGCCGCCGGCGACCGCCACCAGGTCGTCGACCACCCGCTGGGTCTCGGCGGCCGAGAAGACGTCGTACACCTCGGGCGCCTCGGTCTCGGCGACCTGCTGGGCCTCGGCGCGGACCTCCTCCAGGGGCGTGCCCTGCACCAGGTCGAGCGCCTCGTCCCGGACCGGCCACACGCGGGCGCCGAACCCGATCACCGCGAAGACGAGGAAGAGCACCGCGGGGATCCGGAGCAGCCCGCGGCGGTCCCGGCCGGGCGCCGGCGGCGCCTCCCAGACCGGCGCCTCGGGGAGTGTGCGGACGTGCGTGTCCCGGTCCGCGATCTCCTGCCAGCCCGCCGGCGGCGGGTCCAGCAGCGCGACGTCGGGCCGCTCGGCATCGAGCTGCGCGACCACCACGACGGCGCCGCGCTGGAGGCCGGGCAGCCGTCCGAGGTTGACGACGGTCCGCGTGGTCGTCGTGTACGCGGGGCGGGTGCGGGACGCGACGACGAGCCGGATCTCGCACAGCGGCTGGTCGTTGATCGAGGTCCCGGTCGCGCGGGTCTCCAGGACCTTGGCCAGGCTGACGCGGTTCTCGCGGAGCGCCGCCTCGACGTCCTGGGGCCGGGCGTGCCGTGAGCCGGCGAACGACCGGCCGATCGACGTGAGCACCATCAGCGGGATCATGATCCCCAGCGAGACGCCGAACGCCCACTCCCACCCGTCGTCCAGGCCGGTGGCCCGGAGGACGACCGAGGCGACGAAGAACCCGATGACGGCGGACAGCAGCAGGCGGATCACGGGGTCCACTCTGCCCAACGTGCCCGAACCAACTCAAACCGGGCGGGTCCCTGACGTGCGGGAACGCGTCACACCGGCGCGGGCGCCCCCGGCAGCTCGCGCATCCGCAGCAGCGGCGACAGCAGCACCGGCAGCGCCGCGAGCACCGAGCCGGCGGCGGCCACCCACAGCGTGGGCGTCGCACCGTAGGTGTGCCCGAGCCAGCCGCCGAGCAGCCCGCCGATCGGCGTCGTGCCCCACACGATGAACCGCACCGACGCGTTCATCCGGCCGAGCAGCGGCGGCGGGCACACCCGCTGCCGGAAGCTCACCTGGGCGACGTTGTAGACCACGACGGCGAAGAAGAACAGCGCGCCGCCGGCGATCAGCGTGGCCTGGGGCGGGAACGGCAGTACGGCGGCGAGCGGCGTGAGCGCGGCGCCCGGCGCGAAGGCGAGGGCGGACAGCGGGATCACCCGGCCCTCGCCGAACCAGCGCACCAGCCGGTCGGACGCCACCGCGCCGAGGAGCCCGCCGACCGCCGACGCCGAGAGCACCGTGCCGTAGGCGGCCTCGTCGAGGCCGAGCGTGCGGAGCACGAAGATCACCGTCACGGCCCCGGCGGCCGCGGTGAACAGATTGCCGATGGCGGTGCACGCCACGATCCGGCGGAGCAGCGGCTGCCGCAGGACGAAGCCGAGGCCCTCGGCGATCTCGTCCTTGAGCGGGCGCCGGTCCTCCCGCGGGGGCAGCTCCTCGACCTTCCGGATCCGGGACAGCGCCAAGGCCGACACGAGGTAGGTCACCACGTTGACCGCGAGCAGCACGGGCGCGACCACCACCCGGAGCAGCGCACCGCCGAGCGCGGGACCGGCGACGCCCGCGACCGACTGGGTCGCCTGGAGCTTGGCGTTGCCCTCGCCGATGTGCGCGAGCCCGACCAGCCCGGGCACGTACGACTGGTGCGCGACGTCGAAGAACACCGTCGCGACGCTCATCACCAGCGCGCCCGCGTACAGCACGGCCATGGAGGCGTGCCCGGTGAGGGCCAGCGCGACGACCGCCGCCAGCGTCGCGGCGCGGACCAGGTCGGCCGTCACGAGGACCCGGCGCTTGCGCATCCGGTCGACCCAGGCGCCGGTGGGCAGGCCGATGACGAGGAACGCGGCGGTCTCGGCGGCGGTGAGCAGGCCCATCTGCCACTCGGTGGCGTCGAGGTCGCGCACGGCCAGCACGGGCAGGGCGATGCTCGTCAGCTGGAAGCCGAGCTGCCCGAACGCGTCGCCCACCCAGAGCCGGCGGAAGTCCGCGTGCCGGACCAGCGAGCGGCGCTTTCCGGGCGGGTCCGGCTCCGCGGGGCCGGCGGTGCCGAGCGGCGGGCCGGCGGGCGTGGGGGTCGACATGCCCCCAGGGTGGCGCCACTGATTGGGAAAAGTCAATCAGTGGTTAGGATCGACGCATGGCACCGACCCCGCAGCACGACCCGGACCCGCAGTGGGCCCCGCCGGCGCCGGACGGCGCGGGCGGTCCGGGCGGTCCGGGCGCGGGGGCCGACCCCGCGGAGCTCGATGCCGACGCCCGTGCCCTCGCGTCCTCGCTGCGGCTGCGCATCCTGCGGATGTGCCTCGACGACGCGCTGACCAACCGGGAGATCGCCGACCGCCTGGGCAAGAACCCCGCGACGGTGCTCCACCACGTCCGCACCCTGGTCGACCGGGGCTTCCTCGCCGCCGACCCCGTGCGCCGCGGTGCGCGCGGCTCCCGCGAGGTGCCGTACCGGGCCACCCGCAAGTCCTGGCGCGCACCCGACTTCCCCGGCAAGTGGCAGCTCATGCTGTCCACGTTCGTGGAGGAGGTCGCGGAGGCCGACCCCGAGTCGGTGCGGATGACCCGGCTTGGCGTGCGGCTCAGCCCGGACGAGCACGACGAGCTGATGTCCCGGGTGGACGCGTTCTTCACGGAGCTGGCGGAGCGCCGCCCGACCCCCGGCGGCCGGCCCTACTCGGTGCTGTTCGCCCTGCACGAGGACGCGGGCCGCCTCCCGCGCCCCGACGCCGGGCCTCCCCCCGCGCGCCCCTGACCACGCGCGCCCCTTCCGCGCCCCGCCGCCGCGCCCACTTCCGCGCCCCGCCATCGCGCCCACTTCCGCGCCCCGCCATCGCGCCCACTTCCGCGCCGAACACCACCGAACCTGCAGTACGTGCGGGGTTCCGGGCTTCCGAACCCCGCAGGTTGTGCAACCTCAGCGGCGGAGACGGCGGGGGTGCCGGCGCAGCGCGCAGCGCGGGCCCCGCGCAGCGCGCCGCGCGGGTCAGGCCGCCGGGGCGCTCGCGGTGGCGGTCAGGAACGCCGGGGCGTGCAGCCCCTCGGCCGCGAACGCCGCCGCGACGCCCGCCGCCACGGCGTCGACCTCGTCGGCCCGGACCAGGGCGATCGCGGAGCCGCCGAAGCCGCCGCCGGTCATCCGGGCGCCGAGGGCGCCGGCCTCCCGGGCCGCCTCCACCGCGACGTCGAGCTCGCGGCAGGACACCTCGTAGTCGTCGCGCAGCGAGGCGTGCGACGCGTCCA
Source organism: Cellulomonas hominis (assembly GCF_005239125.1). GTDB lineage: Bacteria > Actinomycetota > Actinomycetes > Actinomycetales > Cellulomonadaceae > Cellulomonas > Cellulomonas hominis_A. The sequence goes on along the minus strand of NZ_SZYE01000096.1, from coordinate 6,505 downwards.
TCGCGGCGCCGACCTCCTCGACCCGGCCGTCGTCGAGCAGGCCGACGAACTCCTCGACCCGGGCGATCTCGGTGACGACGTGCCGGACCAGCACCTCCACCTCGTCGCGGCCCTCGCCGACCGGCCCGGTGCCGTGCGCCAGCGCGGCGAGCGCGTCGCCGAGCCCGTCGAGGTCGATCTCGCGCAGGGTCGCGATGCCCAGGCGGGAGGCCGCCTCCTCGCACGCGGCGCGGCGGGCGGCGTACTGGCCGTCGACCAGCGCGTGCTCCGCCTTGGTGTCGATCACGAGCAGCGCGAGGCCGTGGGCCGACAGGTCGAACGGCACGTGCCGGGTGGACCCGTCGCGGCAGTCGAGCAGCAGGGCGTGGCCGGCGCGGGCGCGCAGCGACACCGCCTGGTCCATGCCGCCGGTGCTCGCGCCGGCGATCTCGTTCTCGGCGCGGATGCAGGCGTCGGCGAGCGCGGCGCGCCCGGCGTCGTCGGGCTGGTCCGCGGAGCCGGCGAGCCCCCGCCCGAACAGCGCGTCGAGCGCGACGGCGGCGGCGCACTCCAGCGCCGCGGACGAGGACAGGCCCGCGCCGTAGGGCACGCACGAGTCGACCGCGATGTCGAAGCCGCCCACCGGGTGCCCGGCCTCCCGCAGCGCCCAGGCGACGCCGACGACGTACGCCGGCCAGCCGTCCACGGTGCCGGGGGCGACCTCGGGCAGCGCGACCTCGCGGACGCCGGCGCTCTCCTGCGCCGACACCAGCCGCACGGTGTCGCCGTCGGTGCGGCGGACGGCGACGTAGGTCCGGTGCGGGAGCGCGAACGGCAGGCAGAGGCCGCCGTTGTAGTCGGTGTGCTCCCCGATGAGGTTGACCCGGCCCGGTGCGGACCAGGTGCCGTCCGGCTCGGCGCCGAACCGCTCGGCGAACAGCGCGCGCACGCGCTCGGCCCCGGCGGCGGGCTCCCAGGCCCCGACCCAGACCGGGGTGGTCTCGTGCTGCTGCTCCATGGGGGTCATCACTCCTCGGGCTGGTGGTCGGTCGGGGTGAGCAGGGTGCAGCCGGCGTCGGCCAGCACCGCCCGGGCGGGCTCGGGGAGGCCGGCGTCCGTGACGACGACGTCCACCTCCTCCAGGGGCGCGATGCGGGCGAGCCCCACCACGCCCCACTTCGTGTGGTCCGCGAGCACCGTCACGGCGGCGGCGCAGCGCAGCAGCGCGCGGTCCGTGGCGGCCTCGGCGAGGTTCGGTGTCATCAGACCGGACTCGTCGAGCCCGTGCACGCCGAGGAACAGCCGGTCGACGCGCAGCGTCGCGAGCGCCGTGTCCGCGACCGGTCCGACCAGGGCGTCGGAGGGCGTCCGGCTGCCGCCGGTGAGGATCACGTCCAGCCCCGCGCCCCCGGCGCCCGCGGCGGCGTCGTGCAGCGTCCGGGCGACGGGCAGGGAGTTCGTGACCACGGTGAGCGGTCGCAGCGCGGGGTCGGCGGCGATCCGCTGCGCCAGCAGGTGCACGGTCGAGCCGGCCGAGAGCGCGACGGCCTGGCCGGGCTCGAGGGTCGCGGCCGCCAGGGCCGCGATGTCCCGCTTCTCCGCCGTCGCCCAGGTGCTCTTCTCGGCGAACCCGGGCTCGTCGGTCGGGCGGCCGAGCCCGCCGTCCGCGGCCACCGCGCCGCCGTGCACCCGGCGCACGAGGCCGGCGCGGTCGAGCTCGGTGATGTCGCGGCGGACCGTCATCTCGGAGACGTCGAGCTGCTCCACCAGGTCGGCGACCCGGACGGCGCCGTGGGCGCGCACCTCGGCGAGGATGCGGTCCTGACGCTGGCTGGCGAGCACCGCGACAGTATCCACCAGGACCGCACAGGAACCAACACGCGGAGCCGGGGGCGGCGGGCGGCCGGGATCAGCCGTGCAGCAGCTCCGCGTCCGACGGGTCGTGCGCGACGACGGGCTCACCGGTCGGGCGCGCCCAGTAGGTCCACCAGGCCCAGCCGCCGCCGACGGGCTGCCAGCCGTCGCCCCGCGGCGCGCGGCCGGCGGTGCGGTCGTGCTCCCACTGCTGGTCGTCCCGCTCGAGCACGTGGAACAGCGGGCCGTAGCCGACGCTGTGCCAGCCGTGCCGGCCCGCCCGGGCGAGCACGGCCATCTCGTTGAACGCCGTCAGCGGTCGGATCTCGCGGCGCTCCGCCTGCCCGGTCTCCTCGGCGGTCCCGGGCGCGTCGGAGCGGGTGCCCCGGCCGTAGCGCTGCTGTGCGGCCTGCCGGGTCATCCCGAGGACGGCCCCGACCTGCTCCCACGTGCAGCCGGCGCCGCGGGCGGACCCGACGGCGGCCGCGAGCAGCACCTCCGTCTCCGCGCGCGCCGCCCGGGACAGGGCGACGAGCTCGAGGTGGGCCTGGGCGTCCTGGGTCAGGCGCTCGGTCAGCGTCGGGTCGGTCGCCTCGATCGCCCGGGCCAGGTGGTCCCGCAAGGTGGTGGTGCGCTCCGTGTCCGCCATGTGTCAACTCTGGCCTGACGCCCGGCGTCGTGTCAATGCACGATTGACACCGGCGTGGAGGGCGACCGGGGTCCGTCCCCGGGCGCGCGGCGGCGGGGCGCGGGTCCGCCCGGGGTCGTCAGCGCCCGACGGGCGTGAGACCGAGCGACTTGCCCGCGAGGCCGCGCGAGCGGGCGGTCAGCGCGGCCGCCACCCCGCGCAGCGCGACGGCGGCGGGGGAGTCCGGGTCGGTGAGCACCACGGGCGTGCCGCCGTCGCCGGCCTCGCGCAGCCGGATGTCCAGCGGCACCTGGCCCAGCACCGGCACGGTGGTGCCGGTCGACCGGGACAGCCCCTCGGCCACCCGCGTGCCGCCGCCGGAGCCGAACAGCTCGAGCCGCGACCCGTCGGGCTGCTCGAGCCAGGCCATGTTCTCGACCACGCCGACCACGCCCTGCCGGGTCTGGGTGGCGATGGAGCCGGCGCGCTCGGCGACCTCGGCCGCGGCGAGCTGCGGCGTCGTCACGACGACCAGCTCGGAGCCCGGCAGCAGCTGGGCGACGGAGATGGCGATGTCACCGGTCCCGGGCGGGAGGTCGAGCAGCAGCACGTCGAGGTCGCCCCAGAACACGTCCGCGAGGAACTGCTGGAGCGCGCGGTGCAGCATCGGCCCCCGCCACACCACCGGCTGGCCCGGCGGGACGAACATGCCGATCGAGATGACCTTGACCTCGTGCGCGATCGGCGGGAGCAGCATCTCGTCGACCCGGGTCGGCGGCTGGGTCACGCCGAGCATCCGCGGGATCGAGAAGCCGTAGATGTCCGCGTCCACGACGCCGACCCGCAGGCCCTCGGCGGCCATCGCCACCGCCAGGTTCGCCGTCACGGAGGACTTGCCGACGCCGCCCTTGCCGGACGCCACCGCGAACACCTTGGTGAGCGAGGTCGGCTTGCTGAACGGGATGACGGGCTCCGCACCGCCGCGCAGCCGCTCGGTCAGGGCGGCGCGCTGCTCCGGGCTCATCACGCCGAGCGCCATCCGCACGTCGGCGACGCCCTCGACGGTCCGCACCGCCGCGGTGACGTCCTTCGTGATGGTGTCGCGCAGCGGGCAGCCCGCGGTCGTCAGGTCGATGCCGACCGTGACGAGCGCGCCCGCGGCCGGGGTGGTGTCGACGTCGACCGACCGGACCATCCCCAGGTCCGTGATCGGGCGGCGGATCTCCGGGTCGAGCACCCGGGTGAGGGCCTCCCGCACGGCGGCGGCGACGGCCTCGGGATCGCGGGTGTCCAGGGCGGGCGACATGTCGTCCATCGTAGGCGCGGTGGGGGACCGCACCCCGCGCCCGGGGTCCCGGCCGGCCGTCAGCCCGCCGGGGTCCGCCCGTGCTCCTCCGCGGCGGCGCGGCGGTCCCGCGCCCGGTCGGCCCGGCCGCGGTCCACCCGGTCCCGCGCCGCCGGGTCGCGCGACGTGTCGGCGGCGTCGTCCTCGGCGGCCTCGCGCTCCTCCACGAGCTCCTCGAGCAGGTTGCGCAGCTCGGACCGCACGAAGTCGCGGGTGGCGACCTCGGACAGCGCGATGCGCAGCGCGGCCATCTCGCGGGCCAGGAACTCGGTGTCCGCCAGGTTCCGCTCCGCGCGCTGCCGGTCCTGCTCCGCCTGCACCCGGTCGCGGTCGGTCTGCCGGTTCTGCGCCAGCAGGATGAGCGGCGCGGAGTACGACGCCTGCAGGGACAGCATCAGCGTGAGCGCGGTGAACCCGTTCGCGGCCTTGTCGAACCGCAGCGCCTCCGGGCCCCACGAGTTCCACACCAGCCACGCCGCGCAGAACAGGCTCAGCCAGAGCAGGAACCGCGGGGTGCCCATGAACCGGGCGATCCCCTCCGAGACCTTGCCGAACGCGTCGTCCTCAAGCTTCGGCAGGAGGGTGCGGCGGGCGGTCTTCGGGGTGTCGAGACGCTCAGCCACGGCGGCCTCCCCTCGGGGTCGGGCCGCCGCGGGCGGCGCGCACGGCGGGCACCTCGCCCGTCGGGACGGGCTGCACCTCCTCGTCCGTCTCGCGCCAGTCCTCCGGCAGCAGGTGGTCGAGCACGTCGTCGACGCTGACCGCGCCGAGCAGGCGGCGCTCGTCGTCGACGACGGGGATCGCGAGCAGGTCGTAGGTCGCCAGCCGGCGGGTGACCGCGAGCAGCGGCGCGTCGGCGGGCACCGGGTCGATGTCGGTGTCGACCAGGGCGCCGATGGCCTCGTGCGGGGGCTCGCGCAGCAGGCGCTGCAGGTGCACGACCCCGATGAACCGGCCGGTCGGCGTCTCCAGCGGGGGGCGCACCACGAACACCATCGACGCCAGGGCGGGCGTCAGGTCCTTGCGGCGCACGTGCGCCAGCGCCGCGGCGATCGGCGTCTCGGGGCCGAGCACCACGGGCTCCGTGGTCATCAGGCCGCCCGCGGTGTTGTCCTCGTACGCCAGCAGCCGGCGGACGTCCCGGGCCTCCTCGGGCTCCATGAGGGCGAGCAGCTCGGCCTGCTGCTCGTCCGGGAGCTCGCCGAGCAGGTCGGCGGCGTCGTCGGGCTGCATCGCCTCGAGCACGTCGGCGGCGCGGGTGCGCTCGAGGTGCGACAGGATCGCGACCTGGTCGTCCTCCGGCAGCTCCTCCAGGACGTCGGCCAGCCGCTCGTCGTCCAGGGCGGCCGCGACCTCCATCCGCCGGGTCGACCCCATGTCGTGCAGCACGTCGGCCAGGTCGGCGGGCTTGAGCTCGTCGTACTGCTGGAGCAGCAGCGCGGCGCCCTGGGCGTCGGCGGCCGTGCGGGCGAGCCCGGCGATCTCGTCGATGTCGAGCAGCTCCGGCACGCCGCGGCGGCGCAGCAGGCCCCCGCGGCCGGAGTCCTTGCGGACGAACACCTTCGACACCAGCCAGTCGCCGTTGCGCTGCCGCTCGATGGCCACGTCCTCGACCGTCGCCGGGCCCGAGCCGTCGGCCAGCTGCACGGTGCGGTCGAACAGCTCGCCGACCACCAGCGTCTCGAACGGGCGCTGCTCGAACCGCCGCATGTTGACCAGGCCCGTCGAGATGACCTGGCCGGCGTCGACGGCGGTCACCCGGGTCAGCGGCAGGAACACGCGGCGCTTGCCGGGCACCTCGACGACCAGGCCGACGGCGCGCGGTGCGCCCTTGGGGCGGAGCAGCACGACGACGTCGCGCACCCGTCCCACCTGGTCGCCGATGGGGTCGAAGACGTTGGTGCCGGCGAGGCGCGCGACGAAGACTCGGGTCCCGGTGCCGCTCACGGTGGTCAGCGTAGACGCCGGGCCACGGGGCAGCGCGCCGCGACGCGGGTGGTCCGTCGTCGGCGGCGCGCCGGGCGCGTCCCCGGGCGCAGGCTGGACGCGCGCCATGAAACCCCTGCGTACCGGCCGAGCCGCCTGGCGTCGAGACCCCCCGCGGGGCGAGGATGGACGCATGTCGTTCACCGGCGGTGCCCGCATCCCCCAGACGCCCACCCTGCCCCAGGGCGAGACGGTCGCGTCCTACGGCACGTACCTCGAGGCGCAGAAGGCCGTCGACCACCTCTCCGACCACGAGTTCCCGGTGCAGATGGTGACGATCGTCGGCACCGACCTGCGCATGGTCGAGCGCGTCACCGGCCGCCTGACCTACGCCCGGGTCGCGATGGGCGGCTTCGGGTCCGGCGCCTGGTTCGGCGTGTTCATCGGCCTGCTGTTCCTCATGGCCGGCGGGTCGTCCGGCATCCTGCTCGCCGCCGTGCTGTTCGGCGGCGCGGCGGGCCTGCTGCTCGCGGTGCTGGTCTACGCCACCAGCCGCGGCAAGCGGGACTTCACCTCCCAGAGCCAGATCGTCGCCGCGCAGTACGCCGTGCTGTGCCGCACCGAGCGCGCGCACGACGCCCGGCAGATGCTGCGCGAGGTCGGCGGCGTGCGGGTCGGCGCGGCCACCCCCGTGCCGCCGGCGCACCCGATGGGCGCCCGCCCGTCCGACCCGTCCGCGGCGTACCCGCAGGCGGCGCCCGGCCAGCCGGCCG
>NZ_SZYE01000095.1 GCF_005239125.1 Cellulomonas hominis | reverse complement strand
GCCACCAGGGTGCGGGCGCGGCACCGGCGGCCAGGCCGGCGGCGACGCCCGCCTCGGCGTCCTCCCCCGCCGGCGTCCCCGGCTCCCCGGCGACCCCCGGCACGCCCGCGCCCTCCGGCTCGACCGGCGCGTCCCGCACGACCGCGACCACCGCGACGGTCGCGACCACGCCGACGGCGGCGACCGACAGGAACGTGGTCCGCCAGCCCTCGGCGTGCAGCAGGGCGACGACGGGGACGGCCGACAGCACCTGGCCGAGCTGCCCGAGGCTGCCGGTGAGCTGGGTCATGACCGGGACCCGCCGGGCGGCGAACCACGCCGGCACGAGCCGCACCACCGACACGAACGTCAGCGCGTCGCCGGCGCCGACCAGCACCCGGCCCGCGAGCACCCAGCCCGCCGACGGGGCGAGCGCGAGCACCGTCTGCCCGAGCGCCATCACGGCAGCGCCGGACGCGACGAGGACCCGCGGCCCGTACCGGTCGAGCAGCACGCCGACGGGCACCTGCAGCAGCGCGTACACGACCAGCTGCGCGACCGCCATCGTCGCCAGCAGCGCCGAGGAGACCCCGAACAGGTCGGTCACCTCGAGCGTGGCGACGCCGAGGGACGACCGGTTCATGATCGCGACGACGTACGCGCCGACCGCGACGGACCAGACGAGCAGGGCGCGGCGGTCGGTGGTCACGTGCAGCCATTCTGCCCGCCCCGCGGGGCGGGCCCGACGAGTCCCCGCTCACACCCCGGACGTGCCGGGGGCCCGGGGCCCGGGGTTGGTCCCCGGGCACCGGGCCCCGCGTGCAGCGGCCCGCGAGCGCCGCTCAGAACCCCGTGCCGGGGCCCTTCTCGTCGCCCTGCTGGGCGAGGAACCGCTCGAACTCCGCGCCGAGCTCGTCGGCGGTCGGCAGCTCCGCGGTCTCGGCGAGCAGGCTCGGCCGGCCGATGTTCCGGGCGAACGCGTCGTACTGCTGCTCGAGCGCGTGCACCACGGCCTGCACCTCGGGCTGGTCCTCGACCTGGCGCTCGACCTCCAGCATCGTCTCGGAGGCGGACTCGGTCAGCGCCCCGAGGTCGAGCTCGAGCCCGGCGGCGCGCTGCACGTGCTCCAGCCCGGTGATCGACGCCTGCGGGAACGGCGACTGCGCGAGGTAGTGCGGGACGTGCACCGCGAAGCCCATGGCGTCGTGCCCCGACTGGCCGAGCCGGATCTCCAGCAGGGTCCCGGCGGACGCGGGCACCTGCACGGTGCCGAACCAGGAGGTGTAGTCCGCGACCAGCTCCGGCCGGTTGGCGTGCGCGGTCACCGACAGCGGCCGGGTGTGCGGGATGCCCATGGGGATCCCGTGCAGCCCGACGGTCAGGGGCACGTCGAACCGCTCGACGATCTGCCGCACGGCGGCGGCGAACCGCTCCCACTGCACGTCCGGCTCGACGCCGTGCAGCAGGAGGAACGGCACCCCGGAGGTGTCGCGCACCAGGTCGACGGCGAGCTCGGGCTCGTCGTACTCGCCCCAGTGGTCGCCCTCGAAGGTCGCGGTGGGGCGGCGGGAGCGGTAGTCCAGCAGCTGGTCGACGTCGAAGGTCGCCAGCCGCTCGGTCGGGAGCTGCTCGGTCAGGTGCTCGGCCGACAGGCGCCCGGCGCCGCCGGCGTCGACGAAGCCGCGCACCGCGTGCACGAGCACCGGCCCGCTGCCGCCCGCGGTCCGCGCCTCGACCTCGGCGGCGACCGCCGGGTCGACGGCGTAGATCTCGCTCGGGTCCAGCATGGGGTCCTCCCTGGGGGTCAGTCCGTGCGCCGCCCGGGGGGCGGCGTCCTGAGGGTGACAACACCGCGGGTGCCGCTGCTCTTCCCGGCGCCGCGGCGGATCTTCCTGCAGGCCGCCCGCCCGCGCCGCGCGCCGCGACCGCCACCCGGGCGGTCGTCGCACGCCCCGCCCGGGATGGTGGAGAATGGACGGCCGCTCCGGCGCCCGTCGACCGCCCGTCGACCCGCGCGGGCGCGGCGCAGGACGGCGGCGCCACCCGGGGGTCCGGGCGCCACGGGACGACCGACGGGAGCACGCGTGACCGGGATCGAGGCGCAGCTGGCGGCCGAGCAGGAGGTCGTCGACGGCCTGTACGCGCGGCTGGACGAGCTGCGGGCGGGCACCCGCGACCGGCTGGCGGAGGTCCGCCGGGTCGGGCCGTCGGGCTCGCCGCAGAACCGCTCGGAGCGGGACGCGTTCGCCACGCTCTACGAGGACCGTCTCGCCCGCCTGGAGGCCGTCGAGGACCGGCTGGCGTTCGGCCGGCTGGACCTGGTCGACGGCGGCCGCCGGTACATCGGCCGGATCGGGCTGAACGACGACCAGCACGCCTCGATCCTGACGGACTGGCGCGCGCCGGCGGCGCAGTCCTTCTACCGCGCGACCTCCGCCCACCCGGACGGCGTCGTGCAGCGCCGGCACCTGGTCACCCGCGGGCGCCGCGTGACGGGGCTCGAGGACGAGGTGATCGACCTCGACGTGCTCGCCGACGAGGAGGCGGCCGCCCGGCTCGGCGCCCTGTCCGGCGAGGGCGCGCTGCTGGCGGCGCTGGCCGCGCGGCGCACCGGTCGGATGGGCGACATCGTCGCGACGATCCAGGCCGAGCAGGACGCGATCATCCGCGCCGAGCTCGCCGGCGCGCTCGTGGTCCAGGGCGGCCCGGGCACCGGCAAGACCGCCGTGGCCCTGCACCGCGCCGCCTACCTGCTGTACGCGCACCGCCGCGTCCTGGAGCGCTCGGGCGTGCTGCTGCTCGGCCCGAGCCGGACGTTCCTGCGGTACATCGACCAGGTGCTCCCGTCGCTCGGGGAGACCGGCGTCGTGTCGACCACCGTCGGGGAGCTGTTCCCCGGCGTCGTCGCGACGGGCACCGAGGACGACGTCGTCGCCGAGATCAAGGGTCGCCCCGTGTGGCGGAGGATCATCGAGCGCGCCGTCCGGCAGCGGCAGCGCGCGCCGCAGCAGCCGACGGTCGTGACGATCGACGGCCACCGCATCGTCGTGAAGCCGTCCGACGTGCGGGGCGCGATCAACCACGCCCGCCGCGGCCACCGGCCCCACAACCAGGCGCGCGTGACGTTCGTGCGGGACATGCTCGGCCGGCTCGCGGAGCAGTACGTCAGCCAGCTCGGCTGGTCGGTCGCGCCGGACGAGCGCGGGGAGATCGTCGAGGAGCTGCGCACGACCCGGGAGATCCGGATCGCCCTCAACCTGGCCTGGATGCCGCTGACCCCGCAGGGCCTCGTCTCAGCGCTGCTGTCGAAGCCGGCCCGGCTGGACGCCGCCGCCCCGGAGCTGTCGGCGCACGAGCGCGCCGCCCTGCTGCGCGACGCGGACGCCCCGTGGACGGAGGCCGACGTCCCGCTGCTGGACGAGGCCGCCGAGCTGCTCGGCGAGGACGACCAGGCCGCTCGGGCCCAGGCCAAGCACGACGCCGCGCAGCGCGCGCAGGAGCTCGACTACGCCCGGCAGGTGCTGGAGCAGTCCGGCACGGGGCTGGTGTCGGCCGAGCTGCTGGCCGACCGGTTCGCGGCGACCGGCCCGGCGCTCACCACCGCGGAGCGCGCGGCCGCCGACCGGACCTGGACCTACGGCCACGTCGTGGTGGACGAGGCGCAGGAGCTGTCGCCGATGGCCTGGCGGATGGTGCTGCGCCGGGTGCCGACCCGGTCGCTGACCGTCGTCGGCGACGTGGCGCAGACCTCGACCGCCGCCGGCACGCGGGACTGGGCCGCGACGTTCGACCGGATCCTGGCAGGTGGCTGGCGGCTGTCCGAGCTCACGGTGAACTACCGGACGCCCGCCTCGGTGGCCCGCGCCGCCGAGCGCGTCGGCCGGGCCGCCGGGCTGCCGCTGACGCCGACCACCTCGGCCCGGGACGTCGAGGACGCCCTGCGCACCGAGCAGGTCGACGCGGCGGGGGTGCCCGCGGCGGTCGCCCGGCACGCGGAGGCCGCGCTCGCCGCCGTCCGGGACGCGAGCGGCGCGGGGCGGGTGGCCGTCATCGCGGCGCCCGAGGCGCTCCCCGCGCTCGCGCGGGTGCTGCCGCAGGCCGGCGCCACCCGCGCCGGCGCCCCCGACCTGGACGCGCCCCTGACGCTGATGTCGCCGACCCAGAGCAAGGGCCTGGAGTTCGACGCGGTGGTCCTGGTCGAGCCCGCGGACGTGCTCAAGAGCGGCGCGGGCGACCTGTACGTGGCGATGACCCGGCCGACGCAGTCCCTCCGGGTGGTGCACAGCCGGCCGCTGCCCGCGGGGTGGGACGCGCCGGAGGCGGGCTGACGGCCCCCGGCTCCGGGGGTGCCGGTGTCCGAGGACCGGGACCGGCTTGGAACCGCGGCCGCCGAGGCGCACCATAGGCGCGTGCTACGCGCCCTGCTCCTCGAGAACCTGCATCCCCAGGCCCGCACCATCATGGAGGCGGCCGGCTACGAGGTCGTCACGCGCTCCGGCGCGCTCGACGAGTCCGAGCTGATCGAGGCGCTGCAGGGCGTGCACCTGCTCGGCATCCGGTCCAAGACCAACGTCACCGAGGCCGTGCTCGACGCCGCGCCCGACCTGGTCGCGGTCGGCGCCTACTGCATCGGCACCAACCAGATCGACCTGCACGCGGCGGCCTCCCGCGGCGTCGCGGTGTTCAACGCCCCGTTCTCGAACACCCGCTCGGTGGTCGAGATCGCGCTGGCCGACATCATCGCGCTGACCCGCCGGCTCACGGTGCTCGACAAGTCGATGCACGAGGGTGTCTGGAACAAGTCGGCCGACGGCTCGCACGAGGTCCGCGGCCGCACGCTCGGCATCGTCGGCTACGGCAACATCGGCACCCAGCTGTCGGTGCTCGCCGAGAACCTCGGCATGTCGGTCGTCTTCTACGACACCGCCGAGAAGCTGGCGCTGGGCAACGCGCGCCGGGCCGAGACGCTGGACGAGCTGCTCGACGTCGCCGACATCGTCACGCTGCACGTCGACGGCCGCAGCGGCAACGCCGGCCTGTTCGGTGCGAAGCAGTTCGCCCGGATGCGCGAGGGCGCGATCTTCCTCAACCTGTCCCGCGGTTTCGTCGTCGACTACGCGGCGCTGCGCGACGCCGTCCTCGCCGGGCACGTGGCCGGCGCGGCGGTGGACGTGTTCCCCGTCGAGCCGAAGCGCAAGGGCGACCCGTTCGAGTCCGAGCTGCGCGGCCTGCCGAACGTCATCCTCACCCCGCACACCGGCGGGTCCACGGAGGAGGCGCAGGAGGCGATCGGCCAGTTCGTGTCGAACAAGCTGCGCGACTTCATGAACACCGGCACCACGATGCTCAGCGTCAACCTGCCGAACCTCACGCTGGAGGCCCGCCCCGGCGTGCACCGGCTCACCTACCTGCACCGCAACGTCCCCGGCGTGCTCGCGGCGGTCAACAACACGCTGGCCGAGCACGGCGCGAACATCGAGGGCCAGCTGCTCGCGACCCGCGGCGAGGTCGGCTACGTGGTGACCGACGCGGTCGCGGTGGAGCCCGACGTGGTCGCGGCCCTGCGTGCCCGCCCGGAGACCATCCGCCTGCGCGTCGTCGACTGACGTCCCGGCGGGGTGCCGCGGCCACGCGCTAGCGTCGGGCCCGTGCACCTCGCCGACGACGCCCGCCACGACCGACTCCCCCTGCGCCGCGCCGGCCGGTCCGGCCTGGACCTGCCCGCGGTGACCCTGGGGCTCTGGCAGAACTTCGGCGACGCCACGCCGTTCGCCGACCAGCGCGCCCTCGTGCTCGCGGCGTTCGACGCCGGCGTGGTGCACCTCGACCTGGCGAACAACTACGGCCCGCCGCCGGGCGCCGCGGAGGAGAGCGTCGGCCGGCTGCTGGCCACCGACCTCGCCCCGTACCGCGACGAGCTGCTCGTCGCGACGAAGGCCGGCTACCGGCAGTGGCCCGGCCCGTACGGCGAGTTCGGCTCGCGCAAGTACCTGCTCGCGTCGCTGGACCAGTCGCTGCGCCGGCTCGGCACCGACCGGGTGGACGTGTTCTACAGCCACCGGTACGACCCGAGCACCCCGCTCGAGGAGACGATCGGCGCGCTGAAGACCGCGGTCGACTCGGGGCGCGCGCTGTACGCGGGCATCTCGTCGTACTCCGCGCGGCGCACCGTCGAGGCGCTGGCGGTCGCCGAGGACCTCGGCCTGCGGCTGACCGTGCACCAGCCGTCGTACTCCCTGCTCAACCGCTGGGTCGAGGAGCCCGACCCCGAGGCGGGCGGGCGCAGCCTGCTCGACGTCGCCGGTGACGCCGGGCTCGGGGTGGTGGCCTTCTCCCCCCTGGCCCAGGGCATGCTCACCCGGAAGTACCTGGGCGGGGTGCCGGCCGACTCGCGTGCCGCGCGCGGGGGTCCGCTGCGGGCCGAGTACCTGAGCGACGAGAACCTCGACCGGGTCCGGGCGCTGAACGCCGTGGCGGAGCGGCGGGGCCAGTCGCTGGCGCAGCTCGCGATCGCCTGGGTGCTCCGCGACCCGCGGGTGACGTCCGTCGCGCTCGGCGCCCGCACCCCGGAGCAGCTGCGCGAGAACCTCGCCGCCGTCCGCGGGCCGGCGCTGACGGACGACGAGCTGGCCGAGATCGACCGGCACGCCGGGGACGCGGGGATCAACCTGTGGGGCTCGCGGTCGTCGGACCTGTGATCTTCACAGGGACCTGCTCCCCGTTGCTCCCGCCTACGCCCACGTAACCTACGCATCCGTAGGTTACGGTGGGCTCGTGACCGACTTCACGCGACCGTGGCACTCCTCCTACGCGCCGGGCGTCCCGCCCGTCGTCGACGTGCCGGAGGAGCCGCTGACCGCCTCCCTCGACCGCGCCGCCGCGACCTGGCCCGACCGCGTGGCCGTCGACTTCCTGGGTGCGGCCACCACCTACGCCGAGCTGGTGGGCGCCGTCGCCCGCGGCGCGGCGGTGCTCCGCGACCTCGGCGTGCGCGCGGGCGACCGCGTCGCGATCGTGCTGCCCAACTGCACCTCGCACGTCGTCGCGTTCTACGCCACGCTGCGCCTCGGCGCCGTCGTGGTCGAGACCAACCCGACCTACACCACGGACGAGCTCGCGCACCAGCTGGGCGACTCCGGCGCCACGGTCGCGCTCGTGTGGGAGAAGACGGTCGCCGCGGCGCTGGCCGCGCAGGACCGCACCCAGGTCCGCACCGTCGTCGCCGTCGACGTCTCGGCGGACCTGCCCGGCGTCAAGCGCCTCGCGCTGCGCCTGCCGCTGCCGGCCGCCCGCCGCACCCGGACCGCCCTGCGCGCCGCGCTCCCCGCGGGCACGCCGGTGTGGCACCGCCTGGTCGCCGAGGCCACCGCGCTCCCGGTGGGGGTGCCCGGGCCCACCGCGGACGACGTCGCGCTGCTGCAGTACACCGGCGGCACCACCGGCACGCCCAAGGCCGCGGTGCTGACGCACCGCAACCTGGTCGCGAACACCGTCCAGGGCCAGGCGTGGACGCAGGCCGAGCCGGGCACCGAGACGATCTACGGCGTGCTGCCGTTCTTCCACGCGTTCGGCCTCACGCTCTGCCTCACCTACGCGACCCGGGTCGGCGCGACGCTCGTCGCCTTCCCGAAGTTCGACCCGGCGGCCGTGCTCGCCGCGCAGCGCCGCCGCCCCGGCACCTTCCTGCCCGCGGTGCCGCCGATGCTCGACCGGCTGGCCGCCGCGGCCGAGGCCGCGAAGGCCGACCTGACGTCGTTCCGGTACGCGATCTCGGGCGCGATGTCGCTGTCGCCCGAGACGGCCGCACGCTGGGAGCGCGTCACCGAGGGCCTGGTCGTCGAGGGCTACGGCATGACCGAGACCTCCCCCGTCGCCCTCGGCAGCCCGCTGTCCCCCGCCCGCCGGCCCGGCGCGCTCGGCCTGCCGTTCCCGAGCACCGACGTCCGGGTCGTCGACCAGGAGGACCCGACCCGCGACGTCGAGCGCGGCGCGCAGGGCGAGCTCCTGATCCGCGGCCCGCAGGTGTTCGCCGGCTACTGGAACCGGCCCGAGGAGACGGCCGGCCAGCTGCTGCCCGGCGGCTGGCTGCGCACCGGCGACGTGGTCCGGCTGGACGACGACGGGTTCGTCGTCCTGGTCGACCGGATCAAGGAGATGATCGTCACCGGCGGTTTCAAGGTGTACCCCTCGCAGGTGGAGGACAAGCTCCGCGGCATGCCGGGCGTGCGCGACGTCGCCGTGATCGGCCTGCCCGGCGGCGACCTCGGGGAGAAGGTCGTGGCCGCGATCGTCACCGAGCTCGGGGCGCACGTCGACCTCGCCGCGGTGCGGGAGTGGTGCGGCGAGCGCCTGGCCCGGTACGCGGTGCCGCGGGACCTGGTGATCCTCCCCGAGCTGCCGCGGTCCCAGATCGGGAAGGTGCTGCGCCGCGTGGTCCGGGACGACCTGCTGGCGTCCTCGGCGGTCTGAGCCGCACGACGCACGAGGGGCCCCGCACCGGATCGGTGCGGGGCCCCTCGTGCGCGCGCGGGATCAGCCCTGCGCGACCGGCAGCGTCCGCTGCCACCAGTCGAGGACGTGCTCGAACCGGACCAGCCGGTGCTGCGGGCGGCCGGACCGGGTCAGCTCGTGCCCCTCGCCCGGGAACAGCAGCAGCTCGGCCGGGACGCCGCGCCGCTTGAGCTCGACGAACCAGCGCTGCCCCTGCTCCACCGGGCACCGCCAGTCCTGCTCGGAGTGGATCACCAGCGTCGGGGTGGTCACCTCTGCCACGTGCGCCATGGGCGACTGGGCGGCCACCTTGGCGCGGGACTCCTCGTCGTCGCCGTCGCCCAGGTACTCCAGGCCGAAGAACCAGCCGATGTCGCTCGACCCGACGAACGACACCGGGTCGAGGAAGCCGCGCTCCACGACGGCGCCGGTGAACCGGTCCGTCCGGGTGGTCAGCCACGCGGTGAGGTAGCCGCCGTACGAGCCGCCCATCACGCCGACCCGCTCGCCGTCCAGCGCCGGGTCCTCCAGCGCCGCGTCCAGCAGGGCCAGCACGTCGTCGGTGTCGACGGTGCCGAAGCCGTGCTGGATCGCCCGGCCGTGGGCGGAGCCGTAGCCCGCGGCGCCGCGCGGGTTGCCGTAGACGACCGCGTAGCCGGCCTCCGCGAGCGTCTGCACCTCGTCGAACAGGCCGACCGTGTACTGCGCGTACGGGCCGCCGTGGATCATGAGGATCGTCGGGTGCGGGCCGGCGAACCGCTCCGGGTCCGGGGTGACGACCCAGCCGTGCACCGGGTAGCCGTCCGGCGCGGTGGCGGTGACCTCGCGCGGCTCGCGGACCCGGCCCGTCGCGCGCAGCGGCGCGGACCAGTCGGTGAGCGCCCGGGTCCCGCCCGACGCCAGCTCCACGGCGTGCAGGTCGCCCGACGTCGCCGGGCCGGCGGCGGCGACCACGGCCACCGGGGCGGCGGTCGCCGCGGCGACGCCGTGCGCGACCAGGCCGGTGAGCAGGTCGCGGGTCGTCCCGTCCGCCCGGTGCTCGCGCAGCACCACGGTGCCGCGGTGCAGCACGCCGGCGAGCACGCCGTCCGCCGTCACCGCGAACGTGCCGGGGTCGAGGTCCACGGCCTCGGCGTCGGTGAGCCGCTCGGCGGCGCCGGCGGCGCTCGGGGCGGCACCGTCGGCGACCGGGGCCAGCGGCAGCCGGTACAGCCCGGTCTGGGCGGCGACGAAGCCGCGGCCCGACGGGCCCATGTCCTGCGCGAGCAGCCACAGCGCCGCGCCGTCGGCCGCGGGCAGCACCGCCGCGACGGCCAGCGTGCTGCCGGCGTCGGCGTCGGTCAGCGGGACGAGCGCGCCGTCGGCGTCCGGGGCGGTGTCCACGACGACGGCGTCCGCACGCAGGTCCTGGTCCTTGCCGGCGTGCCGGGCGGCCACCGCCGCGACGTACCGGCCGCCGGGGAACCAGGCGATCTGCTCGACGTCGGTCTCGCCGCCGGTGATCTGCCGCGCCGCGGGCCGGGCGTCCTCGCCGGCCGGGGTGGCGCGCGCGGCCGGGTCGGCCGGCACCTCGACCACGAACAGCTGGCGGCGCTTGTCGCGGGTGAAGCCGACGCCGTCGTTCCGGTACGGCAGCTCGGTGATGTGCCGGGGCCGCTCCGCGCCGGCGTCGCCGTCGCCGTACCGCCCCTCCTCGGGCACCCGGGCGACGAACGCCAGCGTGGCCCCGTCCGGGGAGAACCGGGCGGTCTGCACGCCCAGCGGGGCGTCGGTCAGCCGCACCGGCTCGCCGCCGGCGGCCTCCACCAGGAACAGCTGCGGGCGGCCCTTCGGCTCGGCGCGCAGGAACGCCACCCAGCGCCCGTCCGGGGACACCTGCGGGTCGGTGTCGCGGTGGCCGCGGGTCAGGCGCCGGGGCGGCGTGGCGCCGTCCGTGGCGACCCGCCAGAGCTGGCCGGTGTACTCGTCCGACTCGAGGTCGGGGGCGGTGCGGGCGACGACGGCGAACGAGCCGTCGGGGGCGACCGCCGGGGTGCCGGGGGCGTGCAGGAGCGCGAGGTCAGCTGGGATCACGCCTCCGACCGTAGTACGCGCGGGCCACCCGCGGGCCGCGCGACGCCGCCCGGCCGGCCCCGCGCCGCTGCCCCGGCCGGGTGCGTCAGGCGGTCGGCGCGTCCTCGGCGGTGGCGTCGGGCGTCGCGGCGCGGGCGGCGTCCGCGGCCTCGTTCTCCGCGCGGAGCACCGTGATGGCCGCCTCGAAGTCCTCGAGGCTGTTGAACGCCTGGTACACGCTCGCGAACCGCAGGTACGCCACCTCGTCGAGGTCGCGGAGCGGACCGAGGATCGCGAGGCCGATCTCGTAGGCGTCCAGCTCCGCGCTGCCGCTGGCGCGCAGGTTCTCCTCGACGCGCTGGGCGAGCACCGCGAGGTCGTCGTCGCTGACCGGCCGACCCTGGCAGGCCTTGCGGACGCCGTTGACGATCTTCTCCCGGCTGAACGGCTCGGTGGCACCGGACCGCTTCACGACGGACAGGCTCGCCGTCTCGATCGTGGTGAACCGGCGGTTGCACTGCGGGCACTGCCGGCGGCGGCGGATGGAGAGCCCGTCGTCCGAGGTGCGCGAGTCGACGACGCGGGAGTCGGCGTGACGGCAGAACGGGCAGTGCATGGACGCTCCTCCGGGATGTGGTGCACGCGCCGGGCCGGCGTCCGCGGCGACGCGCGCCCGCCCGGACGACCGGGACACGGTAGGGCCGCGGGTGCGGGCGGTGCAAGGCGGATCCGCGGCGGGGTGAACCTGCAGGCCACGGGGCCGACCATCCGGGCCCGGGCAGACGACGAGGGTGGCCGCTGATGCGGCCACCCTCGTGGGGACGCCCCCGTCCCGTCTCGTCCGGACGACTCGCCTCGTCCGGACGGTTGCTGCACGCCTCTGCGTCCGGCCCGAGGGCCACGACGACGATGCGTCCCTCGTGGCGAGCCCCCCAGCCAGCCGTTCGAGGTGGCACCACCCTAGAGGCGTCCCGGGCAATTACGCAAGCACCGAGTGCCGTAATCCTGACGCCCCCTCGGAGCGGGCCTGACCAGCGGCTTCCCGCCTCCGTGGTACGCCGTCAGGAGCCGGCCGGGAGCAGCAGGACCTGACCCGCCTGGAGGGAGGCGTCCGCGAGGCCGTTGAGCTGCTGCAGGCTCAGGATCACGTCGCGCACGTCCTCGCCCGGGCCCGCCACGTCCGCGGCGATCTGCCAGAGGGTCTCCCCCGACTGCACCGCGTGCGTGGTGACCTCGGTGGCCCGCTGCGGGCCGTCGGCCACCGCGCGGCCGCCGACGAGCCCGCCCAGCACGACCGCCAGGCCCAGGAGGACGACGACGACGCGACCGCGCCGGGTCAGGTGGAGCCGACCCTCGCCGTCCGCGGTGCCCGGCCGGCGCGCATCCCCGTCGCGCCGGGCGGGCACCTCGCGGCGCGCCGGACGAGCGATCCCCGGGTGTGCTGCGATCGCGCTCATCCCCACCACTTCCCTCCTGGGCCGCCGGGCGACCCGAGTCGAACACCTGTTCGTTCGAACGCTTGTACGATGGAACCACACCCCACCGACGATGTCGAGACACGATCGAACAGGTGTTTGATCCCGCCCGTCCGTCCCCCTACGCTCGGTGACGTCGGGTACAGCGCACCACGAGGCACTGACACGCCCGCCCGACGGACCGCCCCGGACCCACCTGCGGGCGGCCTGACCAGGGCGGACGGGAACGGGAGCGGACATGGCGAGCGACGGGACGGGCACCGCGGCGGGCCTCGGCGAGGCGGCCGTGGCCGAGCTCGGGGACGGCGACGGCCTCACGCCGCGGCAGCGGCTGGTCCTCGAGACGGTGCGCGCGTCGGTCGAGTCCCGCGGCTACCCGCCGAGCATGCGCGAGATCGGCGACGCCGTCGGCCTCACCAGCCCGTCGAGCGTCAAGCACCAGCTCACGGCGCTCGAGCGCAAGGGCTACCTGCGCCGGGACCCCAACCGGCCGCGCGCGATCGAGGTCGTGCAGCCCGACGACTCGCGCGGCGTGGCGCCGCTGCCGGGCGTCGCGGGCATCACCGGCATCGGGGACGCCGACTCCGCCGCCCGCGAGGGCGCCCCGGAGGCGGCCTACGTGCCCGTGGTCGGCCGGATCGCCGCGGGCGGCCCGATCCTCGCCGAGCAGCTCGTCGAGGACGTGTTCCCGCTCCCCCGCCAGCTCGTGGGCGCGGGAGAGCTGTTCCTGCTCAAGGTCGTCGGTGACTCGATGATCGACGCCGCGATCTGCGACGGCGACTGGGTCGTGGTCCGCCGGCAGCCGGTGGCCGAGAACGGCGAGATCGTCGCCGCGATGCTCGACGGCGAGGCGACGGTGAAGACGCTCAAGCGCGCCGACGGGCACGTGTGGCTGCTGCCGCAGAACCCGGCGTACTCCCCGATCGACGGCGACCACGCGCAGGTGCTGGGCCGCGTCGTCTCGGTGCTGCGCTCGCTCTGACCCCGGCCCCCGCCGGGCGACGCGACCGGGGTCAGCCCTCCTGGCGCAGGGCGGCGAGCGCGCGTTCCACGTCCGCCCCGTCGTTCCAGACGTGGAACGCGACGCGCACCCGCCCGGCGCGGCCCGCGACCCGGCAGCCCGCCGCCGTCAGGGCGCCCCGGCGCCGGCCGTCCGGGTCGGGGAGCGTCACGATCGCGCTGCCGCACGGCCCCAGCCCGAGGCCGGCCCGGAACGCGTCCGCCAGCCCCACCGCGTGCGCCTGCACCGCGTCGCGGTCCGTGCTCGCGAAGGCGTCGAGCGACTCGGCGGCGCCGAGCCAGGCCTGCCAGGCCGGGGACACGTCGAAGCGCCGCGCGTCGGCCGCCAGGCGCATCTCCGGGCCGTAGCAGGACGCCCACGGGTCGTCCCCCGCGTACCAGCCCGCCTGCAGCGGGAGGAGCGCGTCCTGCGCCTCCGCGCGCACCGTGAGGAACCCGGTCCCGCGGGGCGCGCACAGCCACTTGTACGCCGCGGTCACGCTGACGTCGTACCGGGCCGCGTCGACGCGCAGCCAGCCGGCGGCCTGGGTGAGGTCGCACAGCGTCCTGCTGCCCGCCGCGCGCGCCGCCGCCAGCACCGCGTCGTCGTCGAGCACCGCGCCGGTCGCCGACTGCACCAGCGAGTAGGCGACCAGGTCGACGCCCGGCACCACGGCCTCGGCCAGCCGCTCGGCCGGCACGTGCTCGACCCGGAGGCGCGGCCCCTGGGCGAGGAACGGGAAGACCACCGAGCTGAAGTCGCCGTCGACGCACACCACGCGCGCGCCGTCGGGCAGCGACGCGGCGACCACCGCGGCCATCGCCGAGACCTGGGCGCCGATCGCGACCCGGTCGACGGGGACGCCGACCAGCGCCGCGAACCGCTCGCGCGCGGCCACCACCGCACGCTCGTACCGCGCCACGTCCAGGCCGCCGGACGTCCACCGGTCCAGGTCCTCGCGCAGGGCGCGGGCGGTGCGCCGCGGCGCGACGCCCGCCGTCGCCGCGTCCAGGTGCCCCGGGACGGGGTCGAAGTCGGACCGGAGGTCGTCGAGCGTGCGCATGCCTCCAGGCTCACGGATCGGCAGCCATGCGGGCAACCACCAGATCCTCGCCGATCCATGCGCCACGCTTATGCTCCGAGGATGGTCTCCCGGAGCCTCGACGCCGCCGCCCTGCGCCTCGTGCGCGCCGTCCACGACACCGGCAGCGTCACGGCGGCCGCGCGGGAGCTCGGGCTGACGCAGCCGGCGGCGAGCCAGCAGCTGCGCGCCGTCGAGCGGTTGGTCGGCACGCCGGTGGTCGTGCGCGCCGGCCGCGGCGTGCGGCTGACCGAGGCCGGTCAGGTGCTGGCCCGCAACGCCTCCGCGGTGCAGTCCGCGCTGGACGCGACCCTGGAGGAGGTCGCCGCCGTCGCCAGCCTGCGCGCCGGCCGGGTCCGGGTCGCCGCGTTCCCCTCGGCGGCGGCGACGCTGCTCCCCACCGCGCTCGCCGCGCTGCGCGCCGCGCACCCCGGCGTGGGCGTCACCCTCGTGGAGGCGGAGCCGCCCGAGGCGCTGGCCGAGCTCGCCGCCGGCCGCGTGGACGTCGCGGTGACGTTCCGCGACGCGGGCCAGGAGCCGGCCCCGGCGGGGGACGACAGGCTGCGGCGCGTCCCGCTGCTGCGGGACGACGTGGTGGTCGTCCTGCCCGGGTCCGACGGGCGCACCGCCGGCGAGCCGGTCGACCTCGCGGGGCTCGCCGACCGGCCCTGGATCGCGGGCTGCCCCCAGTGCCGCGCGCAGCTCGTCGGCACCTGCGCCCGCGCCGGGTTCGCCCCGCGGGTCGACTTCGCGACCGACGACTACCTCGCGGTGCTCGGCCTGGTCCGCGCGGGGCTCGGCGTGACGACCCTGCCCGGCCTCGCGCTCGCCGCGCTGCCGCACCCGGGCGTGACCGTGCACCCCGCCGGCCTCGCCGACCGCCTCCACGAGGCGCGCGGCCCCGGGCCGGGCGG
>NZ_SZYE01000094.1 GCF_005239125.1 Cellulomonas hominis | reverse complement strand
GCCGCCGCCCGCTCGGCCGCCGCGCGCTCCGCCTCGGCCCGCTCGGCGGCGAGCCGCTCGCCCTCGGCCAGCGCGTCCTCGACGAGGTCCGCGACCCGGCCGGCCGCGTCCGGCACGCCGACCCGGGCGGACGCCTCGCCCATCTCCCGGCGCCGGTCGGCGGCCTCGGGCGCGAGCAAGGGCAGCAGGTTCGCCGCGATCCACTCCCCCGTCAGCGCCTCGTCCGCCACCAGCACGCCGCCGCCCTCGGCGACGACCGGCTGGGCGTTGAGCCGCTGCTCGCCGTTACCGACCGGCAGCGGCACGTAGACCGCGGGGATGCCGAGGGCCGCGAGCTCGCTGACGGTGCCGGCCCCGGAGCGGCAGAGCACCAGGTCGGCGACGGCCAGCGCCTGCTCCATCTCGGCCAGGTACTCGCGCACGTGGTAGCGCTCGGCGCCGGGCACCCCGCGGACCGCGGACCGCACCTCCTCGGCCTTGCCCATGCCGGTGAGGTGCAGCACCTCGGCGCCGGTGGCGAGGATCGCGCGCGCCTGCGCCGCGACGGCGCGGTTCACGGAGAGCGCGCCGAGCGAACCGCCGGTGACCAGCAGCGTGACCCGCTCGGGGTCGAAGCCGAGCTCGGCCGCGGCCCGGCGCCGGGTGGCCCCCGCGTCGGCGGCGCGCGCGGCCAGCAGGTCGACGATCTCCGGGCGCAGCGGCAGGCCGGTCACCTGCGCGTGCGGCAGCCGGGTCCCGGGGAACGTCACCGCGACCGCAGCGGCACGCCGGGCGCCCAGCCGGTTCGCCAGCCCCGCCCGTGCGTTCTGCTCGTGCACGACGACCGGCACGCCGCGGGACCGCGCGGCCAGGTACGCCGGGGTGGACACGTAGCCGCCGAAGCCGACGACGGCCCCCGCGCCGAGCTCGTCGATCGCCGCGCCCGCGGCGTCCACCGCCTCGCGGAGCAGCCGCGGCAGCCGGACCCAGTCGAGCGTCGGCCGGCGGGGCAGCGGCACCTTGGGCACCACGAACATCTCGAGCCCGCGCTCCGGCACCAACCGCGCCTCCAGGCCCTCCGCGGTGCCGAGCGCGGCGACGCGCAGCTCGGGGTCGCGGGCGCGCAGCTCCTCGGCCACCGCGAGCAGGGGGTTCACGTGCCCGGCCGTGCCCCCGCCGGCGAGCAGGACCGCGCGCGGACGGGGCTCGGCGCCCTCCGCCGGGCCGGTGGGGGCGTCGGGTGCGGTCACAGGATCCTCCGGGGTCACGGGCAGGCGGGTCGGGCGCGGCGGGTGGCCGCTCAGGTGGGGGTCGGGCGCGCGCGGGGCCGGGTCACGGCGGTGCGGCAGCGGGGGTCAGGCACGGGTCCGGCCGATCACGGCGAGGGACCTGCGGACCACGCTCGGCCGCGCGGCGAGCGCCTCCGCGGCGCCGGGCTCGGTGCGCGCGAACGAGATCACGACGCCGAGCGCGACGAGCGTGGTGATCAGCGCCGAGCCGCCCGCGGACACCAGCGGGAGCGGGACGCCGATGACGGGCAGCAGGCCGACGACGACGCCCATGTTCACCAGCGCCTGGCCGATGATCCAGGCCGCGACGCCGCCGGTGACGATCTGGGCGAACGGGTCGCGGTGCCGGGCGATCACCCGGAACATCGCGAACGCCAGCACGCCGAACAGCGCGAGCACCAGCAGCGTGCCGATCAGGCCGAGCTCCTCGCCGATGATCGCGAAGATGAAGTCGTTGTGCGCCTCGGGCAGGTAGGACCACTTCTCGCGGCTCTGCCCGAGGCCGAGGCCGAACCAGCCCCCCGTGGCCAGGGCCTGCAGGCCGTGCATCGTCTGGTAGCAGCCGGCGGTGACGTCGCACTCGCCGGTGAACCAGTTCATGATCCGGTCGACGCGGCTCTGGCTGACCGTCGCGAGCAGCGCCACGCCGACGGCGGCGGCGATCCCGGCGCCGGCGAAGATCCGCATCGGCACGCCGGCGACGAAGAGGGCGCCGGCCACCAGGATCAGCATGATGATCGCGGTGCCGAGGTCGTGGCCGAGCAGCACCATGCCGACGGCGCCGGCCGCGACGGGCAGCGCCGGGACGGCCGCGTGCTTCCAGTCGTCGAACAGCGGCTGCTTGCGCGCGAGGATCATCCCGAGCCAGACCACGAGCGCCAGCTTGAGCGCCTCGGACGGCTGCGCCGAGAACCCGCCCACGGCGATCCAGCCGGTGTTGCCGCCCTTGCCGCGGCCGAGCGGGGTGTAGACGAGCAGCTGCGCGAACAGGCCGATCCCGAGCAGCGGCCACGCCAGCTTCCGGTAGGTCCCCGGCCTGATGCGCGACGCGAGCCACATGAGCGGCAGGCCCATGAGGGCGTACTGCGCCTGGCTGACGAACACCGCGTACGGCGACCCGCCGGACGCCAGCGACTCCACCGACGACGAGGACAGCACCATGACCAGCCCGAGGACGAGCAGCAGCAGGCTGGCGCCGACGAGCAGGTAGTAGCTCGTCACGGCGCTGTTCCACTGCCCGAGCCGCGAGGGCCGCGGCGTGGCGGCGCTCGGTGCCGGGGCGTCCGTCGTCTGTGCCATCGGCGCCGGGGTCACCCCCTCGGGTGCAGGGCGCGCACCTCGGCGGCGAACGCCTCGCCGCGCGCGGCGTACGAGGCGAACTGGTCCATCGAGGCGGACGCGGGTGCGAGCAGGACCGTGGTGCCGGCCGCGCCGCGGGCGACCGCCAGACGGCGGGCCTCGGTCACGGCGCGGGACATCACGGTCCCAGTGTCACCGGGATCGACGCGGACGACGGGGACCTGCGGCGCGTGTCGGGCGAGCGCGTCGGCGAGGGGCGCGGGGTCCTCGCCGATGAGCACGACGGCGTGCAGCCGGTCCGCGCGCCGGGCGACCAGGTCGTCGAAGGTGGCGCCCTTGGCGAGCCCGCCGGCGATCCACACGACGCTGCCCTCGGCGAACGAGGCGAGCGAGGCGGCGGCGGCGTGCGCGTTGGTCGCCTTGGAGTCGTCGACGTAGCGCACCCCGTCGACCTCGGCGACGGTGGTGATCCGGTGGGCACCCGGCACGTAGGCGCGCAGGCCCTCCCCCACGGCCTCGGGCGGCACGCCGTGCGCGAGCGCGAGGGCCGCGGCCGCCAGCGCGTCCTGCACGACGTGCGGCGCGAGCCCGTCCGGGCCGGCGAGGTGCGCGAGGTCGTCGAAGGTCGCGAGCTCGGCGGCGTGCGTGTGGCGCAGCGCGGCGAAGCCCCGGTCGACGAGCATCCGGTCGACCAGCCCGACCTGCCCGACCCCGGGCGAGCCGAGCGTGAACCCGACCGCCACCGCGCCGTCGGCCACCTCGGCCTCGCGGACCAGGTCCTCGGTCGTCCGGTCGGCGGCGTTGTAGACGCAGGCGACCTCGACCCCGGTGTAGATGCGGCCCTTGTCGGCCGCGTACGCGTCCAGGGAGCCGTGCCAGTCCAGGTGGTCGGCGGCGACGTTGAGCACGACCGCCGCCTGCGCGGCCATCGACTCGGTGTGGTGCAGCTGGAACGACGACAGCTCGACCGCGAGCACGTCGAGCGCCGGGTCCGTGGCGGCCAGCACCACCGGCGTGCCGACGTTGCCGACCGCGGCGGTGCGCCGGCCGGCCGCGCGCAGCACCGAGGCCAGCATCTCGACCGTCGTGGTCTTGCCGTTGGTCCCCGTGACGGCGAGCCACGGCGCGGGGCCGTCCCCGGAGTCCCGGTCGACGCGCAGCCGCCAGGCCAGCTCGACCTCGCTCCACACCGGCACGCCGGCGGCGCGGGCGGCGGCGAGCAGCGGGTGCGCCGGCGGCCAGCCGGGCGACGCCACCACGACGTCGACGCCGTCCAGGCCGCCGCCGTCGAGGAACGCGGCCACGTCGGACGCGTCGGCGTCCGGGGCCCGGTCGTCGACCGTGGTCACCCGGGCCCCGAGGCCGGCCAGCACGTCGCGCGCGGCCCGCCCGGACACCCCGAGCCCGGCGACGACGACCCGCGCCCGGCCCAGACCCTCGGCCCCTGTCAGGTCGGCAGCCACGGTCAGCCCGTCACCCACTCCGCGTAGAAGATCCCGATGCCGAGCGAGACGAACAGCCCGGCGATCAGCCAGAACCGGATGACGATCGTGACCTCGCCCCACCCCGAGAGCTCGAAGTGGTGGTGCAGCGGGGCCATCTTGAACACCCGCTTGCCGGTCAGCTTGAAGAAGCCGATCTGGATCACGTCGGACAGCACGATGATGACGAACAGGCCGCCGATGATCGCGGCGAGCACCTCGGTGCGGGTCACGATCGACATGCCGGCGAGCGCGCCGCCGAGGGCCAGCGAGCCCGTGTCCCCCATGAAGATCTTGGCGGGGCTGGCGTTCCACCACAGGAAGCCGAAGCACGCGCCGGTGACCGCCGCGGCGACCACCGCCATGTCCAGCGGGTCGCGGGTGGCGTAGCACTTGGCGCTCTCGATCAGCCCGCAGCGCTGGTTGAACTGCCAGACGCAGACGATGACGTACGCGCCGAACACGATCAGCGACGAGCCGGTCGCCAGCCCGTCCAGGCCGTCGGTGAGGTTGACCGCGTTCGACCAGGCGGTGATGAGGAAGTTCGCCCAGATCACGAACAGGATCGCGCCGATCGTCGCCCCGGCGAACGCGAGGTCCAGACCGGTGTCCCGGATGAACGAGATGCTGGTCGACGCGGGCGTGCGCAGCGTGGCGTCGGGGAACTGCAGCGCGAGCACCGCGAACGTGATGCCGACGAAGCCCTGCCCGACGATCTTCCACCGGGCCGACAGCCCGAGGCTGCGCTGCCGGGAGATCTTGATGTAGTCGTCCAGGAAGCCCACGACGCCGAGGCCGGTCATGAGGAACAGCACGAGCAGCGCGGACGCGCTGGGCAGGTTCCCGGTCACCAGCGCCGCGACCCCGAAGCCGATCAGCGTGGCCCCGATGATGACGACGCCGCCCATCGTCGGCGTGCCGCGCTTGGTGTAGTGCGCGGTGGGGCCGTCCTGGCGGATGAACTGGCCGTACTGCTTGGTGACCAGGAAGTTGATGAACAGCGGGGTGGCGAGGAGCGCGACGACCATCGCGACGCCGCCGGCGACGAGGACGGAGATCATGCCCGCACCCCCGCGTCCGCCGTGCCGGCCCCGCCGGGCGTCGTGCCCGGCGCGTCGGTCAGCAGGTCGCCGAGCCGCCACAGGCCGGCGCCGTTCGACGCCTTGAGCAGCACCACGTCGCCCGCGCGCAGCTCGCGCGCCAGGAACGCGGTGGCCGCGTCGACGTCGTCGACCATGACCACCTCGTCGCCCCAGGAGCCCTCGCGCTGCGCGCCGGCGAAGATGCCGAGCGCGCCGGACCCGACCACGACGGTCAGGCCGACGTTCAGCCGGACCACCTGCAGGCCGATCGCCTCGTGCTCCCGGCGGGCGTCCTCGCCGAGCTCCATCATCTCGCCCAGCACGGCGACCGAGCGCCGCTCGCGCCCGGACAGCACGGCGAGCGCCCGCAGGGCGGCCCGCATCGAGTCGGGGTTGGCGTTGTAGGAGTCGTCGATCACCGTGATGCCGTCGGCCCGCTCGACGACGTGCATCCGGTGCGGGCTGATCGCGTCGGCGGCGGACAGGCCGGCCGCGACGTCCGCGAGCGGCAGCCCCACGGCGAGCCCGGCCGCGGCCGCGGCGAGGGCGTTGTGCACGTGGTGCTCGCCGACCAGGCGCAGCGTGACCTCGGCGGTCTCGCGCGCGTCGTCCCCCTCGACCGGCGGCACCCGCCCGGCGTCGATCGTGAACCCGGCGCGGCCGGCGCGGTCGACCCGCAGGCCCACGGCGCGCACGTCGGCGCCCTCGGTGGTGCCGAAGGTCGCGACGGCGCCCGGCGCCTGCGCGGCCATGGCGAGCACGCGCGGGTCGTCGGCGTTCAGGACGGCCGTGCCGCCCGGGGCCAGGCCCGCGACCAGCTCGGCCTTGGCGCGCGCCACGGCCTCGATCCCGCCGAAGCCCTCCAGGTGCGCGTGGCCCACGACCAGCACGACCGCCACGTCCGGCGGGGCGATGTCCGTGAGGTACGTGAGGTGGCCGATGCCGGACGCGCCCATCTCCAGCACCAGGAACCGGGTCTGCTCGTCGGCGCGCAGCACCGTGAGCGGCAGGCCGATCTCGTTGTTGAACGACTTCTCGGGCGCGACCGTCGGGCCCGCGGCCGCGCACAGCTGCGCGAGCAGGTCCTTGGTGGTCGTCTTGCCGACCGACCCGGTGACGCCGATGACCCGCAGGTCCGTGCCGCCGGGCTCGACGGCCGCCTCGCGCAGCCGCTCGAGCACGACGCGGGCCAGGTCGCCGAGGGCCTTCTCCACGTCGTCCACCACGACCACGGGCAGCGCCGTCGGGCCGCCGTCGTCCGGGCCGTCCTGCGTCACCGGCCGCGAGCCGAGCACCAGGGTGGCGCCGGCGCGCACCGCGGCGGCCGCGAAGTCGTGGCCGTCGGCGTGCTCGCCGGGCAGCGCCACGAACAGCGAGCCGGGCTGGACCTGGCGCGAGTCGACCACCACCGGCCCGGTCACCACCGTGGCCGGGTCGAGGCCCTCCGGGGACAGGCGCCCGCCCGTCGCGGCCGCCACCTCCGCCGCCGTCATCGCGATCACGCGGTCTGCTCCTGCGCCTCGCGCGCCGCGAGGGCGGCGTCCGCCGCGCGCAGCACGTCGCGGTCGTTGTACCGGTGGAAGACCCCGGCGATCTCCTGGGTCGGCTCGTGGCCCTTGCCCGTGATGATGATGGTGTCCAGCTCCGTCGCGAGGTCGAGGGCGTCGTGGATGGCCTGGGTCCGGCTGACGGCCTCGTGCACGTCGGCCAGCGCGGGGCGCTCCTCGCGCACCCCGTCCAGGATGGCGGCCCGGATGGACGCGGGGTCCTCCGAGCGGGGGTTCTCGTCGGTGACGACCAGCACGTCCGCGAGCCGCGCGGCGATCCGGCCCATGAGGGGCCGCTTGCCGCGGTCGCGGTCGCCGTCGGACCCGAAGACGATGATCAGCCGGCCCGGCGTGATCGGCCGCACGGCCTCCAGCGCCAGGACCAGGGCGTCCGGGGTGTGCGCGTAGTCGACCAGGCACAGCGGCCGCGGGCTCGCCCCGCCGCGGCGCTCGATCACGCGCTCCATCCGGCCGGGCACGCCCGAGGCGGTGCCGACCGCGTCGATCGCGACGTCCAGCGGCACGCCGGCGCGGTGCGCCAGCACGACGGCCAGGGCCGCGTTCGACACGTTGACCAGGCCCGGCAGCGGGCTGGCCGCGCGGTGCTCCGCGCCGTCCGGCCCGCGCAGCGTGAACGTCGAGCCGACCCCGTCCAGGCCGACGTCGGCCTCGGTCACGGCCCAGTCGGCGGTGTCCCCCTCCGGGGCGCCGACGTGCGTGGCGACGGTGTCGACCGGGATCTCCGCCTCGGCGGCGAGCCGGCGGCCCCACTCGTCGTCGACGACCACGACCGCGCGGCGCGCGTGCCCCGGGCGGAACAGCTGGGCCTTGGCGCGGAAGTAGCCCTCCATGTCGCCGTGGAAGTCCAGGTGGTCGCGCTGCAGGTTCGTGAACCCCGCGACGTCGAGCTCCAGGCCGTTCATCCGGCCCAGCGCCAGCGCGTGCGAGGACACCTCCATCGCGACCGCGGTCGCGCCGCGCTCGAGCCCGCGGGACAGGATCGACTGGACGACCGGCGCCTCGACGGTGGTCCGGGGGCTCTCGATCGCCTCGTCGCCGATCCTGAGCTCCACGGTGCCCATCACGATCGTGCGCTCGTGCACCCGGCGGAGCGCCGCCTCGACGAAGTACATCGTGGTGGTCTTGCCGTTGGTGCCGGTGACGCCGACGGTGGTCAGGCGGCGGCCCGGGTGGTCGTGCAGCTCGGCCGCGAGCACGCCCGCGATCGCCCGGGGGTCGTCGGTCACCAGCACCGGCACGGCCCGCACGGCCGCGTCGTCGGCCGCGGCCAGCACCTCGGCGCCCGCCCGGTCCGTGACGACCGCCACGGCGCCGGCCGCCACGGCCTGGGCCGTGTGGGTCGCGCCG
Organism: Cellulomonas hominis; assembly: GCF_005239125.1. GTDB lineage: Bacteria > Actinomycetota > Actinomycetes > Actinomycetales > Cellulomonadaceae > Cellulomonas > Cellulomonas hominis_A. The sequence goes on along the minus strand of NZ_SZYE01000094.1, from coordinate 7,067 downwards.
TGGGTGTGCGCACCGGGGACGGCGACGAACAGGTCGCCCGGGAGGGCGTCGCCGCTGGCGACCGTCACCCCCGAGATCGTGAGGTCCGCCGGCAGCGGCGCACCGGTCCTGACGAGCCCGAACGCGTCGGCGAGGTCGGCGACCCGGCGGCTGTGGGGGTGCTCCGGGCGCAGCCGGCCCTGCGGGGACGTCATAGGGAGAATCTACCGCGCGGCCCACGGGCTCCCGCGACCGGGACGGTCGGGCGGGCGCCCGCGGGGGCGATGGTGCAGGTGGCGCGCACGGGGCTCACCACGTGGTCGGGAAGAGCTGCGGCTGCGTCCCGCTGGGGGCGATGCCGAGCTCGGTCAACGCGTAGCCGGCCACGTCGGAGAACACGGGCGCGGCCACGGTGCCGCCCCACTCGGACGTCCGCGGGTTGTGCAGGACGACGCTCACGGCGATCGCCGGGTCGTCCGCCGGGGCGACGCCGATGAAGGACGCGGTGATGCCCTGGGTGCCGTCGGCGGCCCAGGCCTGGGCGGTGCCGGTCTTGCCGGCCACGCGGTAGCCCGGGATCGCCGCCGAGGACCCGGTGCCCTCGTCGACCGCGCTCTCCATCATCGTGAGCACCGTCTGCGCGGTCTCCGGGGACACCACCTGGGTCGTCTCGGCGGCCGCGACGGGCGTGTACGTGCCGTCGGCGTCGGTCCAGCCCCTGACCAGGTGCGGGGTGACCCGGACGCCGCCGTTGGCGATCGTCGCGAACACGTCCGTGGCCTGCAGCGCGGTCACCGACAGCCCCTGCCCGAACAGGACCGCGTACTTGGTGCGGCCGTCCCACTTGTCGGCGTCCCACAGCCGGCCCGCCTGCTCCGCCGGCAGCTCGATGCCCGTCTTCTGCCCGAAGCCGAACTTCGCCAGGTAGTCGTGCCGGACCTGCTCGGGCAGGTCCTGCCCGATCATGACCGTGCCGGTGTTCGACGACTCGGCGAGGATGCCGGTCGTCGTCAGCTGCATGCCGGCGTGCTCGTGCGAGTCCTTGAACGTCTGCCCATTGGCCGTCGTGTAGTTGTACGGGACCGTGTACTGCTCGAGCGGGTCCGTGATGCCGGTCTCGATCGCCGCGGCCATCGTGATGATCTTGGCGGTCGACCCGGGCTCGAAGACGTCGGACACCGCGCTGGACCCGCCCCACAGGGAGTCGTCCGCACCGGGGTCGTTGGGGTCGACCGTCCGGGACTCGGCCATCGCCAGGACCTCGCCCGTCTTGACCGAGGTCATGACGATCGTGCCGGAGTCCGCCCCGGTCGCGGCGACCTGCTGCTCGATCGCCTGCTGCGCCTTCCACTGGATGTCGGCGTTGATCGTCAGCTGCACGCTGCGGCCGTCCGTCGCCGGGGTCGACTCCTCGAAGCCGCCCGGGATCTGCTGGCCCCCCGCGCCGCGCTCGTACACGGTCTCGCCCGGCGTGCCGGAGAGCTGGTCGTCCAGCGTGGCCTCGAGGCCCTGGGCGCCCTTCCCCTCGGAGTTCACCCAGCCGAGCAGGTTGCCCGCGAGGTTGGCGTTCGGGTAGACGCGCTCCGCGACCTGCTCCGACGTGATGCCGTTGATCCGCAGCTCGCGGACCGCCTGCCACACCTCGGGCAGCACGTTCTTGGCGACGTACCGGTAGCCGGCGTCGCCGTCGAGCGTCGCACCGAGCTCGGCGGCGTTGACCCCGAGGATCGGGGCCATCAGCTGCGCGGCGCCGGCGGCGCCCGAGTAGGTCGTGCCGTCCTCCGTGGTCGACCAGGTCTTGACCAGGCGCTGGTTCACCACGATGTCGTACCGGTCGACCGACGTGGCGAGCACCTCGCCGTCGCGGTCGGTGATCGTGCCGCGGGCCGCCACGAGCTCCGCACGGGTCATGCGGCTCTCGAGCGCCTCGGCGGCGATCGCGTCACCGCCCACGCCCTGCAGCCACACCAGCCGCCCGGAGAACACGGTGAGCAGCAGCGCCACGACCACGACCAGCACCGTGCGGCGGCGGTCCAGCATCGCCACGCTCGGACCGCCGGGACGGGGGGTCCACGGCCCGCGCGGCCCGCGCTGCGTGGGGAGGCCGCCGGCCGGCCGGCGGGTCGCGGGGCGCACCGGGCGCGCCGGCACGGAGGTGCGACGGGTGGGCGAGCTCACTGCCCGGCCCCGACGTCGCCCTGCACCGTCCCGTCGGACAGCCGCAGCCACCCCGTCGAGCCGGCGGGCACCATGCCGAGCGCCGTTGCGCTCTCCGCGAGCTTCGCCGGCGACTTGTTCGTGTCCAGCTCCGCCGACAGCGACTGCTCGTCGCGCGCCAGCTGCGCCAGCTCGACGTCCATCGACCGCTGCTCGTAGGCGCCGGCCGCGAGCTGGGTGTTCAGCAGCAGAGCCGCGAGCAGCGCGCCCGCCAGGATCGCCATGCAGGTCACCACGAACGGCACGTGCGCACGCGCCTGCGCCGGCGGGCGGACCAGCCGGAGCCGCGGCCGCTCGGGGGCCGACTGGGGCGCGGCGGACGGACGGGGGCGGACGCGCGGTGCGCGGACGGCCTGCTCGGCGCTCATGCGGTTCTCCTCGGTCCGTTCGGGGTACGGGTGGTGCGGGCTGCGCGGCTGCGGTCCGGGCGGCGGGCGCCCGGACCGCCGGTACTGCCGGCGTCGCCCCGGCCGGGGCGCAGGTGCTCCGGGGTGGGGCGCAGCCGCTCGGCCGCGCGCAGCCGCACGGACTGCGCCCGCGGGTTGCGGGCGAGCTCGGCGGCGTCCGCCTCCTCCGCGCCGCGGGTGAGCAGCCGCAGGTACGGCGCGTGCGTGTCCGGGACCACGGGCAGCCCGGGCGGCGCGCTGATCTCGGCGCCGGCCGCGAACGCGCGCTTCACGAGCCGGTCCTCCAGGGACTGGTACGCCTCGACGACGATCCGGCCGCCGACGACCAGCGACTCGACGGCCGCCGGGACGGCGCGCGCCAGGACCGCCAGCTCGTCGTTGACCTCGATCCGCAGGGCCTGGAACGTGCGCTTGGCGGGGTTCCCGCCGGTCTGCCGCGCGGCCGCGGGGATGCCCGCGCGCACCAGGTCGACCAGCTCGGACGTCCGCTCCAGCGGCGCCTTCTCCCGCGCCTGCACGATCCGGCGCGCGATCCGGCCGGCGAACCGCTCCTCGCCGTACTCGCGGAGCACCCGGGCCAGGTCGGCCTCGTCGTAGGTGTTCAGCACCTCGGCGGCGGTCCGGCCCCTGGTCGGGTCCATGCGCATGTCCAGCGGGGCGTCCTGGGAGTAGGCGAAGCCGCGCTCGGCCTCGTCGAGCTGCAGCGAGGACACGCCCAGGTCCATCAGCACGCCCTGCACGCCCGGCAGGCCCAGGCGCTCCACGACCTCCGGGATCTCGTCGTACACGGCGTGCACCGGGGTGAACCGGTCGCCGAACGGGGCCAGCCGCGCCGACGCGAGCCGCAGCGCCTGCGGGTCCCGGTCGATGCCGACGACCCGCACGTGCGGCAGCGCCGCGAGCACACCCTCGGTGTGACCGCCCATGCCGAGCGTGGCGTCCACCAGGACCGACCCGGGCTCGGCGAGCGCGGGGGCGAGCAGGTCGACGCACCGCTGCAGCAGCACCGGCAGGTGGCGGGAGGCGGCGTCGCGCTCGGGGCGGTCCGGGGTACCGGGCACGGGGTCTCCTTCCTCCGGCGGGGCGTGCGTGGGCGGGTGGTGCGGGGTGGTGCGGGTGGTGCTCCGTGGGCACGGGGGTGGTCGGGCGGCCCCTCCGCCGTCCGACCAGATCCCCCACCGGCCCTCTGACGCCGGGGAAGTGCGTCAGAGCTGCCGGGGGGAGGTCTCGCCGGGCGGTGGTGCTGCGGGTCGTGACGGGTGGTGCGGGCGGGTGGTGCGGGCGGGTGGTGCGGGTGGGTCGTGCGGTGCTGCGGGTCAGAAGGCGCCGGGGAAGACCTCCTCGGCCGTCTCCGCGTAGCCGGCCTCCTGCTCGGCCAGGTACGTCTCCCAGGCCTCCAGGTCCCAGACCTCGACCCGGGTGCCGGCGCCGATCACGGCGACGTCCCGGTCGAGCCCCGCGTACGCACGGAGCATCGGCGGGATCGAGATGCGCCCCTGCTTGTCCGGCGTCTCGTCCGAGGCGCCGGACAGGAACACGCGGAGGTAGTCGCGGGCCTGCTTGCTGGTCACGGGGGCCTGGCGCAGCTTGTCGTGCATCCGCGCGAACTCGTCGAGCGGCAGCAGGAACAGGCAGCGGTCCTGGCCCCGGGTCATGACCAGGCCCTGGGCGAGCTGGGGGCGGAACTTCGCCGGGAGGATCAGGCGCCCCTTGTCGTCCAGCTTCGGGGTGTGCGTCCCGAGGAAGGGCACGGAGGAGCCGAGCCCGGCCAGCGCCTGCTCGAACCCCACGTCGTCCACCTCCCCCGGACCGCGCGCTCGGGCACCCCTCGGCACCCGATGGCTCCACGGTACTCCACTTCACTCCACCTGTATCGAGCGAATCGGCGGCGCACGGGTGAAGTTGAGGCGTCGCCGCAGGTCAGCCGGTGTGGAGCGCGGTGGAGGGCGACGGGCAGCCTCGGGTGCGCGGCGTGCCGCGACCGGCGATGCGCGCGCTCCCCGCCCACGGCGGACCCTCGACCGCATTCGCCACGTCTCCGCAGGTCACCGGCACTTTCTGCGCCGCCCGCCCCACCGCCGCGCCCCACCCGGGGAGCGGAGTGGAGGGCACGGGGGTGGGCCGGGTGGGGGGAAGTGGGGAGAGCGGGTGCGCGTTCACCTCCCGCGGCGGGGTCGGGGCCGCTTAGGCTTCCCCCAGTCGACCGAGGGGGTCCCCATGCCCGTAGCCGTGCCCGGCGCGTCCGAGATGGACGAGCTCATCACCGTGACGGACCGGATGCGCGCGAGCATCGCCCGCGTCATCACCGGCCGCCCCGAGCTGGTCCGCACCGCCGTGGCCGTGCTGCTCGCCGAGGGGCACCTGCTCCTCGAGGACGTCCCCGGCGTCGGCAAGACGACGCTGGCCAAGGCCCTCGCCCGCACGATCGACTGCACCGTCGGCCGCGTCCAGTTCACGCCGGACCTGCTGCCGAGCGACCTGACCGGCGTCACGATCTACCGCGCGGCGACCCAGGAGTTCGAGTTCCGGCCGGGCCCGGTGTTCTCGCACATCGTCATCGGCGACGAGATCAACCGCGCCTCGCCCAAGACGCAGTCCGCCCTCCTGGAGTCCATGCAGGAGGCCCAGGTCACGGTCGACGGCACGTCGTACCCGCTCCCCCGGCCGTTCCTCGTGGTCGCCACGCAGAACCCGGTCGAGATGGAGGGCACGTACCCGCTGCCCGAGGCGCAGCGCGACCGGTTCATGGCCCGGCTGACCGTCGGCTACCCGACCGCCGAGGCCGAGCTCGCGATGCTCGACACCCAGGAGACGTCCGACCCGCTGGCGACCGTCGTGCCGGTCACCGACGCCGCGCAGGTCACGCGGCTCATCGACACGACGCGGCACCTGTACGCGTCGACCGCGGTCAAGCAGTACGTGGTCGACCTGGTCTCCGGCACCCGCGACGACCCGGCCCTGCGGCTGGGCGCCTCGCCCCGCGCCGCGATCCAGCTGCTGCGCGCCGCCAAGGGCCTCGCCGCCGTCGAGGGCCGGGACCACGTGCTGCCCGACGACGTGCAGCAGCTGGCCGAGCCGGTGCTCGCGCACCGCGTCATCCTCAGCGCCGAGTCGCGGCTGTCCGGCCGCCGCGGCCAGGACGTGATCGGCGACCTCGTCGCCCGCGTGGCCGTCCCCGCGCCGGCCCGCACGGCGGTGCGCGACCGGACCGCGGCGGGCTGATGCGCCTGCGCCCGACCCGCCGTGGCGTGGGCCTCGTGGTCCTCGGCCTGGCCGTGGGCGCGACCGGCACCGCGTTCGGGTCCACCGACCTGCTGACCATCGGCACGCTGCCCGTCCTGCTGGTCGTGCTCGGCATGCTCGCCGTCGGCGTCGTCGACCCGGGCCGGGGGCAGGGCCTGCGCACCCGGCGCACCGTGCAGCCCGACCCGGTGCACGTCGGGGGGACCGCCGACGTGCAGGTCGAGGTCGGACTCGCCCGCGGCGCGTCGCGGGCGCGGCTCACCGACCTGCAGCTCCGGGAGCAGGCCGCCGTCGAGCTGTCCGGCGGCCGGCCGCTGCGCGCCACCGTCGCCCGCGAGCCGCGCGCCGTCCGCCTGCGCTACCCCGTGCACGCGACCCGCCGCGGCCGCTGGGCGCTCGGCCCCCTGGTCGTCACCCGCACCGACCCGTTCGGCGTCGCCCGGGTCCGCGCCACCCTCGGCGCCCGGGAGACGGTCACCGTGTGGCCGGCCGTGGTCGACCTGCCGGTGCCTCGCGAGCTGCTGGTCGCGGAGCCGGAGCGGTCCGTGGTCGGCGCCCGGTCCGCCGCCCCCGACGACGCCGCGCTGCGCGACTACCGCGTCGGCGACGACCTGCGCCGCGTGCACTGGCCGAGCAGCGCCCGCCGCGGCGAGCTGGTCGTCCGGTCCGACGAGCGCGCCGGGATGCGCCCGGTCACCGTGCTGCTCGACCAGCCGGCCCCCGGGGACGCGCTCGAGTGGTGCATCTCGCTGGCCGCCTCGATCGCCCTCGCCACCCACGCTGCCGGCCACCCGACCCACCTGCTGACGGGCACCGCGGCCGACGACCCGCGCGCGGTGCGTCTCGAGGCGCCCGGGCGCCAGCAGCTGCTCGAGGCGACCGTCGACCTGACCGGGCAGCCGGACGCGGCGACGGCCGAGGCCGCGCTGCTCGCCGAGATCCGCGGCCTGGACGAGGCCGACGGCGGGTCCGGGCTGGTCATCGCCGTGCTCGGCCCCCAGGGCCCCGCCGGGCGGGCCGCGCTCGCCGGGGTCAGCCAGACCCGGCCGGGGTGGGCGCTCGTCCGCGGCGCGGACGGCGACGAGAAGGCCACCGCCACGGCGCGGCAGCTGCGCCGCGCCGGGTGGCGCGTCGTCCAGGCCGCGGATCTCGGCGAGCAGCGCGGCCTCGGCCGTCGCCGCGTCCGGCTGCCCGGTCAGGTCGACGGTCGCCTCGAGCAGC
>NZ_SZYE01000093.1 GCF_005239125.1 Cellulomonas hominis | reverse complement strand
GGCGCGGCCGGACCCGGCTCGGGGACCGGGGCGGAGGTCGTGGGGGGCGGCACGTCGGCGGCCGCGGGGGTCGCGCGTGACGGCCGGGCGGGACGGGACGCGGGCTGGCGCGGCGGGGGTGTCGACGTCACGGGTCCGAACCTATCCACTGGTGCCGGGCCCAGCCATCCGTACGGCCCACCTGCTGGCCGGCGGGCACCGGATGGGACGGAGGTGCTGTTCGGGGGCCCCCGTCGTGCATAGGCTCGGGCAGGTGAGAGCCATCCGCCGATTCACCGTCCGCACCTCGCTGCCCGCCGAGCTCGCCGACCTCGACGAGCTGGCGCACAACCTCCGCTGGTCCTGGCACGCGCCGACCCGGGACCTGTTCGCCCGCATCGACCCCGCGCTCTGGGACGAGGTGCACGGCGACCCGGTCGCCCTGCTCGGCGCCCTGCGCCCCGAGCGGCTGGCCGAGCTGGCCGCCGACCCCGACGTGGTGGCCGCCGTGCGCGCCGCGACGGCCGACCTTCACGAGTACCTCGAGGCGCCGCGCTGGTACCAGCGCCGCCAGGCGTCCGACCCGTCGCTGCCCGCCGCGATCGGCTACTTCTCCCCGGAGTTCGGCATCACCGCGGTGCTGCCGCAGTACTCCGGCGGCCTCGGCATCCTGGCCGGCGACCACCTGAAGAGCGCGTCCGACCTGGGCGTGCCGGTGGTCGGCGTCGGCCTGCTGTACGGCGCCGGCTACTTCAAGCAGTCGCTCACCCGGGACGGCTGGCAGCAGGAGACCTACCCGCTGCTCGACCCCGACGGCATGCCGCTGACGCTGCTCCGCGAGCACGACGGCACCCCGTCCGTGGTGTCGATCGCGCTGCCCGGGGACCGCACGCTGCACGCGCACGTGTGGACGGCGACGGTCGGCCGGGTGCCGCTGCTGCTGCTCGACTCCGACGTGCCCGAGAACGACGAGGCCGCCCGCAAGGTCACGGACCGGCTGTACGGCGGCGGCGGCGAGCACCGCCTGCAGCAGGAGCTGCTGCTCGGCGTGGGCGGCGTGCGCGCGCTGCGCGTCTGGTCCCGGCTGACCGGCGCGCCGGAGCCGGAGGTCTACCACACGAACGAGGGCCACGCCGGGTTCCTCGGCGTCGAGCGGATCCGCGAGCTGGTCGCGGGGGCGGGGCTCGGCTTCGACGAGGCGCTGGAGGCGGTGCGCGCGGCGACGGTGTTCACGACCCACACGCCGGTGCCCGCCGGCATCGACCGGTTCGACGCCGCGCTGGTCCAGCAGTACTTCGGCGGGGCGAACGCCGCGGCGGGCGTCCCGGTCGAGCGCGTGCTCGCGCTCGGCGCCGAGGACTACCCGGGCGGCGACCCGACGATGTTCAACATGGCCGTCATGGGCCTGCGGCTGGGCGGACGCGCGAACGGCGTCTCGGTGCTGCACGGCGAGGTGTCCCGCGGCATGTTCAACGGCCTGTGGCCGGGCTTCGACGACGTCGAGGTCCCCATCACCTCGGTCACCAACGGCGTGCACGCGCCGACCTGGGTCGACCGCCGGATGTCGGACCTCGCGGCGGAGCGGCTGTCCGGGGAGGAGATCGCGGCGGGCGTCGGCTGGCTGCGCACGGACGCGATCACGGACGAGGAGCTCTGGGCGCTGCGCCGGACGCTGCGCGCGCAGCTCGTCGCGGACGCCCGGCGCCGGGTGCGGCACTCCTGGGCGCAGCGCGGGGCGAGCCCCGCCGAGCTCGGCTGGGTCGACGACGTGCTGTCGCCCGACGTGCTCACCATCGGGTTCGCGCGCCGGGTGCCGACCTACAAGCGGCTCACCCTGATGCTGCGCGACCCGGAGCGGCTGCGCGCCCTGCTCACCGACCCCGACCGCCCGGTGCAGCTGGTCATCGCCGGCAAGTCGCACCCCGCCGACGACCAGGGCAAGCGGCTCATCCAGCAGCTCGTCCGGTTCGCCGACGACGCCGGGGTGCGGCACCGCATCGTCTTCCTGCCGAACTACGACATCGCGATGGCCCAGACCCTCTACCCGGGCTGCGACGTGTGGCTGAACAACCCGCTGCGCCCGCTCGAGGCGTGCGGCACGTCCGGCATGAAGGCCGCGCTCAACGGCGGGCTCAACCTGTCCATCCTCGACGGGTGGTGGGACGAGTGGTTCGACGGGGAGAACGGCTGGGCGATCCCGACGGCCGACGGCGTCGAGGACCCCGACCGTCGCGACGACCTCGAGGCCGCCGCGCTGTACGAGCTGATCGAGCACCAGGTGGCGCCGCGGTTCTACGACCGCGACGAGCGCGGGCTGCCCGGCCGGTGGCTCGAGATGGTCCGGCACACGCTGGCCACGCTGGGCCCGAAGGTGCAGGCCACCCGGATGGTCGCCGACTACGTCGAGCGGCTGTACGTGCCCGCGGCCGTCGCGGGCCGGGCGCTCGCGGGCGACGCGGGCTTCGCCGGGGCGCGCGAGCTCGCGGCCTGGAAGGGGCGGGTGCGGACCGGCTGGCAGCACGTGCGCGTCGACCACGTCGAGTCCGGCGGCGTCGGCGAGGTGCCGCAGGTCGGCGACACGCTGCACGTCCGCGCGTACGTGGCGCTGGGTGACCTGTCGCCCGAGGACGTCGAGGTGCAGGTCGTGCACGGCAAGGTCTCCGAGTCCGACGAGCTGCACGGCTTCGCGGTCGACCGGCTGGCGCTCGCGGACACCTACGAGGGCGGCCGGTACGGGTTCGCCGGCGACGTGGTGCTCGCGGCGTCCGGGCCGTTCGGGTACAGCGTCCGGGTCGTGCCGCGGCACGACGGCCTGGCGTCGGTCGCCGAGGTCGGCCTGGTGGCGAACGCGGGCTGAACCGGGTGGTCCCCCTCCCGCGCTCCGCCGCGGGGCCGCGGGAGGGGGACCGCGCGGGCGCCGCGGGTCACGCCACGTAGACGCGCAGGCTCAGGGGCTCCAGGGCGGCGCGGGTGCCCGCCTCCTGGTGGTGGCTGCCGGTCAGCGCGGCCGCGTCCCCCTCGGCGGGGTGCTCCCACGTGGAGTCCCACGCGAGCCGCCAGGTGGCCGGCTCGGCCGCGGTCACGCCGTCGCCGGCCGTCGCGTCGCCGCCGGCCCAGCCCCCGGCGGTCCAGCCGTCGCCCGCGCCGCCGTCGGCACCCCCGCCCGCCCCGCCGTGCTCCACGCCGCCGGGTGCCGGGTCCGCGAGCACGACGTCGACCGGGTTCAGCGACCCGTTGATCACCAGCAGCACCGCGTCGTCGCCCGCGACCCGGAGCATCTGCAGGGTGCGCAGGTCGGCGTCGTGCCACCGCTCGTGGGTGAACAGCGCCCCCGCGGGGTCGAACCAGGCGAGGTCCGGCCGCCCGTCCCGCCCGGCCCGCCCGGTGAAGAACCGCGCGCTCCGCAGCGCCGGGTGCGCCCGGCGCAGGGCGGTCAGGTGCCGCGCCGTCGCGAGCAGGTCCCGCCGCCACGGCGCGAGGTCCCACGCGACCCAGGACAGCGGGGAGTCCTGGCAGTAGGCGTTGTTGTTGCCGTGCTGGGTGCGCCCGAGCTCGTCGCCGGCGGTGATCATCGGCGTCCCCGCGGCGAGCAGCAGCGTGGCGAGCACGTTCCGGATCGACCGGCGGCGCAGCGGCACGATGTCCGCGGCCACGGAGTCGGCGGCGACGTGGCCCTCGACGCCGTGGTTCCAGGACCGGTTGTCGTCGGTGCCGTCGCGGTTCTGCTCGCCGTTGGCCTCGTTGTGCTTGTGCTCGTACGCCACGAGGTCGGCCAGCGTGAACCCGTCGTGGGCGGTGACGTAGTTGACCGACGCGCGCGGCCCGCGCGCGAGCGGCGGGTCGGAGCGGCCGAACAGGTCGACGGAGCCCGCCAGCCGGGTCGCGAGGTCCCGGACCCGGTGCTCGGGCAGGCCGTGCGCGGCCCGCGCGGGGTCGGCGAGCCAGAACGACCGCACGGAGTTCCGGAACCGGTCGTTCCACTCGGCGAACGGCATCGGGAACTGCCCGGTGCGCCACCCGCCGGGCCCGACGTCCCAGGGCTCCGCGATCAGCTTGAGGCCGTGCAGGGCGGGGTCGGTGGCGGCCGCGACCAGGAACGGGTGGTCCGGGTCGAAGCCGGTGTGGCCGCGTCCGAGCGTGACGGCCAGGTCGAACCGGAAGCCGTCGACGCCCACCTCCTCGGCCCAGTAGCGCAGCGAGTCGAGCGCGAGCCGGACCACCTCGGTCCGGCGGAAGTCGAGCGTGTTGCCGGTGCCGGTGACGTCCGCCAGCGCCGCGGGGTGGGCGCCGTCGTGCCGGTAGTAGACGGCGGAGTCCAGGCCGCGCCACGACAGGTGCTGGCCGGGCAGCCCGCCCTCGCAGGTGTGGTTGTAGACGACGTCGAGCAGGACCTCGATGCCGGCCGCGTGCAGGGCGTGCACCGCGGTGCGGAGCTCCTCCAGCACGGCGGCGGGGCCGGCGGCGCGCGCGGCGGCCGTGGCGTAGGGCGCGTGCGGGGCGAAGAACCCGAGGGTGCTGTAGCCCCAGTAGTTCGTCAGGCCGCGCTGCACCAGGTGGGGCTCGGAGGAGAACGCGTGCACCGGCAGCAGCTCCAGCGCGGTGACCCCGAGCGCCCGCAGGTGCTCCACGACGACCGGGTGCCCGAGCGCCGCGTAGGTGCCCCGCAGGTGCGGCGGCAGGTCGGGGTGCCGGACCGTGAGGCCCTTGACGTGCGCCTCGTAGACGACGGTGTCCGCCCACGGCGTGGACGGGCGGTTGGCGGCGGGGTCGACGGCGTCGCCGGCGCCGCGCCGCCCGGGCCGGCGGTCGAGGACGACGCCGTGCGGCACGTGCGCGACCGAGTCGCGGGGGTCGGCCGCGCCCGCCGGGTCGCCGCGCAGGGCGTCGTCGACGACGTGCCCGTAGGTGGCGGGTCCGTGGTCCACCTCGCCGACCAGGCCGCGGGCGTACGGGTCGACCAGCAGCTTCGCCGGGTTGTACCGCAGGCCGGCGCCCGGGTCCCACTGTCCGTGCGCGCGCAGGCCGTACCGCTGGCCGGGCCGGACGCCCGGGACGCGGGCGGAGAACACGCCGAGGTCCGGGCCGTCCAGCCGGACGCGGCGCTCCGCCCAGCCGGTGGGGGCGGCGGGGTCGGGGTCGAGCAGGCACAGGTCGACCGCCTCGGCGTGCGGGGCGAGCACGCCGACCTCGACGCCGTCGTCGGTCGCGTGCACCCCGAGGCGGGGCGGCGGTCCGGGGTGCGGGGCGGCGGCGGTCACGCGCCCATTGTGGCCCGGCGCGGGGGCGGCGCGGGCTCCCCACCAGGGCGTCCGGCCGCGCACCGGGTCCGGGAGGTCCGCGGGACCCGGTCCCGTGCACCGCGTCCCCCCGGGCGGGTAACGTCTCCGAGGTGAGAATCGTGGTGTGCGTGAAGCACGTGCCCGACATCCAGTCCGAGCGGTCGCTGGGGCCCGACGGGCGCCTGGTGCGCGACGGCGGTGACGGCACCATCAACGAGCTGGACGAGAACGCCGTCGAGGCCGCGGTCGTCCTGGCCGAGCAGGCCCGGGACGCCGGCGAGGACGCCGAGGTCGTCGTGGTGACCGTCGGCCCCGACGACGCCGAGGACGCGGTCCGCCGCGGCCTGCAGCTCGGCGCCGACGCCGCCGTGCACGTGCTGGACGACGCGGTCGCCGGGTCCGACGTGTTCGGCACCGCGACGGTGCTGGCCGCGGTGCTGCGCCGGCTGGGCGAGCAGGCGCCGGTCGACCTGGTGGTCACCGGTATGGCCGGGCTCGACGGGCTCACCTCGCTGCTGCCCGCGGCGCTCGCCGCGACCCTCGACCTGCCGCAGCTCACGCTGGCCGCGGAGGTCACCCTCGCCGACGGCGCCGTGACGGTCCGCCGCGACCTCGACCACGCCGTCGAGGAGCTCACGGCCCCGCTGCCCGCGCTGGTGTCGGTCACCGACCGCGCCTACGAGCCGCGGTACCCGAACTTCCAGGGGATCATGGCCGCCCGCAAGAAGCCGGTCGAGACCCTGACCCTGGCGGACCTGGGGGTCGACCCGGCGACGGTCGGCACGGCCGGCGCCCGCACCGAGGTGCTCGAGGCCGCGCCCCGGCCCCCGCGCACCGACCGGGTGCTGGTCACCGACGACGGCCAGGCGGGCGCGCGGCTCGCCGCGTGGCTGCTGGAGCGCGACCTGGTCCGCACCACCCCCGCGACCGGAGAGGTCCTGTGATGGCGACCGTCCTCGTCCTGCTGGACCACGCCGAGACCGGCGCCCTGCGCGGCAGCGTGCTGGAGCTGGCCACCGCGGCGCGTGACCTGGCCGACGGCGGCGAGGTGCACGGCCTGTGGGTCGGCGACGAGCCGGTCGACCCGGCGCTGCCCGTCCTGGGCCGGCACGGGGTCGCCGTCGTGCACCAGGTGTCCACCGGGGCCGTCGACCCGCACCTCACGCCCGTGCTGGCCGAGGCGCTCGCCGACGCGGTGCGGGACACCGGGGCGACGGTGCTGCTCGCGCTGTCGACCTTCGAGAACAAGGAGGCCGCGGCGCGGCTGGCCGTCGCGACCGGCGCGGGGGTCGTCACCGACGCCGCCGCGGTCGAGCGGGACGCCGAGGGCCGGGTCGTCGCGGCCAAGACGGTGCTCGCCGGCACCTGGACCACGCGGTGCGCGGTGCGGACCGACCTCGCCGTCGTGCTGCTGAAGGCCGGCGCCGTGGTGTCCCGGCACGTCGAGGAGCCCGCGCCGCTCGTGCCCGAGGTGCGCACCCGCGCGCTCGCCGTGTCGGAGCGGGCCACCCGCGCCGCGCTCGTGCGGCGCACCGCCGCCGCCCCGTCGGACCGGCCGGACCTGTCGTCGGCGGACGTCGTGGTCGTGGGCGGGCGCGGGACGGAGGGCGACTTCGGGCCGATCGAGGCGCTCGCGGACGAGGTCGGCGGCGCCGTCGGGTCGACCCGCGTGGCGACCGACGAGGGCTGGATCGGCCACGAGACGCAGATCGGCCAGACCGGGGTGACCGTGTCGCCGCGGCTGTACATCGGCGCGGGCGTGTCCGGGGCGGTGCACCACCGCGGCGGCATGCAGGCGTCCGGGACCATCGTGGCGGTCAACCCCGACCCGGAGGCGCCGATCTTCGAGATCGCCGACTACGGCATCGTCGGGGACCTGTTCACCGTGCTGCCGCAGGTCACGGAGGAGCTCCGCCGGCTGCGGCAGGGCTGAGGCCACGCCCGGGTGGCACCCCGCCCGGGCGCCGTCGCCCGGGCCGGGGCGCCCGGCTCAGGCCAGGGCGCGCAGCCACTCGACGGCGTGCCGCCCCTGCGCGCCCTGGAACCGGCGCAGGTTCGGGATGCCGACCGGCGCCGGCTGCAGCGCGCCGTGCACGAAGTAGCCGGCCAGGCCCGCCACCGCGGCGCGCAGCCGCTCCGGCTCCACGCCCTTCGACGCCGGGCGGTCCCAGAACAGGTCCTGCGGCTCGCCGCCGCCCTGCATCGCGACGCTGGGCAGCATGAACGCCAGGTCGAGCCACGGGGCGCCGACGCTGGCGTGCGGCCAGTCGATCAGCGCGACCCGGCCGCCCTCGTGGTCGTGGTCCACCATCACGTTGTCGGCGCGCAGGTCGCCGTGGACCAGCGCCGTCCCGGCGCACGCGTCCAGCGCGTCGTCCTCCCACGCGACCAGGGCGTCCAGGTGGGCGAGGACCCACGCCCCCGCCTCGCCCGTGCGCACCGCCAGCGCGTCGAGCTCGGCGCCGGGCCGGCCCGCGATGGTCCGCCAGCCCGTGAAGTCGCCGGCCAGCATCTCCGCGCTCGGGCGCAGCTCGTGGCCCGGCAGCGGCTCCGCCTCGGCCAGGGTGTCCAGCGCGGTCAGCACGAGGCCGAGCTCGTCCGCGCGCCACGGCAGCAGCGGCGGCCGGCCCTGCGCCACCTCGAACCCCAGCAGCACCCAGTCGCCGTCGTCGTCGGACCACAGCAGCGCGGGGGCGGGCACCTGCGGCGGCAGCGCCGCGGCGGCGCGGACCTCCGCGCGGGCGAGCTCCGGGGACTCCGGGTTCTGCTCCGGGGACACGGCCTTGACGAACACGCCCCGGCCGTCGGCCAGCTCGAGCACCGCGGCGAACCCGGGGCTGAACCCGGTGGTCGCGCTCGTCTCGGCCGAGACCTGGGCACCCGCGAGCTCCGCGATCCGGGTGCGCACGGACCGCGGCAGGTCCCGCCAGTCGAGCCGTTGCCCGCTGAAGGCCAGCGGAGGCGTCATCGCGTCGTCGGCACTCACGCGCCACATCCTGACAGAACCCTTCGTAGACTCGTGCGGGTGAGCGCGTATCTGGACCACGCGGCCACGACGCCCGTGCTCCCGGAGGCGGCCGCCGTCCTGGTCGAGCACCTGTCCCGCACCGGCAACCCCTCGTCCCTGCACACCGCGGGCCGTGCGGCGCGTCGCGCCGTCGAGGAGGCGCGCGAGACGCTCGCCGCCGCGCTCGGCGCGCGCCCCAGCGAGGTGCTGCTGACCGGTGGCGGCACCGAGGCCGACAACCTCGCGGTGAAGGGCCTGTTCTGGGCGCGCGCCGCGCAGGACCCGGCCCGGCGGCGCGTCCTGGTCTCCGCCGTGGAGCACCACGCGGTGCTGGACCCGGCGTTCTGGCTGGCCGAGCACGCGGGGGCGGAGATCGTGCTGCTGCCCGTCGACGGCGAGGGGCGGCTGCGCCTGGACGCGCTGCGCGAGGAGCTCGCCGCGCACGCCGCCGAGACCGCGCTGGTGTCGGTGATGTGGGCGAACAACGAGGTCGGCACGCTGCAGCCGGTGGCCGAGGTGGTGGCGCTCGCGCACGCGCACGGCGTGCCGGTGCACGCGGACGCGGTGCAGGCGGTGGGGCAGGTCCCCGTCGACTTCGGCGCGTCCGGGCTGGACGCGATGACCGTGACGGGCCACAAGCTCGGCGGCCCGGTCGGCGTCGGCGCGCTGCTCGCCCGGCGCGAGCTCGCCCTGGTGCCGGTGCTGCACGGCGGCGGGCAGGAGCGGGGCGTGCGCTCGGGGTCGCTCGACGTGCCGGCGATCGCGGCGTTCGCGGTCGCGGTCGACGCGGCCGTGCGCGGGCGGGAGGCGACGGCCGCACGCCTCGCCGGTCTGCGGGACGCGCTCGTCGCGGGCGTCCGCGCGGCGGTCCCGGACGCGGTGCTGCGCGGGCCCGCCGACGCCGCCGGCCGGCTGCCGGCCAACGCGCACTTCACCTTCCCCGGCTGCGAGGGCGACTCGCTGCTCTACCTGCTCGACTCGGCCGGCGTCGAGGCGTCGACCGGGTCGGCCTGCCAGGCGGGCGTGCCGCAGCCGAGCCACGTGCTGCTCGCGATGGGGCTGGACGAGGCGGACGCGCGCGGCGCGCTGCGGTTCTCGCTCGGCTGGCCGTCGACGGGCGACGACGTCGCGGCGCTGCTCGCGGCGCTGCCCGGTGCGGTGGACCGGGCGCGCGCGGCGGGGCTCGCGGGCGGCTCGCGCGGCGCGGGGTCGCGGACGGCGGACGCCACCGGGACCCGGTCGACGGCGGGGGTCGTCTGATGCGCGTGCTCGCGGCGCTCTCCGGGGGCGTCGACTCCGCCGTCGCGGCCGCCCGCGCGGTCGACGCCGGGCACGACGTCGTCGGCGTCCACATGGCTCTGTCCCGGAGCCGCGCGCAGCTGCGCACCGGCTCCCGCGGCTGCTGCTCGATCGAGGACGCCGGCGACGCCCGGCGGGCCGCCGACGTGCTGGGCATCCCGTACTACGTCTGGGACCTGTCCGAGCGGTTCGAGGACACCGTGGTCGCCGACTTCCTCGCGGAGTACGAGGCCGGGCGGACGCCGAACCCGTGCGTGCGGTGCAACGAGCACATCAAGTTCGACGCGCTGCTGGACAAGGCGCTGGCGCTCGGCTTCGACGCCGTCGCGACCGGGCACTACGCCTCCGCGACCACCGGCCCCGACGGCGCCCCGGTGCTGCGCCGCGCCGCCGACCGCGCCAAGGACCAGTCCTACGTGCTCGCCGTGATGGGGCCCGAGCGGCTCGCGCGGGCGATCTTCCCGCTCGGCGACGTCGCGTCGAAGGACGAGGTGCGCGCGGAGGCGGCGGCCCGCGGGCTGAGCGTCTCGGCCAAGCCCGACTCCTACGACATCTGCTTCGTCGCCGACGGCGACACCCGCGGCTTCCTGCGGGACCGGCTCGGTTCCCGGCCCGGCGAGGTCGTCGACGCCGACGGCACGGTGCTCGGCACGCACGACGGCGCCTACGGGTACACGATCGGGCAGCGCAAGGGGCTGCAGCTCGGGCGCCCGGCCGCCGACGGCAGGCCCCGGTACGTGCTGGCGATCGAACCCGTGAGCAACCGCGTCGTCGTCGGCGGCGCCGAGGCGCTCGCGGTCGACGCGATCGAGGCCCGGGACGCGGTGTGGTTCGGCGCCGCCCCGCGGGACTGGACCGCGTGCCTGCTCCAGGTCCGCGCGCACGGCGCCGCGGTGCCGGTGCGCGCGCGGGCGACCGCCGCCGGCGGGATCGAGGTGCGGGTCGACGGGCCGCTGCGCGGCGTCGCGGCGGGGCAGTCGGCGGTGCTGTACGGCGGGACGGACGAGGACGTGGTGCTGGGGCAGGGGACCGTGGAGCGGACGACGCGCGCGGGCGCCGGTGGCGCGACGGGTGCCGGTGCCGCGGCGGCCGGGGCCGGCGCCGGGCGAGCGGGGGCGACCGCGTGACCGCCGTCGGGGGCACCGGGGCCTGGTCGGGCGCGGAGCCGCTGGAGGCCCAGACGACCGTCCTCGGCGACGTCGCGGCGGCGCCCGCCGGCGTCGACGGCCTGCCGTGGACCGTCCGCCTGCCCGAGCGCGGGGCGTTCGGCAGCCTCGTCGCCCAGGCGCTCGGCCTGCTGGTGGAGATGCCCGCCGAGCTCGGCCCGCACGGCTGGCGGCTCGCCGACCGCCCCGGTGGCGACGCGACCCGGCTGGCCGCGCTGCGCCGGGAGGACCTGGACGCGCTCGCCGTCGCCGCGCACGGCTGGGACGGGCCGCTCGTCGTCCCGGTCGCCGGCCCGCTGACCCTCGCCGCCGGCGTGTACCTCGCCCGCGGTGACCGCGCCGTCGCCGACCCCGGGGCCGTGGCCGAGGTCGCCGCGTCCCTGGCCGCGGGCGTCGCGGAGCACCTGGGGGCGATCGTCCGGGCCGTCCCCGGCGCGCGGCCGACCGTGCTGCTGCACGAACCGCTGCTCGCGCAGGTGGTCGCCGGTGTGCTGCCGTCGTTCTCCGGGTACGGGCGGCTGCGCGCGGTCCCCGCGCCGGTCGTCTCGGAGCGGCTCGGGACGGTCGTCGCCGGTCCGCGCGGCGTCGCCCCGGCGGCCGTAGAACCGGGCGACCGCCTCGGCCGTCGCCTCGACCCCGATCGTCGCCAGGCACTGCGCGGCCATGCCGCGCACGGGCGCGCCACCGACGATCGGCGAGACGCCGACCACCGGGGCCGCCGTCGTCGCCAGCCCCGCGCGGACGCCCGGCACGGCGAGGATCGTGGACACGGACACGACGGGGTTCGACGGCGGGACGACCACGACGTCGGCCGACGCGATCGCGTCCAGCACGCCGGGCGCCGCCTGCGCGGAGTCGAGCCCGACCTGGACGAACCGCAGCGCCGGGAGGGCGGCGCGGTGCCGGACCCACCACTCCTCGAAGTGGATCGTGCGCTCGGGGCCGGGGCCCTCCGGGTCCGCCACGACGACGTGCGTCTCGACCGGTTCGTCGGCCATCGGCAGCAGCCGGACGCCCTGCTCGGCGAGCCCCCACCGGCGGCTCAGCAGGTCGGTCGCCTCGGACAGCGTCCGCCCCTCGCGGAGCCACTGGGTGCGGGCGAGGTGCGTCGCGAGGTCGAGGTCGCCGAGCGTGAACCAGTCCCAGCCGACGCCGTACGCGGCGAGGTCCGTGCTGACCCGGCTGGACTCCTCGCGCCGGCCCCAGCCCTGCTCCTCGTGCACGGCGCCGCCGAGGGTGTACATCAGGGTGTCGAGGTCGGGGCAGACGCGGACGCCGTGCAGCCACATGTCGTCGCCGGTGTTGGCGATCACGGTGACCTCGGCGGTCGTGCCGCCCCTGCCGTCGGGCAGCCGGTCGCGCAGCAGGGCGAGCAGGCCCCGGGTGAACCGGGCGCCGCCGACGCCGCCGGACAGGACGGTGATCCTCATCGTGCTCCTTCGGGGACCGGCGAGGGCCGGGTGCGGGGGCCGGCGTCGGCCGCGGACCCGTCGGCGGGTGCCGGCACCGGGTCGCCGAACGCGATCACCGGCCGCCCCGTCCGCGGGTGGGTCAGGACGACGCACTCGACGCCGTACACCGCGCGCACGAGGTCGGCGGTGAGCACCTCGCGCGGGTCGCCGGCCGCGACCAGCCGCCCGTCCGCCAGCACGAGCACGTGCGCGCAGTAGGCGGCGGCGAGGTTGAGGTCGTGCAGCGCGGCGACGGTCGTGCGGCCGAGGTCCCGGACGAACGCCAGCAGCGACAGCTGGGCGCTGACGTCGAGGTGGTTCGTGGGCTCGTCGAGCAGCAGCAGGTCGGGCTCCTGGGCGAGGGCCCGGGCGATGTGGACCCGCTGCCGCTCGCCCCCGGACAGCGCCGACCAGGCCCGGTCGGCCAGGTGCGCGGCGTCGGCGGCGGCCAGGGCGCGGTCGACGGCGGCCTCGTCGGCGTCGGTGCCCCACAGCGTGCGGTACGGGATGCGGCCGAGCGCGACGACCTCGCGGACGGTGAGCGGGACGGTCGACGACGACTCCTGCTCCAGCAGGGCGACCCGGCGGGCGCGCTCCCGGCGGGGCACGGTGTGCACGGGCACGCCGTCGAGCAGCACGGCGCCCGCCTCGGGGTCGAGCAGCCCGGCGATCAGCCGCAGCAGGGTGGTCTTGCCGGCGCCGTTGGGGCCGAGCAGGCCGGTCAGCGCGCCGGCGGGCGGGGTCGCGTCCACGCCGTCGACGACCCACCGGCCGCCCAGCCGGGTGCCGACCCCCGCGATGCTCAGGTCCACGCCGACCCCCGCCCGCGCCGCAGCAGCACGGCGAACACCGGGACGCCGATCAGCGCCGTGACGATGCCGACCGGCAGCTCCCGCGGGTCGAACAGCGTGCGGGCGCCGGTGTCGGCCCAGACCAGGAAGATCGCCCCGACCACGGCGGCGACCGGCAGCAGCCGGCGGTGCGCGGGTCCGGTGAGCGCGGACACCGCGTGGGGCAGCACGAGCCCGACGAACCCGATCGAGCCGCTCACCGCGACCATCGCGCCGGTCAGCAGGGCGACGAGGGTCATCAGCACCCAGCGGGTCCGGTCGACGGGGATGCCGAGCGCCGCCGCGGCGGTGTCGCCGAACGCGAACGCGTCGAGGCGCACCGCGGAGGCGACCAGCACGGTGCCGACCACGACCAGCGCGCCGGCGGCGATCGCCACGCTCTGCCAGGTCGACCCGGCCAGCGACCCGAGCAGCCAGTTGAGGATCTCCCGGTACGAGTCACCGGTGGCCGACCAGAAGATGACGAACGACGTCCCCGCTGCCGCGAGCTGCGACACCGCGAGCCCGGCCAGCACCGCCCGCCCGGGCGTGAGGACGCCACCGACCCGCGCCAGGCTCAACGTCGCGACCAGCGCCGCCAGGGCACCGGCGAACGCGGCGACCGGCAGCAGCAGGCCCACCCCCACCACGAGCACGGCCACGGCACCGAGCGACGCGCCCGACGACAGCCCCAGCAGGTACGGGTCGGCGAGCGGGTTGCGGGTCAGGCTCTGCATCACCGCCCCCGCCAGCGCCAGGCCCGCGCCGACCGCCGCGCCGGTGAGCACCCGCGGCAGGCGCAGCTCCCAGACGATCGCGTCGGTCAGCACCGGCACCCCGCCGTCCGCGCCCGCCGCCGGGCCGAGCCCGAGGTGCCCGGCGATGCTCCGCGCCACGTCGGCGACCGCGATGTCCGCGGGCCCGATCGTCACGCAGACGAGGACCGTCGCCACGAGCAGCGCGAGGCCCACGAGCAGTGTCGGCAGCAGCGGCGGGCGCCAGGGGGGCCGGTTCGCAGGGGTGGCGGCGCCGGGCGGACGGTCCGACCCGGCACGCCGACGGCGTGTCCGGCCGAACCGGCCACTCGGGGGCGCGGTGGTGGTCATGGGCGCGGTCAGCCCTCCAGGTCCGCGAGCTGCTCGGACAGGCTGACCACGGCGTCCGCGTTCCGCACGCCCGCCTCGGCCGCGGGGAACGGCACCGTCAGGTACCGGTGCTCCTTGACGGCGGTCAGCTGGCTGGTGGCCGGGTTGCCCTCGAGCATCGCGATCTTGCTCTCGGCGGTGTTCCAGGTGGCGTCGACCAGCACGATGACGTCCGGGTCCGCGGCGACGACCTGCTCCCAGCCCGCCGACGTCCAGGTGTCGTGCACGTCCGCGAAGATGTTGGTCAGCCCGGCGGCGTCCATCATCATCTGCGGCGCGCCGATGCCCGCGCCGACGTACGGGGTGTCCGTGCCCGAGGAGTACCAGAGCGCGGTGGTCTCCTCGGCCGGCGGCTGCACGGCGTCGAGCTCGGCCTGCTGGTCGGCGATCAGCTGCTCCGCGCGGTCCTCGACGGCGAACACCGACGCGACCTCGCGGATCTCGTCGAACAGGCCGTCGAAGGTCAGCGGGTCCGGCATGTACCCGTCCTCCTTGCACGCGGCGGGGGAGACGTAGGTGCCGATGCCCAGGCCCTGCAGCGCGGAGCGCTCGCCGGCGCCGTCGTCCGAGAAGTTCGACTCCCAGCCGGCGTAGACGAAGTCGGGCTGCACCTCGAGCAGCGCCTCCTGGCCCGGGACCTTGTCGGACAGCACGGGGACCGCGTCGTAGGCGGCGGCGTACTCGTCCGGCACGGGGCCGTCGGCGAACGCCGTGCCGACCAGGCGGTCCTCGAGCCCGAGCGCGAGCAGCATCTCGATCGACGTGGACTTGATCGCGACGACGCGCTCCGGCGGGCTGTCGACGGTGACCTCGGTGCCGCAGTTGTCGAGGGTGACCGGCGTGAACGCACCCGCCGACGCCGTGGAGGCGGCGGAGGCGGTGCCGTCGGCGGCCGGATCGCCCGCGGAGCCGCCGGCGCACGCCGCGAGGGCGGC
>NZ_SZYE01000092.1 GCF_005239125.1 Cellulomonas hominis | reverse complement strand
GGCCCCGGGCACGCCCGCGCCCGCCGCCTGCCGCGCCCGCACCGCGTCGACGACCTCCCGCCGCGCGTCGAGCGCCCGGACCGCGGCACGCGAGGCGTCCGCGATCCGCGCCCCGTCGTCACCGCCCAGGTCGAGCCCGCAGCGCGCGCAGCGGGTGGCAGTGAGGGGCGCGCCGCACGCGGCGCAGCGCGTGAAGTCGAGCAGCTGGTGCCGTGCGGCGTCCACGGGGGTCGGTTCCACGAGGCGAGCGTGCCAGGTCAGGCGCGTGCCGGGCGGCTCGTCCACAGTTCCTGCCCAGGGGAATCACCTTGTCGGACGCGGGCGCGGCTGTCCCTGCCACCCCCGCGCGAGCCCGGGTGTCCGCGTGCTCGACGTGCCGTCCCCCCGCGTCCGCGCCAGGGTGGAGCCGTCCCCCGTGACCGACGAGACACCGCCCCGGGTGGCGCGCGCGCAAGTCATGGGATGAATATGGCTCCACACGACAACGACAGGAGCGAGTCCGTGGCACGCAGCAGCACGGTGGCCGACCAGCTCGTCGCCCAGGTGGTGGCGGCCGGGGCCAAGCACATCTACGGCATCGTCGGCGACAGCCTCAACCCGGTGGTGGACGCCGTCCGGCGGGCCCGGGCCGCGGGCGCGGACATCCAGTGGGTGCACGTCCGGCACGAGGAGGCCGCCGCGTTCGCCGCGGCCGCCGAGGCGGAGATCACCGGCGACCTCGCCGTGTGCGCCGGGTCCTGCGGGCCGGGCAACCTGCACCTCATCAACGGCCTGTACGACGCCAACCGCAGCCGCGTGCCGGTGCTCGCGATCGCCTCGCACATCCCGAGCGCGCAGATCGGTACCCAGTACTTCCAGGAGACGCACCCCGACCGGCTGTTCGTCGAGTGCTCGGTGTTCTCCGAGATGATCTCGTCCGCCGCTCAGGCCCCGCGCGTCATCCGCAGCGCGATCCACCACGCCTACGGCGCCCCGGGCGTCGCGGTGCTGACGCTGCCCGGCGACGTCGCCGACCTCGAGGCACCGCCGGCCGGCACGGACACCCTGGCCCGCCCGCGGAAGCCGCGCGTCGTCCCCGCCGAGGCCGACGTCGCCGCCCTGGCGGCCGCGATCGACGGCGCCAAGAAGGTCACGATCCTGGCCGGCGCGGGCGTCCGCGGCGCCCACGACGACGTCATCGCGCTGGCGGACAGGATCGCCGCGCCCGTCGGCCACAGCCTGCGGGGCAAGGAGCACATCCAGTACGACAACCCGTTCGACGTCGGGATGACCGGCCTGCTCGGGTACGGCGCGCTGCAGGCGTCGATGGACGAGGCGGACCTGCTGATCCTGCTCGGCACCGACTTCCCGTACGACCAGTTCCTCCCGTCCGACGTCCGCACGGTGCAGGTCGACATCGAGCCCACCCGCCTCGGCCGGCGCACCCGGAACGACCTGGCCGTCGTCGGCGACGTGGGCGAGACCGTCCGCGCGCTGCTCCCGCTGGTGGAGAGGAAGAAGTCCCGCCGGTTCCTCGACTCGATGGTCAAGAAGCACGAGAAGGCGATGAGCGGGGTCGTCGGCGCGTACACCAAGGACGTCGAGCACCACCGCCCGATCCACCCGGAGTACGCCGCGGTCGTCCTGGACGAGGAGGCCGCCGACGACGCGGTGTTCACGGTGGACACCGGGATGGGCAACGTGTGGGCCGCCCGGTACCTGACCCCGAACGGCCGCCGGCGCGTCATCGGGTCGTTCCTGCACGGGTCGATGGCGAACGCCGTGCCGCACGCCATCGGCGCGGCGCTGGCCGCCCGGGACTCGGGCGCGGAGCAGAAGCACGTCGTGGCGATCGCCGGCGACGGCGGGCTGTCGATGCTGCTCGGCGAGCTCATCACGCTCGTGCACTACGACCTGCCGGTGAAGGTCGTCCTGTTCGACAACGCGACGCTGGGCATGGTCCGGCTGGAGATGCTGGTCGACGGCCTGCCGAGCTACGGCACCGACTCGCCCCCGATCGACTACGCCGCCCTGGGGACCGCGCTCGGCATCCCGTCGGTGCGCGTGGAGGACCCGAGCCAGATCCGGTCGGCGCTGCGCCAGGCGTTCGCCCACGACGGCCCGGCGCTCGTCGACCTGGTCACCGACCCGCGCGCGCTGTCCCTCCCGCCGAAGATCACGCGCCAGCAGGTCAGCGGGTTCACGGCGGCGATGAGCAAGGAGATCCTCGGCGGCGGCATGGGCGAGGTCATGGCGATGGCCCGCTCGAACCTCCGCAACGTCCCGCGCCCCTGACGGCCGGCCGCGTCGCCCTCAGTGCAGGTCGCCGAGGGCGGCGCGGATCTCGCTCGTGATGACGGTCATCGCCCGCTCGGCGGCCTCGGGGTCGCGGCGGCGCACCGCCTCGGCCACCGCGGCGTGCGCGTCGAGCGCCTCCGCCCGCGGGCGGGACGGCATGAGACCGTGCCGGGTCCGGCCCGCGAGCACCTCGGCGACCACCCCGGTGAGCGCGCCGAACATCTCGTTGCGCCCCGCCCGCAGCAGCAGCGCGTGGAACTGCTGGTCGACCTGGAGGAACTCGTCCAGCTGCCCGGCCTCCCCGAGGTCCCGCAGCCGCGCCATGAGGGCGAGCAGCTCATCGACCTCCTCCGGCGACGCGTGCCGGGCGGCGGCCGCGGCGGCGACCGGCTCGACGGCGGCGCGCAGCTCGGTGAGCGAGCGCAGCTGACCGAGCCGCCCGGGGCCCGCGAGCCGCCACCGGATCACGCGCGGGTCGAACACCATCCAGTCGGACGACGGCCGGACGACGAGCCCGACGCGGCGCCGGGAGGTCAGCAGCCCGAGCTGCTCGAGCGAGCGCATCGTCTCCCGGGCCACGGTGCGGGACACCCCGAACCGCTGCTGGAGCTGCTCGAGCGTCAGCACCGCCCCGGCCGGCAGCGCCCCGGCGGTGATCTCCGCGCCGATCGCCTCCAGCACCGTGCTGTGCAGCACCTCGACCGCCACGCGCTCTCCTCCTGCCACCCCGTGGGAGGCGTCCCCTCGACGCGCGACCTCCGGGCGGCCGTGCCAGGGTCGCACACGGGAGCGGGAGCGCAGGTCACGCCCGCCCCTCGCACCACAGGTGACATCTTTGGGTTACAAAGGTCTCATCTTTGTGGCAGAGTGTCCGCACCCCGGGGCGATCCGGGGAGAGCCCGGACGCTCGCCGCCCGGACAACGACGTCAAGGAGGGCAGCGATGCCGGAGGTCCAGCACCTCGTGGTCATGGGGGTCTCGGGGTCGGGGAAGACCACGACCGCCCAGATCCTCGCCGACCGTCTCGCCTGGCCGTACGCCGAGGCCGACGAGTTCCACCCGCAGGCGAACATCGACAAGATGTCGGCGGGCACCCCGCTGACCGACGAGGACCGCTGGCCGTGGCTGCGCGCCATGCGGGACTGGCTCACCGAGCAGTCCCGCGCCGGCCGGTCGACCATCGTCACCTGCTCCGCGCTGCGCGTCGCCTACCGCGACGTGCTCCGCGAGGCGGAGGGCCGGGTCCGGTTCGTGCACCTGCAGGGCACGATCGAGGCCATCGGCGAGCGGATGTCCGGCCGCGCCGGGCACTTCATGCCGACGTCGCTCCTGCCGTCGCAGTTCCAGACCCTCGAGCCGCTGACCGACGCCGAGGACGGCGTCGTGGTGCCGGTCGAGGTCTCGCCCCACTCCGTCGCCGACGCCGCCCTGCGCGAGCTCGGCATCGACCCCGCCACCGCGCGCGCCGACGTGGCGCCGGCGACCTCCCCCCAGGAGTCCTGATGCTCTCGCTCCCGACCGCAGCACCGCTGCTGCTGGCCGCCGCGGCCGACGACGCCGCGCCCGCCGTCTCCGACACCCGGCTGATCGTCGCCGCGGTCATCGGCATCGCGGTGATCGTCGCCCTGATCGTCTGGGTGAAGCTGCACCCGTTCCTCGCGCTCATGCTCGGCGCCGGCGTGCTCGCCGTCGCCGCCGGCCTGCCCTACGTCGACGCGTTCACCTCGTTCACCGCGGGGCTCGGCACGACCGTCGCGGGCGTCGGCATCCTGATCGCCCTCGGCGCGATCATCGGCAAGATGCTGATCGACTCCGGCGGAGCCGACCAGATCGTCGACTCGATCCTGGCGCGCACGCCGGTCCAGCGGCTGCCGTGGGCGATGGCGTTCGCCGCGTTCATCATCGGCATCCCGCTGTTCTTCGAGGTCGGGGTCGTCCTGCTGATCCCGGTGGTCATGCTCGTCGCGCGCCGGTCCAAGGTGTCGATGATCGTCGTCGGCATCCCGGCGCTGGCCGGCCTGTCCGCCCTGCACGGCCTGGTGCCGCCGCACCCCGGCCCGCTGATCGCGATCGACGCCCTCGGTGCCGACCTCGGCCTGACGCTCGGGCTCGGCCTGCTCGTCGCGATCCCCACCGTCGCGATCTCCGGCCCGCTGCTGGCGAAGCCGATGGCCCGCTGGGTCCCGCTCGACCCGCCCACCGAGATCCTCGGCGGCGCCGACCGCCCGGACGACGCCCGCCGGCCCTCGTTCGGCACCGCGCTCACCGTCGTGCTGCTGCCCGTCGTCCTCATGCTGGCCCGCACGCTCGCCGAGACCGTCGGCTTCGAGGACTCGACCGCCGGTCAGGTGCTGGACTTCGTCGGCACCCCGCTGGTCGCGCTGCTCATCACGGCGCTGGTGTCGCTGGTCCTCCTCGGCACCCGCCAGGGCCGGGACCGCGGCGCGGTCAGCAAGCTCGTCGACTCCTCGTTCGCCCCGATCGCCAGCATCCTGCTCATCGTCGGCGCGGGCGGCGGCTTCAAGCAGACGCTGGTCGACTCCGGCGTCGGCGACGTGATCGCCAAGGGCCTCGCCGACGCCCCGATCTCCCCGCTGCTCGCGGCGTGGCTGGTCGCGGTGCTGATCCGCGTGGCCACCGGCTCCGCGACCGTCGCGACCGTCACCGCGGCCGGCATCGTCGCGCCGCTCGCCGAGGGCCTGTCCCCGACGCACGTGGCGCTCATGGTCCTGGCGATCGGCGCCGGCTCGGTGTTCCTCAGCCACGTGAACGACGCCGGGTTCTGGCTGGTCAAGGAGTACTTCAAGATGACCGTCGGCCAGACGTTCAAGACGTGGTCCCTCATGGAGTGCGTCCTGTCCGTCACGGCCCTGGTGGTCGTCCTCCTGCTGAGCCTCGTCATCTAGCCACCCGCCGAGATCGCAGGAGATGCGGGGTTCGCAGGGCGCGAACCCCGCATCTTCTGCGTGGTCGGCGGGGTGCCGGCGGGGCCCGCGGCGGGTCAGTCGAGCGGCGCCAGCGGGCGCGTCGCGGGGCCCTCCAGCGGGGTGCCGTCGGGGGCGAACCGGCTGCCGTGCAGGGGGCAGTCCCAGGACCGCTCGACCTCGTTCCACGTCACGACCCCGCCCAGGTGGGTGCACACGCCCGAGACCCGGCGGGTCACGCCGCCGACGGTGCACACCGCCTCCGGGCGCACGCCCGCGCGCTCGACCCCGCCCTGCCCCTCCGGCGGGTCCGCGCGGGTGCCGGCCGCCGGCCGGGGCGTGGTCCAGCCGACGGCCAGCGACCGCGCGACCGACGCGTTCAGCCGGGCCGCGTCACCGAGCCCGGTCAGCTCGTGCCGGCCCCAGGGCCGCCAGGACGCCGCCCAGCGCGGCGCCCGGTCGTCGAGGATCTCGGCGGCGAGGGCGAGCGCCGCGGCGACCGCGGTGGTCATGCCCCACTTCGCGTACCCGGTGGCCACGGACAACCGCGGGTCGAGCGGGAGCAGCCTGCCGACCAGGGGCAGGCCGTCCGTCGTCGCGTAGTCCTGCGCGGACCACACGTGGGTCAGCTCGGCACCGGGGACGTGCGCGTGCGTCCACTCGACCAGCGCGCGCACCGACTCCCCGGTGCGCGGCCGCCGCCCGACCGGGTGGCCCGCCCCGCCGACCAGCAGGAGCTCCGGCACCGCGGGAGCCACCGGGCTGGGCGGCTCGCCCGGCACGACCGGCCCGCGGACGAGCCCCTCCCCCGCGAGGGCCGGTGCCGAGCGCAGGCACCGGGTGTCGGCGTCGACCGACAGCGCCATGCTGGCCGGCGGCGGCTCCGGCACCCGGAACGCGCAGGCGTACGAGCGCAGGGGGTGCAGCCGCGCGAACGCCCCGCCGCGGTCGAGGACCGGCGTGCCGGTCGCGAGCACCACCGCGTCGGCGGTGACGTCACCCGCGGTGGTCCGCAGCACCGTGCGGCGGCTGTGCCCGCCGAGCTCGGCACCGTGGTGCATCCCGAGCACCCGCACGCCCTCGGCGACCCGCCCGCCGCGCCCGACGACGTCGGCCGCGAGCGCGGCGAGCACGTCGAGCGGGTCGACCTGCGCCTGGTCGGCCAGACCGATCGCGCCGGTCACCGGGAGCGGCAGGTCCGTGCGCCGCCGCCAGCCGACCGGGACCCCGGCGCGGCGGGCCGCCTCGAGCTCGGCCTCCACGCGGTCCCGGCCGGCGGCGGTCGTCGCGAACGTGATCGCCTCGCGCCGCTGGTACGGCACGCGGTGGTCGTCGAGGTAGCGCAGCAGCCAGTCCATGCCCTCGGCGCTGCCCTCCGCGTAGGCGCGGGCGACCAGGTCGTCGTGCCGCCGGGCGAGCGCGGCGAGCCGGTCTCCCTGCAGCAGGCTGATCTTCGCGGTGCTGCGCCCGGTGGTGCCCGCGCCGACCGTCCGGGCCTCCAGCACGAGGACCCGGCAGCCGGCGCGGGTGAGCAGCAGGGCCGTGGTCAGCCCGGTGAGCCCGGCCCCGACCACGACCACGTCGGCCGGCTCGTCACCGGGGTGCGGGACCGCCCCGGGCGCGCGGTGGTGCGGGTGGGACGCGGCCTCGCGCCGGTCCCACCACAGCGACGTCCGCGCGACCACGACGGACCGCGCCGCTCAGGCCCCGGGCGGGGTGACCGGGGTGGTGGGCGTGCTGCCGGCCGGCGGCGTGGCGGGGGTCGCGCCGGCGCCGGTGTCGTCGTCGGAGCCGCGCGACACGGCGGTCTTCACGGCGTCGACCGCCTTGTCCTTGAGCGCGACGCCCTGGTCCTTGGCGAACCCGGCGGCCTTCGACTCCAGGTCGTCGACCGTGGACTGCACCCGCGGGTCGTGCCAGGCGTCGGACGCCCAGCCCTTGATCTTCTCGAACTGCGCGCGACCCGCGCGGGTCCCGAGCACGTAGCCCACGCCCGCGCCGAGGACGAATGCCAGCTTGCCCTTCATGCCTGACCTCCCGAGATGTCCTGGTGGTCCGATCGAGCCTAGGCGCGGGGGTCGTCGTGCGCCCGGTGAGGCGGCGGGGCGGCGCTCGCCGCGCGCACCGCCGCGCCCCGGAGCACAGTGACCCCGGGAGGTGCGCAGATGGCGGAGCCCACGGAGGCGACCCGGGACCAGCAGCCCGCGCTCAAGCGGTCGATCGGCCGGACGGTGCTGCTGCTGTTCGTGGTCGGGGACATCCTCGGCGCGGGGATCTACGCGCTCACCGGGACGGTCGCGGCGGAGGTGGGCGGCGCGATCTGGCTGCCGTTCCTGCTGGCGTTCGCGCTGGCGGCGCTCACCGCGACCGCGTACGCCGAGCTCGTCGCGCGCTACCCGCGGGCCGCCGGCGCGGCCCTGTACGCGAACCGGGCGTTCCGGCGGCCCTTCCTCACCTTCCTGGTGGCGTTCGCGGTGATGATGTCCGGCATCACCAGCGCGTCGGCCGCCGCGCGCGCGTTCGGCGGCGACTACCTCGCGGAGCTGCTGCCGTTCGGCGTGCCGACGGTCGTCGCGGCCTGGGTGTTCCTCGGGCTGATCACGCTGGTCAACGTGCTGGGCGTGTCGGAGTCCGTGCGGGTCAACGTGGTGCTGACGCTGATCGAGGCGACGGGCCTGCTGGTGATCGTCGCCATCGGCGTCGTGGCGCTGGTGCGCGGCGAGGGCGACCCCGGCCGGGCCCTGGAGCTGCACACCGAGGGCGCGACGTGGATGGGCGTGCTCGGCGGGGCGGCGCTGGCGTTCTACGCGCTGCTCGGGTTCGAGGACTCGGTGAACCTGGCCGAGGAGGCGCAGCACCCGCGGCGCGACTACCCGCGGGCGCTGTTCGGCGGCCTCGCGATCGCCGGGGCCATCTACCTGGCCGTGGCGTTCACGGCGTCGATGCTGGTCGAGACGGACGTCCTGGTCGGCTCGACGGGCCCGCTGCTCGAGGTGGTGAAGGTCGCCGGGCTGGTCTTCCCCGCGTGGCTGTTCGCGCTGATCGCCCTGCTCGCGGTCATGAACACCGCGCTGATCAACATGATGATGGCCTCGCGGCTCGTGTACGGGATGGCCCGCGAGCGGATCATCCCCGCAGTGTTCGGGCGGGTGCACGCGCGGCGCCGGACCCCGGTGGTGGCGATCGCGTCCACGGTCGTGCTCGCGCTGACGCTGACGGCGACCGGCGACCTCGGCGACCTGGCCGACACCACCGTGCTGCTCCTGCTGCTGGTGTTCGCCGTGGTGAACGTCGCGGTGCTGGTGCTGCGGCGCCGTCCGGCCTCCGAGGACGGCGACGGGGGCCGCGACGAGCCCGAGCGCGTCGCGGGCGACTCCGCGCGGTCGTTCCGGGCGCCGACCTGGGCGCCGGTGGCCGGCGCGGTGGTGTCGCTCGTGCTGGCGTCGCCGCTGACCGGGCGGGAGGGCTCGGTGTACCTGCGGGCCGCCGTGCTGCTGGCGATCGGCGTCGTGCTGTACGTGGTGAACCGGCTGGTCGCCGGGAGGGTGGACGCGGACGACGCGGCGCTGGCAGGCTGACGCCGCATGTCCGACGAGACCTTCCTCGACCGCCTCGCCGGCACCCTGGCGGCCCTGCCCGGGGTCGAGGCCGTGTCCCTGGGCGGCTCCCGCGCGCACGGCACGCACCGGCCGGACAGCGACTGGGACCTCGCCCTGTACTACCGCGGCGCGTTCGACCCGCAGCACCTCCGGGACGTCGGCTGGGACGGCCACGTGTTCGAGGTCGGGGGCTGGGGCGGCGGCGTGTTTAACGGCGGGGCGTGGCTGACCGTCGAGGGCCGGCCGGTCGACGTGCACTACCGCGACCTGGACGTCGTCGAGCGCGAGGTCGACCGCGCGGGGCGGGGCGAGTTCGACATCGAGCCGCTGCTGTTCCACCTCGCGGGCTTCCCGACGTACGTGGTGGTCGCCGAGCTCGCCGGGCACCGGGTGCTGCACGGCGCCCTGCCCCGGCCCGGTTTCCCCGCCGCGCTGCGCCGGACCGCCCCGGAGATCTGGGGTGCCCGCGCCGACTGGACCCTCGACGGCGCGGAGCAGCACGCGCGCGCCGGGCGGGTCGCGCAGTGCGCCGGCCAGATCGCCGTCGCCGTGACCCAGCGGGCGCACGCGGTGCTCGCCGGCCGCGGTGAGTGGGCGACGAACGAGAAGCTCCTGCTGGACCGGGCCGGGCTGCGGGGCGTCGACGACGTGGTGCTGGGGCTGACCTCGGAGCCGGCCGCTCTGCTCGCGGCGGTGGCGGCGGCGCGGGAGCTGGGGCGCCGCTGAGCCGCGGTCGCACGCCCTGACCCGCGACGGGTCTCCCGCCGGGGCGGACCGCGGGCGTACGGTCCGGGGATGACGACGCCGAAGGTGCCCAAGGCCGTGTACGAGGCGGAGCTGTTCCGCCTGCAGTCCGAGCTCGTCACCCTGCAGGAGTGGGTGCGCGCCACCGGGGCCCGGGTCGCCGTGGTCTTCGAGGGCCGGGACGCGGCCGGCAAGGGCGGCACGATCAAGCGGATCTCGGAGTACCTCAGCCCCCGCGTCGCGCGGATCGCCGCGCTGCCGGCGCCCACCGAGCGCGAGCGCACGGAGTGGTACTTCCAGCGGTACACCGCGCACCTGCCGGCGGGCGGGGAGATCGTCCTGTTCGACCGGTCCTGGTACAACCGCGCGGGCGTCGAGAAGGTCATGGGCTACTGCACCGACGCGGAGCACGCGCTGTTCCTGCGCCAGGCGCCGGTGTTCGAGCGGATGCTGATCGACGACGGCGTGCTGCTGCGCAAGTACTGGTTCTCCGTGTCGGACTCCGAGCAGCTGCGCCGGTTCCGGTCCCGGCTGGACGACCCGGTCCGGCGCTGGAAGCTCAGCCCGATGGACCTGGAGTCGATTTCCCGCTGGGAGGACTACTCGCGCGCCAAGGACGAGATGTTCGCGCACACCGACACCCCCGACAGCCCCTGGTACGTCGTGGAGTCCGACATCAAGCGGAACGCGCGGCTGAACATGATCGCGCACCTGCTGTCGACGATCCCGTACCGCGAGGTGAAGCAGCACAAGGTGAAGCTGCCCAAGCGGCCGCCCGCGCTGGCCGACTACGAGCGGCCGCCGCGCGAGATGTTCACCCAGGTCCCGGACCACGCGGCGCGGCTGGCCGGCGACCCGGAGGCGGACGCCTGACCCGCGGTCCGGGCGCGCCGCGGTACCGTCCCGCCCGATGACCACGACCCCGGCGGCCCCGCCCGCGATCGCCCCCGACGACCCGCGCTCCCCCGACGTGCGCGCGCTGCTGACCCGGCACCTGGAGCTCATGCACGCGCAGAGCGACCCGGAGGACGTGCACGCCCTGGACGTGGCCGCGCTCACCGCGCCGCACATCACGTTCGTCAGCGCGCGCGAGGGCGACGGCGGGACGCTGCTCGGGGTGGGCGCGCTCGCCGAGATCGAGCCGGGGCACGGGGAGATCAAGTCCATGCACACCGCCGAGGCGGCGCGGCGCCGCGGGGTGGCCGGTGCGCTGCTGACGCACCTGGTGGGTCTGGCCGTCGACCGCGGCTACGCGCGGGTCAGCCTGGAGACCGGCAGCGACGCGCACTTCGCGGCGGCGCGCGCGCTGTACGCCCGGGCGGGGTTCGTCGAGTGCGCGCCGTTCGCGGCCTACGCGCCGAGCGCGGCGTCCACGTTCCTGACGCTGGACCTCACCACCCGGATGCACTGATTCGTCCTGTTTGAGTGGCGGGGAGCCCGGGCGCCACCTACCGTCGAGGCGGCCCAGACCCGTCATCGACCATGGAGGACACCGTGGTGCACCCCGCCGACGAGGCAGCCGCACGGCCCCAGGAGGACGCCGGCATCGTCTCGTCCCGCCCGCCGGAGCGGTTCCGGCCCGTGCGGTCGTGGAGCCTCGACTCGGTGACCGACCTGTCCCGGGTGCGCAACGAGCTGCTGGCGGAGATCACCGCGCCGCACGCGGTGCCGCAGGACGCCCTCGGCCGGGTGCCGGAGAACATGGTCCTGGTCGCGTCCGAGCTCGCCACCAACGCGCTCCAGCACGGCCTGCCGCCCACGGTGCTGTCGCTGCTCGTGGACGCGGACGACTACCTCCTGGACGTCTGCGACACCGACCTGGAGACCACGCCCGTCATCGCCGGCGAGCGCCCGTCCGGCGCCGGCGGCTTCGGGCTGCTGATCGCGCACCGGCTGTCGCAGGAGGTCGGCTGGTACACCACCGACTCGGCCAAGCACGTCTGGGCGATCTTCCCGGCCCAGCGCTGACGTCCCGAGCGCGCCGAGATCGGTGCTCGGCGCCGAGATCGGTGCGTGGAGGCACCGATCTCGAGGGGAGGCACCGATCTCGGCGGCCTCGGGCCCGGGGCGTGGGCGCGGTCAGTCCGCGGTGACCTCCGCGACCCGCCCGTCCTCGACGTGCCACCGCCGGGTCAGCCGCACGCTGTCGAGCATCCGGCGGTCGTGGGTCACGAGCAGCACGGTGCCGTCGAACGACTCCAGCGCCTGCTCCAGCTGCTCGATCGCGGGCAGGTCGAGGTGGTTGGTCGGCTCGTCGAGGACCAGCAGGTTGACCCCGCGCGCCTGGAGCAGCGCGAGGGCCGCGCGGGTCCGCTCCCCGGGGGAAAGCGACGACGCGGCGCGGTTCACGTGCTGGCCGCCCAGGCCGAACTTGGCGAGCAGCGTCCGCACGTCCGCGGTCGTCCAGTCCGGCACCTCGCGGGAGAACGCGTCGGCGAGCGGGGCATCGCCCTCGAACGCGGCGCGGGCCTGGTCGACCTCCCCGACCAGCACGCCCGAGCCGCGGTCGACCCGGCCCTCGTCGGGCTCGAGCCGGCCCAGGAGCAGCGCGAGCAGCGTCGTCTTGCCGGCGCCGTTCGGACCGGTGACGGCGACCCGGTCCTGCCAGTCGAGCTGGAGGTCGACCGGCCCGAGCGTGAAGTCGCCGCGGCGCACGACGGCGGCGCGGGCGGCCGCGACGACGGCGCCGGACCGCGGGGCGGCGGCGATGCTCATCTGCAGCTGCCACTCCTTGCGCGGCTCGGCGACCACGTCCAGCCGCTCCATCATCCGCTCGGTCTGCCGGGCCTTCGCCGCCTGCTTCTCCGAGGCGTCGGCGCGGAACTTGCGACCGATCTTGTCGTTGTCGGAGGCCTTGCGGCGGGCGTTCTTCACGCCCTTGTCCATCCAGGCCCGCTGCATCCGGGCGCGGGCGGAGAGCGCGTCGCGGCGCGCGGCGTAGTCCTCGTACGCCTCGCGGGCCTGGCGGCGCGCCGTCGACCGCTCCTCCAGGTAGGCGTCGTACGACCCGCCGTAGACGGCCACGCGCTGCAGGCTGCGGTCGATCTCCACGACCGAGGTGACCGTGCGGCTGAGGAACTCCCGGTCGTGGCTGACCACGACCACCGGGGCGGTCGACCGCTCGACGAAGTCCTCGAGCAGCGCCAGGCCCTCGAGGTCGAGGTCGTTGGTCGGCTCGTCCAGGAGGTAGAGGTCGTACCGGGACAGCAGCAGCGCCGCCAGCCCGACCCGCGCCGCCTGACCGCCGGACAAGGCGGTCATCGGCAGCTCGGGGTCGACGTCGAGGCCGAGGTCCGCGAGCACCGAGCCGGTGCGGGCCTCGAGGTCGGCGCCGCCGAGGCCCATCCAGCGCTCCAGCGCCTCCCCGAACTCGTCGTCGGCGCCGGGCTCGCCCGCGCCCAGGCGCTCCGCGGCGGCGTCCATCGCGGCCTGCGCCGGGCCGACGCCCGTGCGGCGCTCCAGGTGCGCGCGCACCGACTCGTCCGGCCGGCGCTCGATCTCCTGCGCGAGGTAGCCGAGCTGCGCGGTGGGCGGGGAGACCGACACGGACCCGTCGTCCGGCGCGCGGGTGCCGGCGAGGATGCGCAGCAGCGTCGACTTGCCCGCCCCGTTCGGGCCGACCAGCCCCACGACGTCACCCGGCGCGACCACCAGGTCGACGCCGGCGAACAGCTCGCGGTCGCCGAACGCGGCCCCCACACCCTTGGCCTGCACGGTCGCGCTCATGGGTCCATTGTCGCCGGGCGGAGCCGGGGAGCTCACGCGCATTCCGGAGCCGAACCCCTGCGGGTCGTCGCGTCGCCACCTGATCGATCGGCGGGCAGCGCGACAACCGGGTGGGGACCGGGCGTCAGCGCTCCGCGGGCGTGCGCTCCGCGGCCCGGTCCGCGGGTGCCTCCAGGCGGCCCGTCCGGTGCAGCCAGCGCTCCGCGAGCAGGGTGAACATCGGGGGGACCGAGGCCGCGAGCGCCAGCAGCGTCGGCCACCAGCCCCAGCGCAGCCGGACCCCCGCGACGACCGTCAGCGCCGCGTAGGCCAGGAACACGAGCCCGTGGGCCTGCCCGAACACCTGCACGCCGACCTCGGTGGTCTTCGTGACGTACTTGAGGACCATGCCGACGAGCAGCCCGGCCCACGTCGCCGCCTCGAGGAACGCGGCGATCCGGAACGCCTGGGCGTCCGGGTTGGTCACTCGCTTCATGCGGGGCGCGCTCCTGCGGGTCGGCTGCGGCACGGGACCGCACGACGGTAACCCGCCGCGCGACCGAGCCGCGCCGCGCGCCCGGTCAGGGAGCCGCGGCCACCTCGAACACCCCGCGGGCCCCCCGCTCGGCATCGGTCATGACGTGGGAGACGAACGGGTAGTGCCCCGCCTCGGGGAACGTCAGCTCCACGAACCCGCCCTCGGCCGGTTGCAGCGCGAGCACCTGCGCGCCGCCGGTCCCGGTGCTGCCGCCGTCCCGGAGCGTGAAGTCACCCTCGCGGAACACGGTGTCGAACTGCCCGCCGACGACGTGGAACGCGCTCGCGCGCGACGGCCCGGTGTCGAGCACCCAGACCCGCACCCGCTCGCCGACCGTCGCCGGGAGCGGCTCGTGCCGGTACTGGTCGGCCACCCCGTTGAACACCACGAGGTCCGCGTCGCCGTCGAGGAGCTTCTGCTCGTCGGCGGTGCCGCCCTGCGGGCCGAGGTACAGCTCGGACTGCACGAGCACGTACTGCCGGTCGACCGCCGGCAGCCCCGGCGGCTCGATGACCACCGCGCCGGCCATCCCGTTCGCGATGTGCAGGCTCATCGGCATCGTGGAGCAGTGGTACATCCAGATCCCCGACCGGGTGGCGGTGAAGGTGTACGTGAGCGTCTCGCCGGGCGCGATCGTCCGCATCACGTCGTCGGGCGCGAGCGACCCGGCGTGGAAGTCGACCGAGTGCCCGATGCTGCCGTCGTTCTCGAGCGTGACGACGAAGGTGTCGCCGACCCGGCCGTGCAGCACGGGCCCGGGGGCGGTGCCGCCGAACGTCCACACCGTCTGGACGACACCCGGCGCGACCTCCTGCTCCTGCTCCTGGACCCGGAGCGTGACGTGCCGGGTGGTCGGGCCGGACTCCGGCAGGGGCGGCAGCGCCGCGTCCCGGGCGCCGGCGGCGGCGCCCCGGTCGCCGGACAGGTCGACGTCCGAGGCGGCGGAGGGCGCGCCCCCGGTGGACCCCGCGCCGTGGTCCGTCGCGGCGTGGTGCATCGCGCCGTCGGTCCCGTCGGACCCGGCCGCCACCGGCCCGCCGGTGACCACCACGTCCAGCGTCATCCCCATCAGCCGGTGCCCGGCGACCGAGCACCACCCGTCGAGGTCGGCGCCCACGACGCCCGCGTCGACCTCCGCGGACTCCCCCGGGCCCAGCCGCCCGGAGGTCGCCCCGTTCGCGAGGACGAGGTCGTGCACCGCGGCGTCCGCGTTGGTCACCCGGATCACCAGGCGGTCGCCCGCGGGGACCTCGACCCGGCCGGGGACGAACCGCATGTCCTGCGCCTCGACCTCGACGGTGGTGGTGCGGCCGGACGCGGCGACCGGGGCGACGTCCCCCGTCGCCGCCGCGACCGCGCCGTCCGTGAGCCCGGCCGCCGTGGGGTCGAGCCCCACCCCGAGCGCGACCAC
>NZ_SZYE01000091.1 GCF_005239125.1 Cellulomonas hominis | reverse complement strand
GGCGTCGGCGTCGCCGCGGCGGGTGCGCAGGCGGCGAGCCCGGCGAGCAGCGCGACCGCGGCGATCGCGCGGGGTGCGCGCCGGTCGGTCCGCGGTCGGCGCGCGGCGGACGGGTCGGCGTCCCGGTCGGGTGCGGTCGCGCGGTGGATGGTGCGCACGGCGGCCTCCTCGCGGCCGGGCGGTGTCCGGGCGATCCCGGTGGCGGCACCCCTGGCCTGCACCTCCAGCCTCGTGAGCGGGCCGGCGCGGCACATCGGGCGTGAGGCGGGACCGGGAGGTTGCGCCTTTGGACGCAACGCTGCGTCGGAGGACGGAACGCGCCGTGCGCTCGCGGGGTTGCCGGGCGGCCGACGGGCGCTCCCCGGCCGGCCGGGTTACGTTCGCCGCTCCCCTCGAACGATCGGAGGCACGACATGGGATACGTCGGCAAGCTGCTGAAGAGCGCGGTCGTGGCCAAGGCGGCGCAGGTCGCGATCCGGGAGATGTCGAAGCCCGAGAACCAGCGCAAGGCCAAGGAGCTGCTGGGCCGGGTCACGAAGCGGGGCGGCGCCGCGGGCCGCGCCTGAGCCCGGCATTCACCGAGCGTGCATGCGACGCGTCGAGTGTGCATCCACCGGATGCACACTCGACGCGTCTGACGCTCACTCGGCGAGCGGCGCGCGCCTCAGGCGCCGGCGCCCGTGCCGCGCAGGCGCAGGACCGACCAGGACACCGCCGGCAGCTCGACCGTCAGCACGCCGTCCGACCCGACCGCGGCGCTCGCGTTCGCGCGCGGCAGCACC
The DNA here is from genome assembly GCF_005239125.1 of Cellulomonas hominis. Classification (GTDB taxonomy): domain Bacteria; phylum Actinomycetota; class Actinomycetes; order Actinomycetales; family Cellulomonadaceae; genus Cellulomonas; species Cellulomonas hominis_A. The sequence continues at coordinate 14,611 of NZ_SZYE01000091.1, read as the reverse complement.
GTCTCCGCGTCCTCCTTCGTCGCGCGCCAGTGCACGTCGTCGTGCGCGTAGGTCAGCGCCTCGACGACCTCGACCGCCCCGACGCCCCGCAGGTCGACCCGCAGCGTGGTCGGCGCGTCGACCGCCCGGTTGACCGCGAACACCGCCACGTCCCCGGACTCCGCGTCGTACGTCGCCACGGCGTCCACCAGGGCGGACTCGCCGAACCGCGCGTTGGCGTACGTCGGTGCGTCCACGGACACCCGCAGCACCTCGCCCCGCGCGTACTTCGAGGTCAGCGCGAACGGGTGGAACGTCGTCTGCCGCCACGCCGGGCCGCCGGGCTCGGTCATGATCGGCGCGAGCGCGTTCACCAGCTGCGCCTGGCTCGCCGAGTGCACCCGGTCCGAGTTCCGCAGCAGCGAGATGAGCAGGTTCCCGACGACCACCGCGTCGGCGACCGTGTAGACGTCCTCCTCGAGCCGCGGCGCGACCGGCCAGTCCTCGCCCTTGGGGAGCGCGTCCTCGTTCTCGTGGTACCAGACGTTCCACTCGTCGAACGAGATGTTGATCCGCTTGGCCGTCTTGCGGGCCGCGCCCACCGCGTCCGCCGTCGCCGCGACGGTCGCCACGAAGTGGTCCATGTCCTGCGCGGACGCGAGGAACGAGCCGAGGTCGCCGTCCTGCTCGTGGTAGTACGCGTGCGCCGAGATGAGGTCGACCTGGTCGTAGCACTCCTCGAGCACCTCGCGCTCCCAGGTGCCGAAGGTCGGCATGCCGGAGCCCGACGACCCGCAGGCGACCAGCGTCAGGTCGGGGAACATCTGCCGCATGCCGCGGCCGGTCTCGGCGGCCAGGCGGCCGTACTCGCGGGCGGTCTTGTGGCCCAGCTGCCACGGGCCGTCCATCTCGTTGCCGAGGCACCAGAACGAGATGCCGAACGGCTCGTCGGCGCCGTTGGCGCGGCGCTGCTCGGCACGGGCGGAGCCGCGGCGCTGGTTGGCGTACTCCAGCAGGTCGAGCGCCTCGGGCAGCCCGCGGGTGCCGAGGTTGACGGCCATCATCGGCTCGACGCCGGCGGCCTTCGTCCAGGCCATGAACTCGTGCAGGCCGAACGCGTTGGTCTCGGTCGAGTGCCAGGCCAGGTCGAGGCGCTCCGGGCGGTCCTCGACCGGGCCGACCCCGTCCTCCCAGTTGTAGCCCGACACGAAGTTGCCGCCGGGGTAGCGGACGGTCGAGACGCCCATCTCGCGGGCGAGCGCGAGCACGTCGCCGCGGAACCCGTCGGCGTCGGCGGTGGGGTGGCCGGGCTCGAAGATGCCCGTGTAGACGCACCGGCCCAGGTGCTCGACGAACGTCCCGAAGGTGCGGCGGCGGACCGGGGCGACCGTGAAGGCGGGGTCGATGACGACGGTGGCGGAGTGCATGGGGAAGACCCTTCGTCGAGGTGCGTTCAGCGTTGAACTACGGCGGCACCGACGACTATAGTCCATCGTTGAACTAGCCCGGTTCCGTCGGGTGACCGGGACGGCGCGACGACGCCCGCCGCGGGCACACTGCGGAGGCGGGTCGCCGTCCCGCGACCCACACCCGACGAGGAGTGCCCGTGACCGACCACGTCACCGTCCGCCCGCCCACCGGCGTCGTCCCCGCGCGGTTCCGGCCGCCGGCCGGGGCGTCCGACGCGCGCACCGTGAGCCTGGACGGCCCCTGGCGGTTCCGCCTGCACCCGACGGCGCGCACCGGCGCCGACCCCCGCGACCCCGGCGACGGCTGGGACACCCTCGCGGTGCCCGGGCACTGGCAGCTGGCGCAGGCGCCGGACGCCTGGCCGTACGGCACGCCCGCGTACAGCAACGCGCTGTTCCCGTTCCCGATCGACCCGCCGTTCGTGCCGGACGAGAACCCCACCGGCGAGTACCGCCGCACGATCGAGCTCCCGGAGGACTGGCCGGCGGACGGCCGCACCTACCTGCGGTTCGAGGGCGTCGACTCGTGGTTCGAGGTCGCCGTGAACGGCGCGGTCCTCGCGACCTCGCACGGCTCCCGGCTGCCGACCGAGATCGACGTGACCGACGCGCTCCGGCCCGGGCAGAACCTGCTGGCCGTGCGGGTCACCCAGTGGTCGGCGTACTCCTACGTCGAGGACCAGGACCAGTGGTGGCTGTCGGGCATCTTCCGCAGCGTGACGCTGGAGCACCGCCCCGCCGCCGGGCTCCGCCACGTCGGGATCACGGCCGGCTACGACCACACCACCGGCGCCGGCACCCTGCGCGTCGACGTCGAGGACGCCGCCCCCGGCACCCGCGTCACCGTCCCGGAGCTCGGCCTCGACCTGGCGCCGGGGGAGACGGCGTCGGCGGCGGTCGACCCGTGGAGCGCCGAGCGGCCCCGGCTCTACGAGGTCGTCGTCGCCGCGCCCGGTGAGCGCCTGACCCTGCACGCCGGCTTCCGCACGATCGCCGTCGAGGACGGGGTCTTCCTGGTCAACGGCGCCCCGGTCACGCTGCGCGGGGTCAACCGGCACGAGTTCGACCCGCTGCGCGGCCGGTCGGTGTCGCCGGAGCTGATGGAGGCCGACGTGCTGCTGATGAAGCGGCACCACGTCAACGCCGTGCGGACCAGCCACTACCCGCCGCACCCGCACTTCCTCGACCTGTGCGACCGGCACGGCCTGTACGTCGTCGACGAGAACGACCTGGAGACGCACGGGTTCCAGCAGGAGGACGGCCGCTGGCCCGGCAACCCGGTGGACGACCCGGCGTGGGAGGACGTGCTCGTCGACCGCGTGACCCGCATGGTCCGCCGCGACGCCCACCACCCGAGCATCGTCCTGTGGTCGTTCGGCAACGAGGCGGGCGGCGGCTGCAACATCGGGGCGATGGCCCGCGCGGTCCGGGCGCTCGACCCGACCCGGCCGATCCACTACGAGGGCGACTGGTCGTCCGACCACGTCGACGTGTACTCCCGGATGTACGCCAGCACCGAGCACACCGAGCTGATCGGCAGGGGGGTCGAGCCGCAGCTCGCCCGTCCCGAGGCCGACGCCCGCCGGCGGCTGATGCCGTTCGTGCAGTGCGAGTACGCGCACGCCATGGGCAACGGCCCCGGCGGGCTGTCCGACTACGACGACCTGTTCGACCGGTACCCGCGGCTCATGGGCGGGTTCATCTGGGAGTGGATCGACCACGGCCTGACCCGGCGCGACGCCGACGGCCACGAGTTCGCGGCGTACGGCGGCGACTTCGGGGAGCTGTTCCACGACGGCACGTTCGTCGCGGACGGGCTGGTCCTGCCGGACCGGACGCCGTCGCCGTCGCTGCGGGAGGTGGCCGCGGTGTTCGCGCCGGTGCGGCTGGACGTCGTCGACGGCGGGGGCGCGCTGCTGGTGCGGAACCGGTACGCGTTCCGGGACACCGCGCACCTGGCGTTCGAGTGGACGCTGTCGCACGGGGCCGACGTGCTGGGGACGGGGACGCTGGACCTCGGGGTGCTGGCGCCCGGTGCGTCCGTCCGGGTCGCGCCGCCGGCCGACCTGCCGCTGCCCGCGGCCGACCACACGCCGACGTTCTGGACGCTCCGTGCGGTCCAGCACGCCGCCGACGACCTCGACGCCTCCTGGTTCGAGCGCGGGCCGTGGGTCGTCGCGACCGGGCAGGTCGCCGTCGTGCCGGCGGTGGCGCTCGCGGACGTCGCCGCCGGCGGCGCGCGGCAGGAGGCGGACGGCTCGTACGTCGTCGGGCCCGCGCGGTTCGACGAGGTCGGCAACCTCGTCGCGCTGCACGGCCGCCGGGTCGCCGGGCTGCGGGTCGACGCCTGGCGCGCGCCGACCGACAACGACCGGCGGGAGGCGATGTGGGTCGAGCCGTCGGACGAGTCGCGCTGGACGGAGCACGGCCTGCACCTGCTCGCCGAGCGCAAGGTGGCGGCCGCGCTCGACGCCGACGGCGCGCTGGTGGTCGAGGCGCGCACCGCCGGCCCGCGGACCCGGAACGGGTTCCGCACGACGTACGTGTGGTCGTCGGGCTCGCACGGGTCCGTGGACCTGCGGGTGCGGATCGTGCCCGACGGCCGGTGGGACGGGTCGATCGCGCGGCTCGGCCTGCTGCTGACGCTGGAGGAGCCGGCCGCGGAGGACGTCGCGGTGTCCTGGCTGGGGCTCGGACCGGACGAGTCGTACGCCGACTCCGCGAAGGCCGCGGTGGGTGGCGCCTGGTCGCACACCGTCCGGGACCTGCAGACCCGGTACACGCACCCGCAGGAGAACGGCGCGCGCCGGGGCGTCACGCACGCGGCGCTGGCGTTCGCGGACGGGTCCTCACTGGTGCTGGACGCGGGGCCGACCGTCTACGGCGGGGTCCCGCGCGCCGGCGTCGAGCTGTCGCTGCGGCCGTGGTCCGACCGCGCGCTGGACCTGGCGGCGCACCCGCACGAGCTCACCCCGGACGGGCTGCTGCACGTGCACCTCGACGCCGCGCAGCACGGCCTCGGCTCGGCCGCGTGCGGCCCGGGCGTGCTCCCGAACGCGACCCTCCGCCCGGCCCCGGCGGAGCTGACCCTGCGTCTCACCGTGGGCTGACCCGGCGGTGGCCCGAGCGCCGAGTGGGCAGAAGACGTCGCCTTCCGGGGCACGGAAGGCGGCACCTTCTGCCTGCTCGGAGTTCAGGAGTGCGCCACGTTCGGGCACCGGCGACTCAGGGCCGCCGGGGTCGGAGTGCGCGTCTCCATCGGTGCCCTGTGCTCGGGACCAGCCAGGCGGAGCCGCCGTCGCCGAGCGACGGGACGATCCCCAGCTCGGCCAGCTCGGCGATGCTGTAGGCCCCGAACGGGCGGTCGAGCACGATCCGGCGACCGTCGGGCAGCTCGACGGGGGTCGGGTCGTCGCGTGCTGAGCGTGCACGGATGCGCATCCTGGTCGTCCCTTCGGATTCCGGGGTGCGTCCACGATCCCACTCGCCGCGCACGTCGACGGCCGAGTTCACGGCGGCATCGGTGTGATGACCGGGCGGGGCGCTCCCGGGGTCAGCGCTCGACGAGGCTGAACGGGGTGCTGATGTGGCCGCCCTCGCCCTGCCGGTCGCCGATCAGCAGGTCCAGGATCAGGCCGGTCGACGTCGCCAGGCCCGGGTCGATCGTCGTCAGCGGCGGGACGAGGAACCCGCCCTCCTCGATGTTGTCGTACCCGACGACCGCGACCTGCTCCGGGACCGGGATCCGGTGCACGCCGAGCGTGTAGAGCGCCCCGAACGCCAGCGAGTCGTTGAAGCAGAACACCCCGTCGAAGTCGACGCCGTCCGCCAGCAGTCGCTCGACGGCCGCGGACCCCCCGGCGCGGTTGTACGCGTCGACCTCGACCAGCAGGGCTGGGTCCAGCGGGATCCCCGCGGCGGCGAGCGCGCGTCGATAGCCCTCGAACCGCACGTGGCCGGTCGAGCCCCCGTCGCCGGGCTGGAACCCGACCGCCGCGATCCGGGTCCGGCCCTGCCCGATCAGGTGCCGCGTCGCCGCCTCGGCCGCAGCGGCGTTGTCCGGTCCGACGTGCGGGACGGCGTCCGACGCCAAGCGCTCGCCGTGCTCGCCTATGAGCACGAGCGGGACGGTGCTCCGGCGCGCCGCCATGTCGTCCCGGGTGAGCCGCAGCGGGCTGAACACCAGGCCGTCGATCGCGGGCAGGTCCTCGGACTCGAGCATGGACAGCTCGACCTCGCGGGTGCCCTTCGACTGGGTGACCAGCACCGTCGCTCCACGGGCCTCGGCGGCGGAGACGAACTCGGAGGCGAACTCGGCGAAGTACGGCTCGCGCAGGGTCGGTACGCACAGGGCGATGAGCCCGCTCCGGCCGCTGCGCAGCTGGCGGGCGGCGAGGTTGGGGCGGTAGCCGAGCTCGGCGATGGTCGCGAGGATCCGCTCGCGCACCGGGGCGCTGACCCAGCCGGTGCCGTTGACGACGTTGGACACCGTCTTGGTGCTGACGCCGACGCGCTCGGCGACGTCGGCGAGCCGGACGCGTGCCATCGGGGTCCCCTCGTCGCCGGATCAGGCGGGCCGATCGTACCCGCGCGGAGGCGTAGGCGTTCAGCGTCGAACCACGACGGTGAACAGGAGGTCCGTGCGCGGCCCGAGACTGTTCGGCGACGGACCTGACAGCCGCCCGTGCGCACGGCCGGGCCGGGGATCTGTCTGCCGGCCGGTGCCGTGGCACGATCCCAGGCGTGACGAGGCCCACCGCACCCCTGACGTCGTCCCGCGTCGCCCCGCTGCGCATCCGGATGACCGGCCGCGACCCGCGCGAGGAGCGCCGCGCCGCCACCCCGCTCGAGCTGCTGTTCGACCTCACGTTCGTCATCGCCTTCGGACGGACCGCGGAGCAGCTGGCCGAGCTCGTCGCGGACGGCCACGTCGGCCCGGCGATCGTCGGGTTCGCCTTCGCGACGTTCGCCGTGTCCTGGGCGTGGATCAACTTCACCTGGTTCGCGTCGGCCTACGACACCGACGACTGGCTGTTCCGGCTCACCACGATGGTGCAGATGGTCGGCGTGCTGATCCTGGCGCTGGGCGTCCCGCCGATGTTCGAGTCGCTGGCCGCGGGGGAGCACCTGGACAACCGGGTGCTCGTTCTCGGGTACGTCGTCATGCGGGTGCCGATGGTGCTGCAGTGGAGCCGCGCCGCCCTCGCCGACCCGGCCCGCCGGCCGAGCGTCGCCGTGTTCATCACGACCCTCCTCGCCGCCCAGGCGGGGTGGGTGACGCTCGCGCTGCTCGACCTGCCGACCACGACGACGTTCGCCTTCGTCGTCCCGCTGGTGCTGCTGGAGCTCGTGGGGCCGGTCGTCGCCGAGCGCGTGCACGGCGGTACCCCCTGGCACCCGCACCACATCGCCGAGCGGTACGGGCTCGTCGTCATCATCGCCGTGGGCGAGGGGCTGACCGGCACGACGTTCGCGCTGGCGGCGATCATCGAGGAGTCGGGCTGGACGGTCGAGACCGCGCTGCTCGGGCTGGCGGGCGTCGCGCTGACGTTCGGGCTGTGGTGGGCGTACGACGTCATGCCCAGCGGGGAGCTGCTGGCCGCCCGCCGGCGGCGGTCGTTCTCCTGGGGGTACGGGCACATCGTGCTGTTCGGGTCGATCATCGCGATCGGCGGCGGGCTGCACGCGGCGGCGTTCTTCCTGCAGGACGAGAGCACGCTGTCCGCCGTGGGGACGGTCCTCACGGTCGCCGTGCCCGTCGCCGTCTACGTCGGGACGTTCTACGCGCTGTTCGCGGCGCTCAGCCGGGCGCACGACCGGTTCCACGTGGTGCTCGTCGGGGTGTCGGCGGTGGTGCTGCTGGCGAGCGTGGCGCTGGCTGCCGCCGGGGTGGCGCTGGTGTGGTGCCTGCTGGTGCTCGCGGCGACGCCGTGGGTGACCGTCGTCGGGCACGCGTGGGCGGGGCGTGTCGGGCCCGCGCACCCAGCCGCGGACCCGGCCGTCGGCGAGGCCGCGCGGCCCTGAGCGCGCGGCCGGGGCGTCGACGCCCCGGCCGCGTCCGCGCGAGTCAGCGGATCACCCCTCGACCGCGCCCCGGTCCACGAGCGTGAACACGCTCGCCGGGCTCGACGGGTCCGGGTCGAGCGCGAGCCCGCCCTCCTGGTCCGCCACCACGACGCCCGCGGTGGACGAGATGTTCACCTGGTTCGGCTGGTCCAGGGCCGCGACGTCGAGCTGCTGGTCGGGCGCGGCGGGGTCGCACGGCGCCACGGTGATGACGTCGTCGCCGGGCAGGCTGAGGCAGGACGGCTGCCCGTCGGTGGTGGCCGTGGTCCGGACCTGGAACGTCGCGCCGTTCGGCTCGAACACCCACGTCGTCGGGACGCCGCCGGCCTCGGCCGGGTCGGTGACGGTGGTGACGCCGCCCTCGACGGTCGTGGTGACCCACTCGCCGCCGTAGGTCTGGATGTCGACCTGCCGGGTGCCCGCGAGCGGGTCGTCGGTCGCGGGCGCCGACGCGGTGGCGTCGTCACCGGCGGCGTCGCTCGCCGGGTCGTCGGCCGTCGTGGCGGGCTCCGGCGCGGGCGTGGTGTCCTCGGCCTCCGCGGTGCCGCCGGTGCACGCCGACGTCCCGACGACGAGGGCGCCGGCCGCGAGGGCGAGCGCGAACGCGCGGGGGGTGCGGGTGCGGCGGCGGGTGGGGGTCGTGATCACGGTGGTCCTCCAGCGGGTCGGCCCGACCGCTGCTCGATCGGTGGTAGCCGCGAGGGGTGCTTGCGCACGTCCCTCACCTCGAACGTATCGAGACCTGGGGAGGGTGCAAGCCGGGTCGGTGCTGGTCACGGCCCTGCGTCGCCGCCGACGGCCCCGTCGGGGAGCGCCGCCGACCGGTCAGGACGCGGGTGCCGCCGTCGAGTCGCGCACCACCAGGCTCGGGCTCACGACCACCCGGTGCACGGGTCGGCCGGGGTCGGCGAGGCGCGCGACGGCCAGGTCCACGGCCGCCCGCCCGACGAACGCCCGCGGCGGCCGCACCGCCGTGAGCGCCGGGCTGAACAGCGCCGCGACCTCGTCGTCGTAGGCCACGACGGACAGGGCGCCGGGCACGGGGATGCCGCGCTCCTCGCAGTGCTGCACGATGCCCATCGCCTCGGGGTCGGAGTGCACGAGCAGGGCGGTCGTCCCGGTGCGCAGCGCCGACTCGACGACGTGCTCGACGCTGTCCTGCCAGTCCGCGGCGCGCCGGTCGGGGAGGTCGACGTCGACCGCGTCCGGGGCGAGACCCAGCTCCGCGACGGCGCGGGCCCAGCCGGCGCGCAGGTCGGCGGCGTGCGGGCTGTGGCTGCTCAGCGCGACGCCGACCCGGCGGTGCCCCAGCGCCGCCAGGTGCTGCACCGCCGTCTCCGCGCCGAGCCCGTGGTCGGTGACGACGGACTCCAGCGCGCCGTGGCCGTCGCGGGCGCGTGCGGTGCGCTCGACGAGGACGACGGGCAGGCAGAGGCCGTCGAGCCAGTCGAGGACGTCGGCGGCGTGCGGGCTGTCGAGCGCCGGCGCGACCAGCAGCGCCCGGGCCCCGTCGCCCGCGGACAGCAGCCGCTCGAGCTGGGGGCGCTCGTCCTCGCTGTCGTACGACGAGCCGCGCAGCCGCACGCGCAGCCCGCTCTCCGCGGCTCGGTCCTCGGCACCGCGCGCGACCTCGGGCCAGTAGTAGTCGAGCGACGGGACGAGCATGCCGAGGGTCCCGGCGCGCGGCGCCACCTCGGCGTCGGGCGTCGTCCCCCGGTTCGGCACGGTCGCGGCAGCCGGTCCCGGGACTCCTGCCGGGTCGCCGCCCGCCGGGCCGCCGCCCGCCGACCCGGCACCCGGCCCGCCCGGCACCAGCGTCGCCCCGCCGTGCACCCGGCGCGCCACGCCCTCGGAGACGAGGCGCGCGATGTCGCGCCGCACGGTGACCGGGGTGACGTCGAGCTCGACGGCGAGGTCGGAGACCCGGACGGTTCCCCGGCGCCGGAGGGCGTCGAGCACCTGCGCACGCCGGCTCGCGCCGAGGTGCCTGCTGGTCCCGTCCGCCACGGCGTCGTCTCCTGTCCGGGGCCGCTCGGCCCGGACCGACCTTAGCGCCGCGGGCCTGCTGCTCAGGGGAGGGACGGGCGTGCGCGCCGAGGGGTCAGGGCGCCGGCGGGGCGGTCGACTCCCGCACCCGCAGGGACGGCGTGATGAGCACGCGGTGGGTCGGCCGCCCGGGTTCGGCGATCCGCGCGGCGAGCAGCTCGACGGCCGCGCGGCCGAGTGCGTGCCGGTGCGGGCGCACCGCCGTGAGCGCGGGGCTGAACAGGCCGGCGACCTCGTCGTCGTAGGCCACGACGGACAGCCGGCGCGGCACCTCGACGCCGTGCTGCTCCAGCGCCTGCACGAGTGCGACGGCGGTCGCGTCGGCGTGCACCAGGAGGGCGGTCGTGCGGGTGCTGAGGCAGGCGTCGACGACGTGCGCGACCGCCTCGTCCCAGCCCGGTCGGCCGGGGTCGGGGGTCGCGACGTCCAGAGTGCGGGTGAGGCCGGCGGTCGCCTCCAGCCAGCCGCGCCGGAGGTGGGGGCCGGTGGGGCTGTGCCCGCTGACGACCAGGCCGACCCGGGTGTGCCCGAGGTCGACGAGGTGCCGGACGGCGGCCTCCGCGCCCTCGGCGTGGTCGCTGAGGACCGAGTCGAACGCGGCGTGCTGCGGCCCGGTCGCGGCCGACCGCTCCGCGAGGACGGTCGGGATCCCGGTGCCCGCCAGCCAGGCGAGCGTCGCGGCGGCTGTCGGGATGTCGGTCCGCGGCGCGGCGACCAGACCGCCCGCGCCCACCTGCTGCACGAGCCGCTCGAGCTGGGGGCGGTCGTCGTCGCTCTCGTAGGAGCTGCCGCGCAGGACGATGCCCAGCCCGCGGGTGCGGGCCGCCGCCTCGACGCCGCGCGCGACCCCGGGCCAGTAGTAGTCGAGCGACGGGACGAGCATGCCGACGGCGCCGGGTCCGCCGGCCGCGACCGGCGTCCCGGCCGCGGCCCGCTCCGGGTCCACGGGCCCGTGCGGTCGCGGCGCGGCGCGCTCGCCGCCGCCCTCCTCGCCGGAGGTGACCGGTTCCGCCGCGCCCAGCAGCGTGACACCGCCGTGCACCCGCCGCACCAGGCCGGCCTCGGCCAGGTGCGCGATGTCCCGGCGCACGGTCACGGCCGTCACGCCGAGCGCCTCGGTGAGGTCGGAGACGCGCGCGGAGCCGGTGCGCTGCAGCAGGTCGAGCACCTGCGCGCGCCGGTCGACCGCGAGCGGCCCGGTGGTCTCGGTCGTCACGGGACCTCCTCGAACGTGACCTCGACGGCGCCGGAGGCGGCCGCGGCGAGGGTCAGGGTGAGCCGGGTGAGGGCGGCGCCCCACACGTCGGCGAGCATCGGGTCGTCGAGCGCGCGGCGCTCCACCAGGACGTCCGCGACGTCCCCGGACCAGCGCACCCGCACGGTGCCGGCGTCGTCGAGCGCCCGCACCACCAGCCCGCCGTCATCGGGCTCGACGGTCCCCGCGAGCAGGACGCGGACCCGGGACGACTCGGCCGGCACGGTCTCGCCCCGCCAGGCGTCCCGCACCGTCACCACCCCCGTGGTCCGGGACAGCCGGGCTGTCCGGTCCCAGCGGTCGACCCCGGAGCCGGGGTAGGCGGCGGCCAGGTCCAGGTGCAGCGCGGTGGTGTCGTCCCCGACGTCCGCGCGCACGTCCCGCGCCGCCGCGGTGGCGAGCGCGGGCTGGGCGACGCCCGCCACCTCCGGCACGTTGTGCCAGGCCGACTGCATGGTCCAGATGGCGTACCGGTCGGGGGAGAACGTCTGCCGGGTGTAGGTGGGCCGGCCCGCGTCGACGGCGACCGGCACGCCACCGAGCGCGACGACGAACGAGCCGACGTCGTTGTGGTTGTGGTGCTCGTCGTCGTGCCCGCCCTTGATCGCGAGCGTCAGCCCGCGGGCCGACCCCGCGGCGCCCCGGGCGAGCAGCACCTGCACCGACGGCAGCCAGACGTCGCGGGGGAGCGGGTCGGGCCCGGGCCGGGCGGCGACCCACGTGGGGTCGGTCAGCGCGCGCAGCAGCGGCCCGAAGCCGTGGGCCGCGTCCGCGACCGGTGCACCCGGGACCCGGTGCGCCGCCGCGTGCGCGAGGGCGTCGTCGTCCCCGACGGCGCGCGCCGCCCGGTGCAGCACCGCCCACGGCGGGCTGGTCGACGGCCGCGCCTGGCCGTCGGCCACGTTGAGGTACCAGGGGCCGCCGAGGTGCATCCGGTGCGGGAAGGCGACGGTGCGGCGCAGGGCCGGGACGGTGCCGGCGTCGAGCAGGCCGCCGGTGGCGTGCCGGAGGACGTCGAGCGCCTCCAGTGCGCGCCCCGCGCCGTTCCACCAGTACGCGTACCCCTCGTCGACGGCCCCGTCCTCGGGCAGCGCCGCGACGTACCGGTCGAGCCCCTCGACGACCCGCGCCACCAGCCGGGCGCGCCGGTCGGAGTCGTCCACCAGCGCGAGCGAGGCGGCGAGCACGTTGCCGTGGATCCACGGGTTCCAGTTGTGCACGTCGCCGTCGAGCCCGATCCAGTGCCAGTCGGGCACCTGCTCGAACGGTCGCAGGACGCGCGCGTCCACCTCGTGCCGCAGCCGGGCGCGCAGGCCGGGCCACCGGGCGTCGAGGGCGGCGCCGAGCACGTGGTCGAGCCAGGCGAGCTGGCCGGCGACCTCCCCGGCGCCGAGGTCGAGGAACGGCGCGGCGGCGTCGGGCAGCACCCACCCCCGGGCGGACGCGGTGCGGTCGTGCGCCGGCCAGCACCAGGAGCTCTGCTCGCAGAGCAGGAGGACGCCGTCGGCGACCTCGTCGAGGAGCGCCGCGACGTCGGCCGGCTCGGCGTCGGCCGCGAGGTCGCAGGCCGCCAGCGCGGCAGCGCGGGTGAGCCGGTGCTGCCGGGCGAACACCCGCTGCTCGTGCGCGTCGCGGTCGCCGTCCCGGTGCAGCCGGGCCCACGAGGCGGCGGAGATCGCGGGCCACGGGTCCCCGGTCTCGGCGTGCACCACGGCCCGCAGGGCGTCGACCGTCGGGGCGTCGACGCCGGCCCAGCCGGCGCGGTCGCGTGCCGACGGCACCGGCAGCGCGGAACCGGGTGGCAGCAGGGTCTGCGCGAGGGCCCGCGCCTGGGCGGCGGCACCCCACGCGGCGGCCAGCGGGCCGCGGAACGCGGCCGCGTCGTCGGTGATCGTCATGGCCCCCTGCTTCGCCCTGATCGGTTCTGTTCTGATCGTATCAGTTCGGTTACGACCTTGACATGATCGTTTGTGACCGGTTCACTCGTGCCGCACCGGATCGAACGTGACCGGAACCACACAGGGTTCGATCGTCCGGGACCGACCGCACGCACGCGCTTCGACGGAGAAGACACCGTGACCACCACGCCCGCCACCGCCCGGCCCGACGCCCGGTCCGACCGGCTGTCGCCCCGCACCGGGTGGACCCGGGACACCTGGCTGGCGCTCGCGGACCGGCTGCTCGACGGCGCCCGCCCGTATGCGTCGCCGGGCCACGCCCGCATCACCCCGCCGGGTGCGCCGGGCGGCTACGGCCGCGACGTCGACGGCCTGGAGGGCTTCGCCCGCACGTTCCTGCTGGCCGGGTTCCGGCTGGCCGGGGAGCGCGGGGCCGATCCGGCGAACCTCGCCGAGTGGTACGCCGAGGGCCTCGCGTCCGGCACGGACCCGCGAGCCGCGGACCGCTGGGTCCGACTGGACGAGCACCCGCAGGCGAAGGTCGAGGCCGCGTCCATCGCGCTGATCCTCGACCTGACCCGCCCGTGGATCTGGGACCGCCTGGACCCGGCGGTGCAGGAGCGCGTCGTGGACTACCTCGCGCCGGCCGTCGGCGACCCGACGTACCCGCGCATCAACTGGGTGTGGTTCCGCACCGTCGTGCAGACCTTCCTGCGGTCGGTCGGCGGCCCCTGGTCGGCCGACGACGTCGCCGAGGACCTCGCGACGCACGACACCTTCGCCCGCGCCGACGGCTGGCTGGCGGACGGCGCCGAGCGGTCCTTCGACCACTACGTCGGCTGGGCGCTGCACCTGTACCCGGTGCTGTGGGCCCGGATGGCCGGCGCCACCGACCTGCGGTCCGCCGACGCCCGCCGCGCCGACGTCGCGGCGCTCGACCGATACCTCACCGACGCCGTGCACCTGGTGGGGGCCGACGGCTCCCCGCTGCTCCAGGGTCGCAGCCTGGTCTACCGGTTCGCCGCTGCCGCCCCGTTCTGGGTGGGCGCGATGGCGGAGGTCCCGTCGGTGCGGCCCGGGCTGCTGCGCCGGGCCGCGTCCGGCGTGGTCCGCCACTTCGTCGACGCCGGCGCCCCCGACGACCGCGGCCTGCTGACCCTCGGCTGGCACGACGCCTGGCCGCGACTCGCGCAGTCGTACTCGGGCCCGGGCTCGCCGTACTGGGCGAGCAAGGGGCTGCTCGGCGTCGCGCTGCCCGCCGACCACCCGGTGTGGACCGCGACTGAGGAGCCGCTGCCGGTCGAGTCCGGGGACACGCTCCGCGCCGTCCGCGCGCCCGGCTGGGTCGTCGCCGGCACCCGGGCCGACGGGGTCGTCCGCGTGCTGAACCACGGCACCGACCACGCCGACGAGGGCAGCACGGCGGGGGACTCGCCGCTGTACGCCCGGATCGGCTACTCCACGGCGACCGCTCCGCTGCTGGACGACACGGCCTGGACCGACCCGCTGGAGGGCTCGGTGGCGCTCGTCGACGCCGCGGGGCGCGCCAGCCACCGCACCGGCTTCCGGACGCTGGCCACCGCGGTCGGCGCGGGGCCGGCGCCGGTCGGCGTCGCCGCCTCGCGCGTCTCGGCGCACTGGCTCGCGCCCGCCGTGCACCAGGTGCGGCACGGCTCCGGTCTGGCCGGGGAGGCGACCCCGGCGGGGACGCTGCTCGTGGCGTCGCTGGTCCGCGGGCCGTGGGAGCTCCGGTTGGTGCGGGTCGAGGAGGCGGTCGCCGGAGCGCGCCTGCGGGTCGGCGGCTGGGCCGTGGCGGGTGCCGACGTCGCGCACGCGGCCGACCCGGCCGATCCCGCCCCCGCGCCCGGCGGTCGGACCGCCGCCGTCGCCCGCGCGGG
>NZ_SZYE01000090.1 GCF_005239125.1 Cellulomonas hominis | reverse complement strand
GCGCCGTGCGCCGCGGCGGCCGGGCGGCCCGGTGACCGCGCCGGTGACCGAGGCGGTCGCGCAGGCCCGGACCCACGCGCTGCTGGCGCAGCGCCTGCGCGCGGGCGCCGAGGCCGTGCTCGAGGACGTCCCGGCCCCCGACCCCGACGCCGCGCGCGACGCCGACGCCTGCCTCACGGCCCTGGTCGCCGAGCTCGTCCGCGAGCCCGGCACGGAGCTGATCTGGCTGCTGCTCACGCTGCTCGCGGGTGCCTACCCGTCGGCGGACGACGTCCGCGACGTCCGCCGCGCGCTCGACCTGGACGACCTCCAGGGCGTGACGCTGCGCCTGCTGGACCGCGCGCACGACCTCGCGACCGCCCGCCGCGGGCACGACCGCGAGGCGGTCGTGACGTCCGGTGTCGTCGTCGACGTCGACATGTGCGCGCGGTTCGACTTCCACAACGGCATCCAGCGGGTGGCCCGGGAGGTCGCGCGCCGGTGGGCCGTCGACCGGGACGTCACGTTCGTGGCGTGGACGGAGACCGCGGCGGCGACCCGCGCGCTCACGGAGCGCGAGGCGGACCGTGCGCTGCGCTGGCGCGACTCGGCGGAGGCCGCCACCGGCCTGGTCGAGGAGGAGGACGCGGACGCCGCGGCCCAGCCGCTGGTCGTGCCGTGGCGCGCGCGGGTCGTGCTGCTCGAGGTCCCGCTGCCCGATGTCCGGTGCTCCCGGCTCGCCGCCCTCGCGGAGCTGTCCGGGTCGACCGTGGACGGCATCGGCTACGACGCCATCCCGCTGATCAGCGCCGACGTCCGCCCGCTGGGCGAGCCGAACGGCTTCGTCACCTACCTGACCGCGGTCAAGCACGCGCGCCGGATCGCCGGGATCAGCGGCTCGGCCGCCGAGGAGTTCCGCGGCTTCGCGCACGCGCTCGCGGCGCAGGGCCTGCCCGGCCCGGACGTCGTCGAGGTGACGCTGCCGACCAGCGTCCCGGACGCACCCGCGGGGCAGACCCGCACCGAGCCCGCGCGGCCCCTCGTGCTGAGCGTCGGCCGCCTGGAGCCGCACAAGAACCACGCCGCGCTGCTGCAGGCCGCCGAGCGGCTGTGGGACGAGGGAGTCGACTTCGAGCTGTGCCTGGTCGGCGGGCCGGGCTGGGACCTCGAGGACTCCCCCGCCGTCGCGACGATCCGCCGCCTGGAGCGGGCGGGCCGCCCGCTCGCCTGGCGTCGCGGCGTGGGCGACCAGGAGATGTGGCGCCTCATCCGCTCGGCGTCCTGCACGGCGTTCGTGTCGCTGCACGAGGGCTACGGCCTGCCCGTGGCCGAGTCGCTGGCGTGCGGCACCCCGGTGCTGACCACGCGCTACGGCAGCCAGGGCCAGATCGCCGAGGCCGGCGGCTGCCTGACCGTCGACCCGCGGGACGACGACGACGTGCTCGCCGGCCTGCGTCGGATGGTCACGGACGCCCACCTGCGCGCCCGGCTCCGCGCCGAGGCCGCCGCGCGACCCGCCCAGACCTGGGACCACTACGCCCGCGACCTGTGGGCCACCCTGCTCGGAGGTGCCGCGTGAACCTCGCCCGACGCGTGACGGGGCGGCTGCGCTCCGCCCTCGACCCCCGGCCCGAGGTCGCCACCGACGCCTGGGACCGCCGCGTGGCCACCCTCGTCGGGGTGCTCGGGGAGGACGCCGGCACCGGCTCCGCCCCGGGCTCCGACCCGGAGGCCCGGCTGCTGCGCCTGCTCGCCGACGCCTCCGAGGCCCAGGTCTGGCTGGCCCTCGCGGTCCTCTCCGCCCGGCTACCCGCCCCCGCCGAGGTCGTGACGGTCCGCCGCGCGGCCCGCACCGCCGGCCCGTCCGCGGTCCTCGAGGCCGCGCGCGCCGCGACCACCGGGGCCAGCGCGCGGCGCGAGGTGCGGGTGCTGCGGGACCGCACCCTCGTCGACATGGGCGACCTCGTGCTGTTCCCCCTCGGCACCGGCATCCAGCGCGTGGCGCGGAACGTCGGCCGCGTCTGGCGCGACCGGCACGACGTCACGGCGGTCGCCTGGACGCCCGAGCTCGACGCGCTGCGGGCGCTCACCGCCGCCGAGCGGGACCGCGCGCTCGCCGGCGACGACGCGCCGGTGCTGGTGGACGTGGCCGAGCCCGGCGACGCCGCACCGGTCGTCGTCGTCCCGTGGGGCGGCCGCTACCTGCTGCCGGAGCTCGCGATCCAGGTGCGGCGCTGCGCCGCCCTGCACGGGCTCGCCGCGCACTCCCCCACGCGGTGCGGCGTGATCGGCTTCGACCTCGTCCCGATCACCTCCGCGGAGACGTCCGCCGAGGGGTTCGCGGCGGTGTTCGCGCTCAACCTGGCGGCGGTGGCGGAGTTCGACGCGGTCGCCGCGATCTCCGACGCGGCCGCGACGGAGTACGAGGGCTGGCGGCGGATGCTCGGCGGCGCCGGCCTGCCCGGGCCGCACGTCGAGGCCGTCGGGCTGCCGGCGCACGCCCCGGAGCCGTCCGAGGCCGACCTCGCCGAGGCGCGCGACCGGTTCACCGTGGGCGGGCAGCCGCTCGTGCTGTGCGTCGGCAGCCACGAGCCGCGGAAGAACCACCTGGCGGTGCTGCACGCGGCCGAGCTGCTGTGGCGGCGCGGGCGGAGGTTCACCCTCACGTTCGTGGGCGGCAACTCGTGGAACAGCGACGCGTTCTCGC
This sequence comes from Cellulomonas hominis, assembly GCF_005239125.1. GTDB lineage: Bacteria > Actinomycetota > Actinomycetes > Actinomycetales > Cellulomonadaceae > Cellulomonas > Cellulomonas hominis_A. The sequence goes on along the minus strand of NZ_SZYE01000090.1, from coordinate 12,832 downwards.
GGCGGCTCGGCGAGCTGCAGGGCGCGGGCCGCCCGGTCGAGTCGGTCAGCCGCCTGGACGACCGCCTGCTGTGGGCGGCGTACCGGGTCGCCCACTGCACGGTGTTCCCGTCGCTCAACGAGGGCTTCGGCCTCCCGGTCGCCGAGTCGGTCGCCGCCGGCACCCCCGCGCTCGCGTCCGACTTCGGCAGCATGCGCGAGATCGCCGCCCGCGGCGGGGTCCTCCTCGTCGACCCGCGCGACGACCACGCCATCGCCGACGGCCTCGACCGGCTGCTGACCGACGACGCGCTGCACGCGCGGCTCACGGCCGACGCCGCGGTAGCGCCGGAGACGTCGTGGGAGGAGTACGCGGAGCGGGTCTGGGACCTGCTGACCGGTGCACCCGCGGCCGTCGTGGCCGGGTCCACCGGTGAGCGCGAGTAGTCTGTCCGGGCCGATCCAGCGGTCGGCCGTACCGTCGGGAGCTTGGATCGCATGACCACCATCAGTGACGCCAGGGCCGCGCGCCTCGAGCACGAGCCGCTGCGCACCACCGGCCCGAAGCGCGGGTTCGCCCGCGGGCTCGCCGGGCAGGTGCGGGACATCTGGGGGCACCGCGAGCTGCTGGACATGCTGATCCGGCGCGAGCTGAAGGCCCGCTACAAGGACAGCGCCCTGGGCTTCGTGTGGAGCCTGATGCGGCCGCTCGCGATGCTGCTGATCTACTACATCGCGCTCGGCAAGTTCCTCGGTGCGGCGCGGTCGATCCCGGACTTCGCGATCTACATCTACACCGGGCTGACCGCCTGGGGGCTGTTCTCCGAGGCGGTGTCCACCGGCACGGCGTCGATCGTCGGCAACTCCGGGCTGATCAAGAAGGTGTACCTGCCGCGCGAGATCTTCCCGCTCGCGGCGCTGGGCTCCGCCCTGTTCAACTTCGCGATCCAGCTGGTCATCCTGTTCGGCGCGACCGTCGCGGTGGGCAGCGTGCCGACCGGCACGCGCTGGGGCTACCTCCCGCTGTCGCTCGCGGTCATCATCGTCACGGCGCTGGGCTGGGCCCTGCTGCTGTCCGCGGTGAACGTCTACCTCCGCGACATCCAGTACCTGGTCGAGATCGCGATCATGATCTTCTTCTGGGCCTCCCCGATCGCGTACGCGTGGTCGATGGTCGACGACCAGGTCAGCAGCGAGCTGCTCAAGCAGATCTACCTCACCAACCCGATCACGATCGCGATCATGGGCTTCCAGCAGACCTTCTGGGTCGCGGGGGACGCCCACCCGTACCCGCCCGACCTCGACGTCCGGCTGTGGATCTGGCTCGGTGTCGGTGTCCTCTTCACCCTGGTCGGCCAGCGCGTGTTCGCGCGGCTGCAGGGCAACTTCGCGCAGGAGCTCTGATGGGCAGCAAGGCCACCGTCGTCGAGGTGCACGACGTCTCGAAGCGGTTCGTCATCCGCAAGGAGAAGTCCCTCAAGGAGCGGATCGTCAACTTCGGCCGCTCGAACCTCCACAAGGAGGACTTCTGGGCGCTCCGGAACATCGACCTGGACATCGAGACCGGCACCTCCGTGGGCCTGATCGGCCCCAACGGCTCCGGGAAGAGCACCCTGCTGAAGACGATCGGCGGCATCCTGCAGCCGACGTCCGGCACCGTGCGGACCCGCGGGCGCATGGCGGCGCTGCTCGAGCTCGGCGCCGGGTTCCACCCCGACCTGACCGGCCGCGAGAACGTCTTCCTCAACGCGTCGATCCTCGGCCTGTCCACCCAGGAGACGGAGAAGTACTTCGACGCGATCGTCGACTTCTCCGGCATCGAGCAGTTCATCGACACCCAGGTGAAGTTCTACTCGTCGGGCATGTACGTCCGCCTCGCCTTCGCCGTGGCGGTGCACGTGGACCCCGACGTGCTGCTGGTGGACGAGGTGCTGGCGGTCGGCGACGAGCCGTTCCAGCGCAAGTGCATGGACCGCATCCGCACGTTCCAGCACGAGGGACGCACCATCGTCCTCGTGACGCACGGGCTGGACCAGGTCGCCGAGGTGTGCGACCGGGCGGTCGTGCTCGAGCACGGCGTGGTCAAGGCGGACGGCGAGCCCCGCGACGCGCTGCGCGTGCTGCGCTCGGAGTTCGACCAGATGCGCGCGGCGGAGATCGAGAAGCAGCAGGCCTCCTCCTCGTCGGCGCCCGAGGAGCGCCCGCGCGCGGAGATCGTGTCCGTGGAGCTGCTGCAGGACGGCCGTCCCGTCCAGGAGGTGGCGACCGGCAGCCCGCTGTCGGTGCGCGTGACCGTGGACGCCGCCGAGCACCTCGACTCGTGGATCCTCGGCTTCGGCTTCGACTCCTCCATCGGCCAGGGCGTGTTCGGCACCAACAGCAAGCTGCTGCAGACCCCGATGCCCCCGCTCCGGGGCCGCGCCTCGTACGACTTCGCGATCCCCGCGACGCACCTCGGCGAGGGGTCCTACACCGTGCACGGCGCGATCGCCGGCCCGACCGGGGCCGAGCTGCACCGCCTGCGCGAGGGGGCCCGGCTGACCGTGGCCGCCGACGGCCGCGAGCAGGGCTTCGTCCGGCTGGACACCCGGATCGTGCCCGCCCGCTGACCGACCCGGCACCGGCGGACGGACGGCCCGGCACCCCTTCGGGGGGCCGGGCCGTCCGTCTGCCGGTCAGCGGGTCTGCGCCCGGTTGAAGTACTCCTGGCTCCGGCCGATCTCGATCGGCAGCACGAAGTCGCCCTGCCCCGCCATCATCGGCTTGTAGGTGGCGATGCCCGCCGCGTCGGCGTTCCGGCCGAGCATGAGGTTGTAGTACTCGTTCAGCCGCAGCAGCGCGGCCTCGTCCGACAGCACGATCGCCCGGACGACCGCGTGCAGGCCGGTGCGCTGCGCGGTCGTGGCCCAGGAGTCCCGCTCGGCCGCCGAGGCCGACCGCCCGAGGATGCGCTGGTAGACGCCGTCCACCCACGTCCGCAGGTCCTTGTGGCCGATCACGTCGAAGCCCTCGGCGCTGGCGTACACCTGCACCTGCAGCTCGGGCACGGTCATGCCCTGCAGCATGAGGTTGACCCAGGTCTGCGTGCCGGTGGCGTCGGGCTCGCGGCCGAGCGCCGTGCGGTACTGGCGCTGCACGAAGGTGTAGATGCGCTCGTTGGACCGCACGATGCCCTGCGCCACCGGGCGCGAGTCGCCGGTGACCAGCAGGTGCTGGGTCCAGGTGGCGAGGCCGGTGGGGTCGGGCGCGCGGCCGAGGATGTCCTGGTACAGCGCGTTCACGAGCTTCGTCGCCTGGTCGCTCGACATGCCCGACACGCCGAACCAGTCGCTCTTGAGGCCGAGCCTGCTGCGGACCTGGGCCCCCGTGAAGGTGGTCACCGCACCGGAGGTGGCGCGCACGGTGACGGTGGTGGCGCGGCCGCCGTCCTCGCCCAGCCCGTTGCGGGCCGTGACCCCGATCGACCCGACGGCCCCGGTGCCCAGCGCCGCGGCGACGGCGGACTGGCTCAGCGTGACGGTCCAGGTGTGGTTGGGGTTGGCCGCCGTCGCGTCGCCGAGGTCCTGCACGGCCGGGAAGGTGCCGCCGGCGGTCCAGCCCCCGGTCGAGGAGCTGAACTCGGTCCGGGCGATCGCCCCGTTGCCGGAGCGGCGCACCTGGCCGCTGGTCTCGGCCACGGCCTGCGACGTGGTCGCCTGCTCGACGGTGGTGACCACGCCCGCGTCGGTCTGCCGGAAGGCGCCGTTGTAGACCTGGCAGGTGGTGGTGTCGCAGATGGTCGCGGCGGTGCCGCCCGACAGGGCGTAGGAGCGGGCCGCGACCGCCTGCGCGCGCAGGGCGTGCATGCCCCGGCCGCCGCCGGCGTTGCCCCACGACGAGGGGGACTCGCTCGGCACGACGCTGCGCAGGTAGTCGTCGATGGTGACGCGGTTCACCGTGATCTGGGACGAACCCGTGTCCACCGCGGTCAACGAGCCGCGGTACGCGGTGGTCTTGCCGACCTCGCAGGTGCGGATCAGGTTGTTCGGGTCCGCGGGGTTCGCGGAGGTGGTCACGGCGGTCCCGGACGGGGCGCCGCCGAACCAGGGCGTCCACGGGCCGGCGCAGCCGGGCCCGCGGAGCACGGAGAACGTGCCCGGGCCCTCGCGGCGCAGCAGCACCGCGGTGGTGCCGGCGGCCGTGCCGTTCACCGCGAGCGCCGGACCGGTGACGATGGTGTCGCCGCGGTCCAGCCGGGTCAGCTGGACGCCGACCACCGGGTTGCCGGCGTCGCCCGCGAGCGACGTGCCGCCGTAGTAGTGGTCGAGGATCTGCTGGTAGGACCAGCCGTGGTCGACCGCGTAGCCGTAGGCCCCGTACTGCCCCATCCCCCGCCCGTGCCCGTAGCCGTGCCCGACGAACGTGAAGGACGGGTCGGCCGCGGCGGCGGGCTGCGCGGCGGGCACGGCGACGGCGAACGCCGCGAGCAGGGTCGCCACGAGGGCGGCGAGCACGCGGCGGCCCGGAGGGGCGTCGCGGAGGGCGGCTGCGGAGCGAGGCATGCCGCCGATTGTGGCCCGGGAGGTCGCGTCCGGTCAGCAGGCCGCGCGAACCGGTCCCATTTGCCCCGAAACGGTGCCACGCTGGTGGTCCAGCAGCACGTCGAGCGCGGGAGGGGGCGCCGTGCCGGAGGAGACCGCGTACGACGAGGCGTACTACCAGGCGAACGGGCAGGACCGGGACCGCCCGGCGCTGCGGCTCTACGACCGCCTGGTGCGACGGTACGTCCGGCCCACCCGGCTGCTCGACGTGGGGTGCGGCACCGGGCACCTGCTGGCCCGGCTCGCCCGCAGGACGCCCGCGGACGGCCTGGAGGTCTCCGCGTACTCGGCGGGGCTGGCCCGCGAGCGGTCGCCGCGCAGCACGGTCTACGCCGACGCCGCCGACCTGCCGGCCGGCGCGTTCGACGGGTTCACGGCGGTGCACGTCCTGGAGCACATCCCGGACGAGCCGCTGTCCGGGCTCCTGGCCGCGCTGCACCGGGCCACCCGGCCCGGCTCGCGGGGGCTCGTGGTCGTGCCCGACCCCGCGGGCCGGGGCCGCGCCCTGCACGGTGACGGCTGGCTGGGGTTCACCGACCCCACCCACGTGAACCTCAAGCCGCACGCGTCGTGGGTCGGCTTCCTCGCCGCGCACGGCTTCCCGGTCGACCGGGCCGCCTCGGACGGGCTGTGGCACTTCCCGTACTCCGCGCTGCCCGTCCCGCTCGACGCGCTGCGGCACGGCCTGCCGATGGCGGCGCAGTTCCTCGCGGGACGGCTGCTGCTGCCCCCGGGCTCCGGCGAGTCGTCGATCCTGGTCGTCCGGCGCGCGGACACCTGACCGCGCCGGGTGGCTGGCGTCACCCCCGGCGGGCAGGGAGCGGCCAGGACCGCCGAGTACGCTCCTGGAGGCGCCGCGGGGGCGGTGCCGACGACGCAGAGGGGGCTGGGCACCGGCATGACCACGCGAACCGACCGCGGTGACGACGTCGACGTCCCCGAGCGGCAGCAGCCGCAGGAGGACGTCCGCCGACGGCGCCGCCCGGAGCTCCGGTCCCTCGGCGCGCGGCTCGGCCGGCGCTGGCCGGTCCCGGCGCTCGCGCTGTGGACCCTCGTCGTGTGGGGCCGCCCGATCCTCCGGGACCCCGCGAACCTGCGCCTGTCGAACCCCGGCGACTCCGAGTCGTTCTCCCTGTACCTGTCGTGGAACGTGCACGCGCTGACGCACGGCAAGAACCCGTTCTTCCTCGACAACCTGTACGCGCCGCAGGGGATGGACCTGGGCAACGCCCTGTCGCTGCCGTCCGTGTCCCTGCTGGTCGCGCCGATCACGGCCGCCTTCGGCGGCACCGCCGGGTACAACGCGGCGTTCCTGCTGGCCGTCCTCGCGGGCGCGGTGGCCGTGTACCTGCTGGCGCGGGAGCTGACCGGCTCGGTGGTGGGCTCGACGCTCGCCGGTGCGCTCATGGTCGTCAGCCCCTACGTCACCGGCCACGCGCTCGGCCACCTCAACCTGCAGTGGACCTTCGGCCTCCCCCTGCTCGCCTGGCTGCTCCTGCGCTGGTACCGCGAGAAGCTGCGCACCGCCTGGCTCGTGGTGGACGTCGCCCTCGTCGTCGCGTTCACCATCGGCGCCTCGACGGAGCTGCTCGTCACCCAGAGCCTGTTCGCCGTCGCCGGGCTGGTCGTCGCCTGGATCGCGCTCCCCGCCCCGCGGCGCGCGCGCCTGCTGCGCGGCGTGCCGTGGCTGGCCCTGGGCGTCGTGGCCGGGGTCGCGGTGGCGAGCCCGGTCATCATCGCCGGGCTGCGCTCGGGGATCCCGGTCGACGTGGGCAACGACCCCGGCCTGTACTCCAGCGACCTGACCAACCTGCTGGCGCCCACGCACCTGACCCTGGTGGGCGACTCGTTCTTCGCCGGGCTGCGCGAGGGCTGGCAGGGCAACGAGGCGGAGAACACCGCCTACCTGCCGCTGACCCTCGTCGCCCTGGTGGTGGCGAGCGCGGTCGCCGTCCGCAGCCGGCTGCAGGCGGCGCTCTGGGCGTTCGGGGGCCTCGCGCTCGTGGCGAGCTTCGGCCCCCACCTGCTGGTCGCCGGGCACGCCACGGTGCCGATGCCGTGGGCGGTGCTCGAGAAGGTGCCCGGCCTGGACCACGCCCTGCCGGGCCGGTTCTCGCAGTTCCTGTTCATGGCCCTGTGCGTCCTGGTGGCGGTCGCCTGGGCGCACCGCGGGCGGTGGGGCTGGCTCGTCGGCGCAGCGGTGGCCGCCACGGTGGTCCTGCTGCTGCCGAACTTCACCACCATGCTCATCCCGGCCGGGGCCTCCGACCCCGAGCCCGACACCATCGACGTGGTGCGCGACGTCGTCGAGCCCGGCGAGAACGTGCTGGTCATGCCGGTCGGCCAGTGGGGCCCCGGCATGCGCTGGATGGACGACCTGGACTTCACGTTCGACATGCCGAGCGGGAACGGCGGCGGTGCCGCCCCGCCCGAGGGGCTCAAGGACCCGGTCGCCGCCGCGCTGTTCGCGACGGACCTGGACTACGACTACGCGAGCACGCTGCCGGAGTACCTCGACCGGGTCGGCGTGGACCTCGTGCTCGTCGACGCGCGCTACCCGGACTGGCTGGCGGTGGCCGAGGAGTCCCTGCCCGTGCCGGGCGTCGAGCGCGACGGCGTCTGGATCTTCGACCTCAGCTGACGGGCGCCCCGGGCGGGACCCAGCCGCGGGGCGCCAGCTCCTCGAACAGCCGCGCGTGCTGGTCGACCACCTGGTCCGCGGAGTAGCGCGAGCGCGCCTCCCGCGCCCCGCGGTCCCGATCCAGGTCCGCGGCCGCCAGCTCCCGGAGCGCGCGGGCCAGGCCGTCGACGTCCCGGGGGGCCACCACGCGGCCGAACCCGGTGTCCCGCACCGGCATCCGCACGCCGGGCAGGTCGCTCGCGACCACCGGCACGCCGAGCATCATCGCCTCGACCTGGACGATGCCGTACGCCTCGAGCGAGTTCACCGACGGCAGCGTGAAGACGTCGAGCGACGCGTAGAAGTCGGGCAGGTCCTCGTCCGGCACGAAGCCCATCAGGCGCACCCGGGGGTCGTCGCCGACGGCGGCGCGCACCCGCTCCACCACGCTGCCGCCGGCGACCTTCGCGAAGTCGCCGCCGATCAGCAGGCGGGCGTCGTCGTCGAGGGTCCGGAAGGCCCGGACCAGGTACTCCAGGCCCTTCTCCTCGACGATGCGGCCGAGGAAGCCCACGTGCAGGCCGTCGCCGTCGCGGAACCGCGGCGTCCCGCCCGACCGGTCGAGCGCCGGGGCGGGGAGGGCGCGCGTGCGCCCCGCCATGGCCGCGTGCAGCCGGCTGTGCTCGGCGTAGTCCTCGCTGGTCACCGCGACCACGTCGGCGTGCCGCAGCGCGATGCCGTGCGACAGGTCGAGGGCCCGGACCTGCACGGCGTTGAGCGCACCGGCCGGCAGGGTCACGTCGCACTGGTAGGTCACCACCGTGGGGACGCCGCGCGCGAGGGTGGTGATCGCGCCCGCCTCCAGCATGGGCAGGTGCAGGTGCAGCAGCCGCGCCCGGCGCGCCCAGCGCGCGACCGTCGGCGCGAACGCCGGGCTGACGATGCCCTTCCCGATGCGGGCGACCACCGGCGTGCGCAGCACCCGCACGCCGTTGATCGTCTCGCGCGGGGGGACCGAGGGGTCGTGGTGCCCGGCGACGACCAGCACCCGCCAGCCCCGCGCCGCGAGGCCCTCCGCGGTGACGCGTGCGGCCTCGGTGACGCCGGAGACGTAGGGGGCGTAGTAGTTCAGGGCGACGACGACGTCGTACGCGGGGCGAGCGGTCATGTGCGTGATCCTTCCGGCAGGCGCGGCAGCCGCGCCACCGAGAGCGCGACGACGGGGACCAGCACCGCCCCGGCGACGACGCACCCCACGAGCAGCGGGAGCGTGACGCGGGCGGCGAGGTCCGGGACGAGGAGGGCGACGACGACCGCCGCCGCCACCCCGGCGGCCCAGGCGGGACCGGTGCGGCGGTGCCGGCCGAGGGCGACCGCGAGGTCGTTGGCCACGGAGGCGACGAGGTAGGCGGCGACGCCGAGCACGACGAGCACGACGTCGCCACGGGCGACCTGGTACTCGGGCCCGAACAGGAGGGGGACCAGCGGGGGGCCGAGCAGCGTCCCGACGACCACGGTCAGCCCCGCCGTCCCGACGACGAGGACGGCCAGCCGGGTCACGAGCCGCCGGGCGCGGTCGCCCTCGCCGCGGTGCACCATGCCCGCGATCGGCGCGACGTACACCGCCTGCGCGGCCTGGGTCACGAAGACCGGGAGCCGCGCGAGGGTGAGGGCCGCGAGCAGGTGGCCCGCCGTGGCGGCGAGCGCCGGGGTGCCGGCCACCAGGCCCGCGACGACCGGGCCGCTGTTCAGCAGGCCCTGCATGCCCAGCATGGCGACCACCAGCGGCAGCACCGCGCGGCGGGCGCCCCGGAGGCCGTCGTCGGCGGGGGCGCCGACCACGTCGGGACCGGGGTCGGGTGCGGGCCCGCCGCGGCGCACCAGCGCCCGCCCGACGAGCGCGCACGCCACCGACGAGCACGCGACCGCGGCCAGGTACGGCGCGACGGCGGTCGTCCCCGACAGCCAGAGGACGATCGCGACGGCCGCGCGCACGCCTGCGTCGACCAGCACCACGCTCGCGTACGCGAGGCGCCTGCCCTCCCCCGCGAGCACACCGCGGGCGGGGAACTGCCAGACGAAGCCGGCCGCCGTGGGGACGAGCAGCAGCACGGCCGCCCACGCGACCGCGTCCGGCGAGCCCCCGTCGCGGAGCAGCCACACCAGCAGGTGCACGACGACCGCGGCGGCCGCGAGCGGCAGCGCGATCCGCGCACCGCGGGCGAACGCCGTCGCCCCGCGCCACGCCCCGGTGGCCGTGCGGGTCGCGAGGACCTGCTCGACCGGCAGGAAGGCCCCGAGCGACGCGATGATCGCCGCGGACCAGAACAGGGAGAAGGCGGAGTACCCGGCGGGGCCGACGGCGCGGCCGACGACGACGAGGAGCGCGTAGGTCGCGGCCCCCGACACGACGGCCCCGCCGAGCACCCACACCGGCGACCGCGGGTCGGGCACCCTCATCCCAGGACGACCGCCGCCCCGAACAGCCCCAGCCAGAGCAGGCCGAGCACCTGCAGCGTCCGGTCACCGAGGACGACGCTCTCGGGCTCCCCGGCGGCACCCCGGTCGATGTCCAGCGCGTACCGCAGGATCGCCACGACGAACGGCGCGATCGACAGCTGGGTGAGCAGCGCCTGGTGCCCGGGCAGCGAGAACGCCCACAGCGAGTAGAAGACCACGGTCGCCGAGGCCGCGATGCCCCAGACGAAGCGCAGGTAGCTCGCGGAGTACGCCTCCAGGGTGCGGCGGGTGGCGGACCGGCCCTCGCCCACGAGGTGCACCTCGGAGTAGCGCTTGCCCGCCACCATGAACAGCGAGCCGAAGGTCGCCACGAGCAGGAACCAGGGCGACAGCGGCACGTCCGCCGCCACGCCGCCCGCGACGGCGCGCAGCAGGAACCCGGACGAGACGATCGCGAGGTCGATGACCACCTGGTGCTTGAGCCACAGGCAGTAGGCGGTCTGGACGGCGGCGTAGACGGCGAGCACCGCCGCGAGCGGGCCCTCGCCCGCGACCACGAGCGCGACCGGCACCCCGATCCCCAGCACGGCGGCCAGCACGGACGCCACGGGGACCGGCAGCTCGCCCGAGGCGATCGGCCGCAGCCGCTTCACGGGGTGCTGCCGGTCGGCCTCGCGGTCGAGGACGTCGTTCAGCAGGTAGACGCCGGAGGCCACCAGCGAGAACGAGACGAACGCGAGCAGCACGCCCCGCAGCCCGTGCGGCGTGAGCACGGTGCCCGCGGCGATCGGCCCCGCGGCCACCAGGACGTTCTTGACCCACTGGCGCGGGCGTGCGGCCCGCACCGCTGCGCGGACGGTCCTCACCGGGCGGCCCGCACGCGGTGCCGCACGAGCGCGCCGGCGACCGCGCCGATCGCCGCGCCCGCCGCGACGTCCGACGGGTAGTGCACCCCGACGACGACGCGCGACAGCGCCATCCCGCCGGCCAGGGCGGCGGCCGGCACGGGACCGACGATCCCGCCGAGGGCGACGCAGGCCGCGGTGGTGGAGGCGGCGTGCGCGCTCGGGAAGCTCAGGTCGGACGGCGTGCGCACGAGCACCTGCACCCCCGGGTCGTCCGGCCGCGGGCGGCGCACCACGCGCTTGAGGACCACGGCCGCCGCGTGCGCGCCGAAGGCCGCCGCGGTCACGCCGAGCCACTCGGTGCGCCGGCGCCGGTCCACCACCGCGCCGGCCAGGCCGAGCGCCAGCCAGCCCGCGGCGTGCTCCCCCCACGTGGAGTAGGCGCGCGCCGCCGCCGGCACGGCCGGCACCCGCGACGCCGCCTGCTGGACGCGCCCCATCAGGCGGATCTCCGCGCTCGTCACCTGTCTCGCTCACCCCGGGAATCGTCGGCTGCCGGTCGGGCCGGAGGCTGCTGCCCGCCCGGCCGGGCCACCGAGGACCCGCTCACACGTACTTCGCGACCGCCTGGTTACGGTACTCCAGGCTGCCGACGATCTGGCTGCGCAGCTCGCCCTCGCCGCGCGCGAGCAGCACCGGCGGCCAGGTGGCCATGCCCGCGGCGTCGGCCCCCCGCCCCAGGTACTGCTGGTAGAACGCCTGGACGCGGATGTTCGCGCTCTCCATGGACTGCCAGAACCCGCGGACCACCGCGTCCTTGCCCTTGGTCGCGACCAGCGGCGACCAGAACGCGATGTCGGACGCCGACGCCGTGCGCCCGAGCATCTTGCTGTAGAGCGCGGCGACGTAGCGGTCGTTGGTCTGGCCGGAGATGTTGAAGTACTCGACGCTGCCGAAGAGCCAGATGCGCAGGTCCTCGGAGCGCATCCGCCCGTCCATGATGGCGGCGGTCCAGGTCGCGATGCCGGTCGGGTCGGGGGCGCGGCCGAGCACGTCCCGGTAGGCGCGGTCGACGGCCGCGTACGCGTACTCGGCGCTCGTCGCCAGGCCGGTGGCGACCTGGGCCGGGGCCATGCCGCCGACCATCGCGGCGCTCCAGGAGGTCAGCCCGCCCTGGTCGACCGGCCGCCCGAGCATGTCCTGGTAGAGCTTGCTCGTGATCGCACGCGCGTCGGCCAACGGCATCGCCGGGCCGGAGACCGAGGCGATCGTGCGGATCGTGCCGAGCTGGGCGTAGCCGTACCGGCCGGGGCACGCGGTCTGCGCCACGTCGCGGTGCCCGATCACCCGCGGCAGGTACAGGCCGGACGGGTACGTGCCGGCGCCGAGCGGGTTCACCCCGTAGGCCGCCAGGCGCCAGCCGATGATCCGGCCGACGGACTCGATCATCGCCGGCGTGGTCGGAACGGTGTCGTAGTTGCCGAGCATCGAGACGCCGACCGTGCCGGTGTTCGCGTTGGTCGCGTGGACGCCGATGACGGCCTGGGTCAGGCTGTTGGCCCGGCCCTCGTAGATCGTGCCCCACTTGTCGACGATGAAGTTGTAGCCGATGTCGCACCAGCCGCGGGCGTCGATGTGGTACGCCTGGTCGTTGCGGATCTGCTGCATGGCCTGGGCCTGCGTCGTGTAGGAGTTGCTGCCCGCCGTGTGGTGCACGACGGCCCCCTCGAGCCGGCTCGCGACGTCGGGCGCGCACACCTGGTTGCGGGCGCCCCACTGGGCGCGCGTGACGACGGCGGGCTGCGCCGCCGCCGCCGGGACGACCGCCGCCGGGGCCGCGGTGCTGTACGCCGCGGTGCGGACCACGGCCTCGCCGGTGCTCGCCGCGCCATCCGCGGCGGCCGCGCCGGTCCCGGTGCTCCCGGTCCCCGGGAGGTCCTCGTCCGAGGCGACGAGCGCGAGCGACAGGTCGGCCGGCCCGCCGTCGGCCGTCGCCGCGAACGACAGCTGCACGGCCTCGGCCTCGCCGACCCAGTACGAGTCGGTGCCGCCGCGCGCCGCGTTCGCCGCGTCCGCGGTGCCGGCGTCGGGCTCGGCGTCGCTCGTGCCGAGCGCGACCCAGTCGGACCACTCGCCGTCGGTCAGCGAGCGCACCTGCGGCTCGAGCCCGGCGGCGTCCGCGCCCTCCGGCCAGGTCACCCCGACGGTCTGCGCCTCGGTGGTCTCGACCGCCGGGGTCAGGACCCGGCCGGCCTCGAGGACGTCGGCGACGACGGTGCCGGCGGCCGGGTCCACGCTCTCGGCCGGCGCCGGGGTCGGCTCCGCGGCGGGCTGCTCGGCCGCGTCGGC
>NZ_SZYE01000008.1 GCF_005239125.1 Cellulomonas hominis | reverse complement strand
CCGCGGGCGCGTCCGTCGGCATGGCCGCGGGCGCCGTGACCGCGGGCGCCGTGCGGTCCGGCGCCCCGTGCTCGGGGGCCGGACCGCACGCCGCGACCGCGGCGACCAGCAGGGTGGCGAGGGACCCGGCCACGCCGAGGGGGGCGCGACGTGGCCGGGGGTCGTGGTGCGTCACGGGGGGCTCCAGTGGTCCGGGGCGCGGCCGGCCTCTGCTCGACCGGCCGCGCCCCGGTGCCGGGGGTCAGCGCCGCTGGGCGGCGGTCCGACGGGTGGTGAGGGCCACGGCCCCGAGCGCGCCGACGAGTGCCGCCGCCGCGATCCACGGGGCCGGCGAGCCGCCGTCGTCCGCCAGACCCAGCTCGCCGGAGGGCACGCCGCCCGGCGCCGAGTGCAGCCCGTCGATCGTCTGCACCGCCAGCTGCAGGTTGCCGGCCTCGAGGGAGCCCCAGGCGTACACGATCGTGTCCGCGCCCTCCGCGACGGTGAGGTCGGTCGGGCCGATCACCGGGTCGGTCGTGCCGGTCGCCGCGACGGCGGCCGAGACGGTGCCGGCCGGGACGGTCAGCGTCTGCTCGTCCGGGTTCGACAGGTTCGTGACCACGGGGCTGCCGTCGGCCAGCACGTCGACCGCCGGCGCGGCCGCGGTGTGCCGCACCGTCAGCCGGCCCTGCCCCGCCGGGACCTCCGACAGGTCGTTCGTGAACAGGGTCGCCGTCGGGCTGCCGGCCGCGTCCAGGTGGGCGACGGCCGTGTAGCTGGCCCCGGCGTCCAGGGTGAGGTCGACGGGGCCGATGGCCGGCTGGCTCGCGTCGGCGGCGTCGGCCGCGGTGATCGCGACGGTGTGCGCGCCGGCGGGCAGGTCCAGCGGGCCCGCGAGGGTGCCGGGCGTGAAGTCGTCCAGCGTGCGCTGGCCGTCGACCCAGACGTCGACGGTCAGGTCGGGCACACCGTGCAGCACGGACAGGGACGCGGTCCCGGACGTGGCGGCGGTGGCGGGCATCGCGGTCGCGAGGGCGACCAGGGCCGCGGCGGCGACGCCGGCCGACCCGGTGACGAACGGACGGTGCTGCATGCGAACTCCTCTGTCCGGTCCCCCCGGAGGGGGCAGGTGCACTGACACCCCCTCTACGACGCCGACCCCCCGGCCGGATGCACCGGCGCACAAGAAGTTCTCAGGCGTCCACCTCCCGGGTGAACCCGAGCACCGCCGCCGCGAGCTCCTCCGGCGCCTCGAGGGCGACGTGGTGCCCCACGCCGTCGAGCAGGACCGAGGCGACCCGACCCCGCACGACGTGCCCCAGGGTCGCGGCCGTGAACGGCCCCCCGGACCCGCCGACCGCCAGGGCGGGCACCGTGAGCGGGTGGGCCGCCGCCAGCTCCCGGAGCTCCTCGCCCTCCGTGAGCACCGACCGGTACAGGCCGGCGGCGCCGCGCCAGCCGCCGGGTCGCGCGTAGGTGCGGGCCAGCTCGTCGACGTCGTGCCCGGTGACGGCGCCGGGCACCGCGGTCATCGTCGGGAACGCCCAGGTGCCCAGGAGCTCGCGCTCCCGCCCGGCGAGCAGCAGCTCCGGGATCCCCGGGGCCGCGAGCGCGCCCAGGTGCCAGGACCCGCCGCGGGTCACGTCGGCGAACGCCTCGAGCCCGAAGCCGGCGAGGCCCATCTCCACGGCGACGAGGCTCGCCACGTCCTCCGGGTGGCCCGCGGCCAGCCGCAGCACCGTGCCGCCCGCGACGTCCTGCCCCAGCAGGTGCACCGGCCCGAGGCCGAGGTGCGCGACGAGCGCGTGCAGGTCCTCGGCGGCGACGGCGCTGCCGAAGTCGTCGTCGGCGACCGCGGAGTCCCCGAAGCCCCGCAGGTCCACCGCGATCACCCGGTGCTCCGCCGCGAGCAGCGGGATGACCCGGTGGAACGCCCACCAGGACTCCGGGAAGCCGTGCACGAGCAGGACGGGCGACCCCGCGGCACCGGCGGTGACGTAGTGCAACGTCGTGCCGTTGACGTCGGCGCGGTGGTGCCGGACCCCGGCGACGTCGGCGGGCGCGGCGGGTGCGGTGGGTGCGGTGGGTGCGGTGGTGTCGGACATGGCGACCTCCTGATTGACAACGTGGTTGTCAGACTGCAACTGCGCAACCCGGTTGTCAAGGTCTGGTCCCCGGCCTACGCTGGTGGCCGTGCCCGAACCGACACCCGGAGTCCGGCTCGCCCGGCTGCTGCTCGGGGCGTTCGAGGAGATGGTCGACGACGTCGTCGGGCACCTCGCGGCGCACGGGCATCCCGGCGTGACCGCGAACCTCGAGTTCGCGCTCGCCGCCGTCGCGGAGGGGGCGGACAGCGCGTCCGCCCTCGGCCGCGCCCTGGGGACCACCCGCCAGGCAGCGGCGAAGACGGTCGCGACGCTCGAGCAGCTCGGCTACGTCGAGCGGGCGGACGACCCGGACGACGCGCGGCTCAAGCGCCTGCGGGTGACCCTGCGCGGCGAGGAGATGTCCGCGATCGGCGCCGCGCGGTTCGACGCGCTGCGGGACCGGTGGGCCGCGCGGCTGGAGCCGGGGGCGGCCGAGGCCGCCGAGGCGGCGCTGGGGCTGCTCCGGGCCCCCCGTGCCGCCCCCGGCGCCGGCACGCCCTGACCGGCGGCGGGTGTCGCAGACCTGCGACAGCCCTGCGACGCACCGGCGATCCGCCCCGACCCGCGCTCCCCTACGGTGCTGCCATGCCGCTTCAGCCGCGAGGCCGCCACGCCCTCCTCACCGCCACCGCCCTGGTCGCCCTGACGGCCTGCGGCACCGACGCCCCGGACCCCGCCGGCGACCGGGAGCGCCCCGCTGCCGGCCCCACCGCGACCACGCGCGCGCCGGCGCCGACGCCCACGCTCCCCGCGGTCGCCGGCTACGAACCCGGGGAGATCCCGCCCGTCCCGCTGATCGTGCTGCCGGACCTGTCGATGCTCGACGCGTCGCTCGCGGGGTTCGCGCTCGACGTCGACGCGGCCGTCCGCGACATCCCCGGCGTGACGGTGACCCCGACGCACTGCGACGCGAGCGGCGCGGTCGAGGTCGGGCGCGGGGCGCTGCTCGCCTACGGCGACGGCTCCGGCGTGTTCACCGCGCCCGACGGGTCGGTCGTGAACTACGGCGACGGGTCCGGCACCTACGTCCTGAACGGCACCACGGTGACCGTCTACGGCGACGGGTCCGGCACCTACGCCGCCGACGGGGTCTCGGTCGTGAGCTACGGCGACGGCTCGGGCGTCTACGACGACGGGACCACCCACGTCTACGTGCACACCGACGGCGGGGGCGGCTGGTCCCGCGGCGACCGGTCGGTGGTGAATCACGGCGACGGCTCGGGCGTCGCCTCCGACGGCGAGACCCGGATCGTCAACTACGGCGACGGCTCGGGGATGTACTCCGACGGCACCCTCACCGTGCAGAACTTCGGCGACGGCACCGGGACCGTGGACGGCGTGCCGGTCGAGGTCGACCCGCTCCCCCGCGTGCCGCGGCTCGGCGCCTTCCCGTCGATGGGCACGATCGCGCCGGTGCCGTCGTGCGGCGCCACGCTCACGCTCGACGCCGGGGTGCTGTTCGACTTCGGCTCCGCGGAGATCCGGCCCGACGCGGAGGCCTCGCTCGACGCGCTGGCCACGGCGCTCGCCGACCTCGCCGTGCCCGCGGGCTCGGTCGAGGGGCACACCGACTCCGTGTCGTCCGCCGAGTTCAACCAGCAGCTCTCCGAGGACCGGGCCGGCGCCGTCGCCGACCACCTCGCGCGGCGCGGCGTCGGCACCGCGTTCGACGTCGTCGGCCACGGCGAGGACCGGCCCGTCGCGCCGAACGAGGTGGACGGGCAGGACAACCCGGCGGGTCGGCAGCTGAACCGTCGGGTCGAGATCCTGCTGCCCGGGGTGACGTCGTGAGGCGCTGGCCGGTGGCCCTCGCCGCCGGTGTGCTCGCCGCCGGCCTGGCGGGGTGCAGCGTCGAGGTCGTGGACGCGGACGACGCGCCCGCGTCCCCGCGCACGACGTCGGCCGCGTCGGGCGACCGCGACGCCGACGAGGCACCCGACCGGCCGGAGACCCCGGCGGGGAGCCCGGCGGCCGGGACGGCGACCCGCGGCTCCGCGGCCGACGACACCCCCGGGACGACGGCGCTCCCGGGTCGGGACGCGCTGCTCCCGCTCACCACCTCGCAGGTCACCTGCGCCGGCGGGGACGCGTCGGTGTCCCGGGCGGGCTCGGCCGTCGAGGTCACCGACGACTGCGGCACGCTGACCGTCGACGGGGCGGCCGCGGTCGTGGTGGCCGGCGACGTCGGGCACCTCGTCGTCTCCGGCGCCGGCGCGCAGGTCGCCGTCCGCAGCGCCACCAGCGTGACCCTCGCGGGGTCCGCGGTCACGGTGACCTGGGAGGACGGCACGCCGGCCGTGTCCGGGGACACGCCCGGCAGCGCGTACGGCGCGGTGGCCCCGGGATGACGCGCACCGCCCGCCCGACCCGGTCCGCCCGGCCCGCCACGACGCCAGGAGCCCGCAGATGAGCGCCCCGCAGCCGTACCAGCCCGTCCCGCAGCCGCCCGTCCTCGCGGCCCGCCCGACCAACCCGCTCGCCGTCGTCACCCTGGTGCTCGGCCTGCTCGGCTTCGCCGTCGTCCCGGTCGTCACCGGCCACGTCGCCCTGCGGCAGATCCGCGCCCGGGGCGAGGGCGGGACCGCGTGCGCCGTGATCGGGCTGGTGCTCGGCTACCTCGCGGTCGCGACCTACCTGGTCCTCGCGCTCGTCGTCACCGGCTTCCTCGTGTGGGGCGGGACGCGGTGACCGCGGGCGCGCCGCGCGTCCTCCTGGTCGACGACGAGGAGGCGATCCGCGAGGGCCTCGCGTCGTTCCTCACCCGCAGCGGGATGGCGGTCGAGACCGCCGCCGACGGCGAGGCCGCCCTGGCGGCGCACGCCCGGTGGCGCCCCGACATCCTGGTGTGCGACGTGCTGATGCCGCGGCTCGACGGCCGGTC
Organism: Cellulomonas hominis; assembly: GCF_005239125.1. Lineage (GTDB taxonomy): Bacteria > Actinomycetota > Actinomycetes > Actinomycetales > Cellulomonadaceae > Cellulomonas > Cellulomonas hominis_A. Next base: position 41,298 of record NZ_SZYE01000008.1, on the reverse strand, counting down.
CGTGGTCCGGCGCCTGCGCGCGGCCGGCGACTGGACCCCCGTGGTCCTGCTCACCCAGGTCGGCGAGTCCTCGGAGCGGTCGGCGGCGCTCGACGAGGGCGCCGACGACTACCTGAACAAGCCGTTCGACCCCCAGGAGCTGCACGCCCGGGTCCGCGCCGTGCTCCGCCGGGCGGTGCCGGGCCAGCCCTCGCTCGCCGCGGCCGAGCTGCTGGTCAGCGGCGACCTGGTCCTCGACCGCACCGCCCGGCGTGTCCGGGTCGCCGGACGGGAGGTCACGCTCACCCCGAAGGCGTCGCTCCTGCTCGACTACCTGATGACCCACCCCGACGAGCTGCACACCCGCGAGCGGCTGCTCCAGGCGCTGTGGGGCTTCGAGCTCGTCGTCAGCAGCCGCGCCGTCGACCACCGGGTCGCGGAGATCCGCCGCGTCCTCGGGGACGACGCCGCCGCGCCGCGGTACGTCGAGACGGTGCCGGGCGGCGGCTACCGGTTCTGCGGCCCGGTGCAGCGCGGGACCCGCCCGTGAGGCGCCGGGGGCGCGCCGCGCTGCTGCTCGCGCTGGTCCCCGCCGTCCTCGGGCTGGTCGGGGCCGTCGTCGTGCTCGCCTCGGGCCGGTCGCTGCGCGTCGTCGTCGGGACCCCGCTGCCCGTCGCGCTCGCCGTGCCGGGCCTGCTGCTGACGGCCGTGGTGCTGGCGGCGCTGGCGCTCGCGCGGGGTCGCCGCCGGGCCGTGGCCGCCGCGGCCGAGGCGGCCGACCGCGCGGGCCGCGAGGAGGAGCGCGCGGCGCACCGCCGGTTCCTGCTGCGCCTGGACCACGAGATGAAGAACCCGGTGACCGCGCTGCGGGCCGCGCTCCCGGGCGTCGTCCCGGACCCGGCGGCGCTCGACCCGGCCGCGGCCCGCGCCCACCAGACGCTCCAGCAGCAGACCTCCCGGCTGTCGACGCTGGTCGCCGAGCTGCGCAAGATCGCCGAGCTCGAGACCCGCCCGCTGGAGCGCGAGGACGTCGACCTGGCCCAGGTGGTCGAGGACGCCGTGGCCGACCTCCGGGACCAGGCCGACGCGTCGGGGGTCGCGCGGACGATCGCCGTCCAGCTCCCGCAGGCTCCCTGGCCGCTGCCCCACGTCCGCGGCGACGTCGACCTGCTCTACCTCGCGGTCTACAACCTGCTGGCGAACGCGCTGAAGTTCTCGCCGGCCCGCTCGACCGTCGAGGTACGCGGGCGCGACGACGACGGCGTCGTGGAGATCGAGGTCGCCGACTCCGGCACCGGGATCCCCGAGCACGAGCTGGGCACGGTCTTCGACGAGCTGGCGCGCGGCGAGCAGGCCCGGGGCACGCCGGGGTCGGGGCTCGGGCTCGCGCTGGTGCGCGTGGTCGCGGGGCGGCACGGCGGGTCGGTCGACCTGCGGTCGAGGCCGGGGCAGGGGACGAGCGCCCGGCTGCGGGTGCCGGCGGGCTGACGGGTGGCGACCCGCGGGCGGCTCAGCGCTCGCGCCTGGGCGCGGTGATCGCGGTGTACGCGTGGGCGGCCGCCACCGCCGTCGCGAGCACCGCCATCACGAGGTCGAGCGTCCCGCCGCGCAGCACGAACGTCACCGCCAGGCCCGCGAAGACGACGGCGCCGACGCCGCCCAGCAACCGCTGGTGCGTCCTTCTCACCGGACCAGTGTCGCCCGCGGCGTACGTCGGCGCAGCCGCGCGACCGGGCAGGATGGGCGGCATGGGTCTGATCTGCGACTACTTCGCCGCGCCGTCCGACGAGTCCGCCGCCGCCGTCGTGGACCGGGACGGCGGGCCCGCCGGCGTCGCGGCGCCGAGCGGGTGGTCGCACGGCGTGCCCGGCCCGGCCGCGGAGGCGACGGGGTCGGGGTTCCCGACCGTGGCGGGCGGGAGCATCGACCCGGTGGTGGTGCTCGGCACCCTCACCGCCCTGCTGACCGGTCGGACGTTCGACGAGGTGCGCGCCGCGGCCGACCGGCGCGAACCGGTGGCGATGCAGGACGACGGCGCGGAGGTGGTGCTGCGGGTCGACGACGTCGTCGTGGACGCCCTCACCCGGGCGGACGCCGCCGCGCTGGCCGCGGTGGCGGTCCCGTGGTCCCAGACCGACGAGCTCGCCGGGATCTCCGACCCGGAGTCGCTCGCGGAGTTCCTGCACGACCTGGCCGGGCTCGCCCGGGGAGCGCGGGAGCGCGGCGAGGCGCTGTACTGCTGGGCGTGCGTCTGACGTCGGCCTCGTGCCGGGTCCGCCGCCCGCGGGCACGGCGAGCCCGCGCCGCGCCCGCCGCGCGGGGTGGGTGCCGAATCAGGTCCGCGTCGTCACGGCTCGTGCGACCGGGACCGGACCAGGACGAGACGAGCCAGCGCGGCGAGGGCCGCCAGCAGCGGGACCAGCTCGAGCGGCGTCGTGTCGTGATCCAGCGGGTCCGCCAGCGACACCGCGGACATCAGCACCGCCCACTGCAGGTGGCAGCACGCCCACCAGACCCCCAGCACGACCACCCAGGCACCCGGCCCGGGCCGCGCCGCCGACCGTCCGCGCCGGATGCGCCGCCAGACGCAGACCACCGCGAGCGCCGCCGCCGCCCACCCGAGGACGGCGGCCAACCAGGTCGGGCTCCCGTAGCCCAGGGGCTGCACGAGGCGGACGTTGATCCAGAGCGCCTGGAGCCAGACGACGGCAGCGGCCCCCGCGGCGGCGCCCAGGGCGCACCAGAGCCGGGCGTCGAGCGGGCTGCGCTCGTGCGGTCTAGCGGTCACGGGACGAGCATCGGTCGACCGGCACCGGCACGACGGCTCGTGCACCAGACCGCCACCCGACCGCGACGGCACCCGCACAGCACCGGGTCCCGCGCCGCACGGGCGACTCCTCTGCGGGGGCGGCGCCCGCATCCCGGCCCGATCCGGCGCCCGCGCCCGGGTCTTCCCCGGTACGGTGCGGTCGTGCGGCGATCAGCAGCGGCGGCGGCCCTGGCGGCTCTCGTGCCCCTGCTCGCCGCGTGCGGCCCGGACCCCGGCGAGGCGGACTTCCGGGCGGCGTACGACGAGCTCGTCCTCGACAGCCCCGGGTTCCCCGACGCCGGGACCGCGCTCGACGCGGGCCGGGCCGGCTGCCAGGTGCTGGCTCGGGACAACAGCGCGGATGCGGTCGACGCGGCCACGCGGGCGGTCGCGGACCGGCTGGACGCGGACCCGTTCCTCAGCACGCTCGTCGTCGCGCTCGCGGCGCAGACCCTCTGCCCGGACGACGCGCCCGACGGGTTCCCCGGCTGAGGCTCAGGCCCCCTCGGCCCGCCCCTCGCGCCAGTACCCCATGAACGCCACGGCCTTCCGGTCCACCCCGCACGTCCCGACGAGGTGCCGGCGCAGCGTCTTGATCGCCCCGGCCTCGCCCGCGAGCCAGGCGTAGAGCGCGGCGGACTGGCGCAGCGGCTCGCCGGTGGCGTGGTCGACGGGGACCTCCCAGAGGATGCCGTCGTCGATGTCGACGTCCTCGAGCTCCATGCCCTCGGGCAGCGGTGCCTCGTGCGGCATGAGCCGCTTGCACGCGGCCTGCACCGCGGGGACGAGCAGGGAGCCGTGCGCGGCGCCGTCGCGCGGCAGCCAGCGGACGGTCACGCCGGCCGGGGCGTCGACGGGGATCGCGTCGCCGGTGACCGGGACCTCGATCAGCGCCTCGCCGCGGGCGTCGCGGGGCAGCCGCTCGAGGATGCCGGCGATGGCGGGCGCGGCGGTCTCGTCGCCCGCGAGCAGCAGGCGGTCGGCGTGCGCCGGCGGGACGAAGTCGATGCCGCCCGACGGGCCCTGGTGCTCGCGGTTCGGGCCGAGGATGACGAGGGAGTCGCCGACCTGGGCGCAGCCGGCCCAGGCCGAGGCCGGGCCGGCGTCGCCGTGCAGCACCATGTCGACGTCGAGCTCGCGGACGTCGTTGCGGGCGGTGCGCGCCGTGTAGGTGCGGATCGGGTGCCGGAGCTCGTCCGGCAGGTCGCGCCACTGCAGGTACCAGGACTCGCCGGTCGGGACGACGTCGTACCCGCAGGGCAGCGGGAGCAGCAGCTTGATGCGCTGGTCGAAGCCGTTGTCGGCGAACTGGTCCAGGTCCTCGCCGGTGAAGGTGAACCGGCGGAACGAGGGGCTGAGGTCCACGATCCGGGAGACCCGGACGTCGAAGAACCGGAACGGCGTGGTGACGGCCGGCGCGGCGGTGGACGCTGTCATGCCGTCACCGTAACCCGAAGGGAAGCCTTACCTCACCCCCCGTGTGACACATCCCACAGGGTGGACACGTCACGCCGCCGACGTGCCGAACGCGAGGCCCAGCAGGTACGTCGCCGCGGCCGCGCCGAACCCGATCGCCAGCTGCCGGAGCGCGCGCTTGGCGGGGGACGACCCGGACAGCACGCCGACGGTCGCGCCGGTGCCGAGCAGGGCGACGCCGACCAGGCCGGAGGCCAGCGCCACGGCGCTCCAGCCCTCCATGCCGAACAGGTACGGCAGCACGGGCACGACGGCCCCGGCCGCGAAGAAGCAGAAGCTCGCCAGCGCGGCGCCGACGGCGCTGCCGACGGTCTCGTGCTCGTCGATCTCCTCCCCGGCGACGACCGCCTCCTGGGGCGGCAGCGCCGCCGACGGCCCGCCGACCGCCGCCAGGTCGGCGAGCACGCCGGCCGCGCGCTCCTGCGCCTCGTCCGCGCCCATCCCCCGCGCCCGGTAGACGAGCGCGAGCTCGTTCGCGTCGAGGTCGAGGTGCGGCAGGGCGTCCCGGGCCTGCGCGCTCGGCCGCGAGGCCTCCAGCAGCTCGCGCTGCGAGCGCACGGACACGTACTCGCCCGCGCCCATCGACAGCGCGCCGGCGAGCAGGCCCGCGAGGCCCGTCAGCAGCACGGTGGACGTGCCGACGCCGCTCGCGCCGATGCCGAGCACCAGCGCCAGGTTGCTCACGAGCCCGTCGTTGGCGCCGAACACCGCGGCGCGGAACGTGCCGGACATCCGGCTGCGGCCGCGCATCGCCAGGCTCCGCACGACCTCCTCGTGGATCCGCTCGTCGGCGGCCATGGTGGGCGTCGCGTCGGCCTCGTCGCCGTAGCCGGACCGCGCCTCGGCGCGCTGCGCCAGCGCGAGCACGAACACGCCGCCGAACCGCCGGGCGAGCGCCCCGAGCACCCGGGACCGGATGTCGCCCGGCAGCGGGCGCCCCACCCGGTCGCCGAGCAGGTCGAGCCAGTGCTGCTCGTGGCGCTTCTCGGCGTCGGCGAGCGCGAGCAGGATGGCGCGCTCCTCACCGGTGCGGCGCGACGCGAGGTCCCGGTAGGTCGCGGCCTCGGCGCGCTCGTCGGCGAGGTAGCGCCGCCAGCGGCGGATCTGGCGGGCGGTGGGCGCGACGGCGGGGGCCCCGGGGGCCTGGTCAGTGGGTGGCACGGTGGTCCATGGTGGGCGCCCCGCGGGCCGGAGTCACGCGATCCGCGCCGATTCGGACGGCCGAATCGGGGCGTCCGCAGCGCCGTCGTGCACGCGTGCGGACACCCCGCCGCCGGCTCAGTCCTCCCAGGGCGGGGTGTCGTCGAGCTTCGCGTAGTACTTCGCGAGGTGGCTCTTGACCCGGTCGACGTCCTTCGCCGGCAGGTCCACGCCGCCCCTCGACCCCTGCATCACGGCGGCTGCGGCGAACACCCCCCGGGGCACGGCGACGAGCTTCCCGCCCACCACGTCGGCGATCAGCAGCTTGTACGCGGTGAAGTTGTCCTTGGCGCCCGCGTCGTACCAGACGTGCGCGTCGCGGTACTTCTCGTTCGGCTCGTCCTCGGCGCCGGCCCACGCGCGGACGCGCTTCTCGGCGGCGGCGCCGTCCCACTCCCGGTCGCGGTCGGCCAGGGGCAGGTCCTGGAACGCGGTCACGGCCATCGGCCGCACCTCCCTCTCAACTCGACGGGTGCGCAACCTCACAGTTGCGCAAGCCTCCGGTTCAGGACGACGGGGCGGCGGTCCGCAGCTTGTCCAGCAGCGGGCTCGCGACCTCGTCGAGGAACCGCTGCTGCGCCTGGTCGCCGACCTGCACGAGGGCGATGTCCGTGAACCCGGCCTCCCAGTAGGGCCGGACCTGCTCGACGATCGCGTCGAGGTCCGGCCCGCACGGGATCGTCTCCGCGACGTCGTCGGGCCGCACGTACTGGCTCGCCGCGGCGAAGCCCTCCGTGGTCGGCAGGTCCGCGTTCACGCCCCAGCCGCCGGCGAACCACCGGAACTGCTCGTGCGCGCGCTGCTTCGCGGTCTCCGGGTCAGGATCCCACGAGATCGGGATCTGACCGATCTTGCGCGACGGCGGCGGCACCTCGCCGCCGATCGCCCGGGCTGCCTGCGCGCGGGCCTCGTCCCAGGAGTCCAGCAGCTCCTTCTCCGGGTCGGTCGCGACCAGGTGGTCGGCCAGCGGCGCGAACCGCGACACCGACTGGGCGCCGGACACCGCGACGCCGATCTCCACGGGCGAGTCCGGCAGGTCCCAGAGCTGCGCGGAGTCGGTGCGGAAGTGCACGCCGTCGAACGTGAGCCGGTCGCCGTCCAGGAGCGAGCGGATGATCTCGACGGCCTCCTCGAGCATGTCGTGCCGCTCGCCGACCGCCGGCCACCGCTCGCCGACCACGTGCTCGTTGAGGTTCTCGCCGGCGCCGAGGCCCAGCGTGAACCGGCCGTCGGACAGCACGCCGAGGGTGGCGGCCTTCTGCGCGACGACCGCCGGGTGGTACCGGACGGTCGGGCAGGTCACGTACGTCATCAGGTCCACGCGCGACGTCACCTGCGACACCGCGCCGAGCAGCGCCCACGCGTACGGCGCGTGCCCCTGCTCGTCGAGCCAGGGGAAGTAGTGGTCGGAGGAGACGAGGAAGTCGAAGCCGGTCTTCTCGGCGTCGGCCGCGTACCCCACGAGCTGCTTGGGACCGGACTGCTCGGTCATGAGGGTGTACCCGAATCGCGTCATGCGATCGAGCCTCACACCGACCGGCCGCCCCGGCATCCGGAGCGGCCGGCCGGGCGCGTCAGGCCTGGGCGAGCGCGGCGCGGAGGGCGTCGACCAGCGGGGTGGTCGGGCGCCCGATCAGGCGGGACAGGTCGCCGGGCGTCTCGGCCAGCAGGCCGTCGCGGGTGTTCTCCTCGAGGGCGACGACGAAGCCGACCGTCCCCTCGTCCAGCCCGGCGGCGGCCAGGTCGGCGCGGCGCTGCTCGGAGGACACCGCGCGGTAGGTCACCGGGCGACCCAGCAGCTCCGAGGCCGCGGCGGCGAGGTCGTCGAAGCCCCACGCCTCGTCACCGGACAGCTCGTAGACCGCGTCGTCGTGGCCCTCGGTGCGCAGCACGACCGCGGCCGCGGCGGCGAAGTCGTCGCGCGGCGCGGAGGCCACGCGGCCGTCGCCGAACGCGCCGACGATCTCGCCCGTCTCGCGCGCCTGCTGCACGTCGCCGAGGTAGTTCTCGGTGTACCAGCCGTTGCGCAGGATCGTGAAGGTCAGGCCGGACGCGCGGAGGATCTCCTCGGTGGCCTTGTGCTCGGGCGCGAGCACCAGCGGCGACGTGTCCGCGTGCGGCGCGGACGTGTAGACGAGCCGGCCGACGCCCTCGGCCTTCGCCGCGTCGATGACGGCGCGGTGCTGGTCGACGCGCTGCCCGACCTCGCTGCCCGACACCAGGAGCACGGTCTCGGCACCCGCCAGCGCGGCGCTGATCGTCTCCGGCTGCCCGTAGTCCAGGGTCGCGACGCGCACGCCGCGCTCCGCGAGGTCGGCGAGCGTCTCCGTGCGGCGGCCCGCGGCGACGATCCGGTCGGCCGGGACGCCGTCGGCGAGCAGGTGGGTGACGACGAGGCGGCCGAGGTGGCCGGTGGCTCCGGTGACGACGATCGACATGGTGGGACTCCTCCGGGTGGGACGTGGCCGGGCGCCTGACGCGTCCGGCACCACCACCAACGGCGCGGCACGGCCCACCCTTCCCGGTGGCCGGTACCCACTTTCGCGTAAGGTACTGGCATGGCGGTAAGCATCGAGGACACAGCCCCGACGGTCTCCGGATCGGTCCTGGGCGACCTGCTCACGGACGGCGTGCTCGCGTCCGCGTGCCCGAGCCGGGTGGTCCTCGACCACGTCACCAGCAAGTGGGGCGTGCTGGTGCTGGTCGCGCTCTCCGAGCGGACGCTGCGCTGGGGCGAGCTGCGCCGGCTCGTCGAGGGCATCAGCGAGAAGATGCTCGCCTCCACGCTCCGCACCCTGGAGGCCGACGGTCTGGTGCTCCGCGAGGCCACACCGTCCATCCCGCCCCGGGTCGACTACTCGCTGACGCCGCTCGGCCGCGAGCTCGCCGACCACCTCCTGCCGCTGATGGGCTGGATCGTGCGGCACGCGGACACGATGGTCGCCCGCGCCTGAGCCGCCGTCCCGGGCCACCGGGCCCGGGAGTGTCACAGCGGGGGCGCCTACGATGGCCCACCGCCACCGAACCCGATCGAAGGACGAGCACGTGCGCCGTACGGCAGCCACCCTCCTCGCCGCCTCCCTGCTGCTGCTCGCCGCGTGCAGCGACGGGGGCTCGGACGACTCCACCTCCCCCAGCGCCTCCCCGACGGCCACGGCTGCCGCGACGGCGTCCGCCGAGGACGTCGCCGCCCTCGACGCCGTGACCCTGACGGCCGAGGCCGGCCAGGAGCCGACCTTCGACTTCGAGCAGCCGTTCACCGTCTCGGCCCCGGTCGCGCGGGTCGTCACCCCCGGCACCGGCGCCGCCGTCGCCGAGGGCGACCTGGTCACCGTGGACATCGCCGCCGTGAGCGGCGAGGACGGCAGCACCCTCGGCGGCACCTACGGCGCCGAGCCGCAGCAGTACCTCGCGACCAGCGACAACCTGCCCCCGGTGCTGCTCGAGCAGCTCGTCGGCCAGCAGGTCGGCGCGCGCATCCTGTTCGCGAACCCGGCGTCGGACGCCACCTCGCTGCTCGCCGTCGAGGTCGTCTCCACGGAGGCCGTCCCCGACCGCGCCGAGGGCACCGCGGTGACCCCGCTGCCCGAGGGCCTGCCGACCATCACCCTGGCCGAGGACGGCACGCCGTCCGTCGAGCCGCTCGAGACCGACCCGCCGACCGACCTGGTCGTCCAGCCGCTGATCCAGGGCGCCGGGGCTCCGGTCGAGGCGGGCCAGACCCTCACCGTGCAGTACAGCGGCTGGCTGTGGGACGGCACGGCGTTCGACTCGTCGTGGGAGCGGGGCTCGGCCACGACCTTCCCGCTGAGCAACGTCATCCAGGGCTGGCAGCAGGGCCTGGTGGGCCAGACCGTCGGCAGCCAGGTGCTGCTGATCGTCCCGCCCGCGCTGGGCTACGGCGACAAGGAGTCGGGCAGCATCCCGGCCAACTCCACCCTGATCTTCGTGGTGGACATCCTCGCCGCGTCCTGACACCCGCCCCGCGGGGCACGCAGCACAGGGACCTCGGTCGCACCAGCGGCCGAGGTCCCTGTCTTTCCCGCGACCCGCGTGGATAGCCTGGCCGTCCCGGCACCGATCCCGAAGGACGTGCGATGGACGCGGCAACGAGGCCGACGGTCCGCAACGTGGCCCTCGTCGGCCACGCCGGATCCGGCAAGACGACGCTCGCCGAGGCCCTGCTGCTGCGCGCGGGGGCCGTCCCCCGCGCCGGGCGGGTCGAGGACGGCTCGACGGTCTGCGACCACGAGCCCGAGGAGGTGGCGCGCGGCTCCTCCGTGGCGCTCGGAGTGGCCGACCTCGACTGGACGTGCAGCCAGGGCAGCCCGCACCGGATCACCCTGATGGACACCCCGGGGTCGCCGGACTTCGCGGGGGCGGTGGACGCGGCGCTCGCGGTCGCGGACCTCGCGGTGGTGGTGGTGAGCGCCGTCGACGGGGTCCAGTCCGGGACGGAGGCGGCGTGGCGGCGGTGCGACGAGGCGGGGATCCCCCGCCTCGTCGTCGTCTCCCAGGAGGACCGCGCCCGCGCCGACTTCCACCGGGTGCTCGACCAGGTGCGCGACCTGGCCGCGCGCACCGGCCACGACCCCGCCGCGGTGCTGCCGCTGGAGCTCCCGCTCGGCGAGGAGCAGGCGCTGCACGGCGTCGCCGACGTGCTGTCCGACCGGGGCCTCGACTACGGCGCGGACGGCCGGCACCGGGACTGCGACCTGCCAGCCGACGTGGCGGACGAGGAGCACCGGCTGCACGGCGAGGTGACGGAGGAGATCGTCGCGCACGACGACGACCAGCTGGAGCAGTACCTGTCCGGGGAGGAGCCCGGGCCGGCGGACCTCGAGCGGACCCTGGCCCGCGAGGTCGCGTCCGGCGGTGCGGTGCCCGTGCTGGTCGCGTCCGCGGCCACCGGCGTCGGGATCGACCGGCTCGCGGACCTGGTGTGCGAGATCGGCCCCGCCCCGATCGACCGGCCGGCCCGGCTGCGGGTCGGGGGCGGGGGACCCGAGGACGGCGCGGAGACCGACCTGCCCGCCGACCCGGACGCCGAGACGGTGCTCCACGTGTTCCGCACGGTCGCCGACCCGTTCGTCGGGCAGGTGTCCGTGTTCAAGGTGCTGTCCGGCACCGTGCGGTCCGGGGACCGGCTCGTCAGCACCACGACGGGCGCCGAGGAGCGGCTGCACGGCCTGTTCCGGCTGCGCGGCCGCGAGCACCTGCCGGTCGACGCCGTCGCCGCCGGCGGGATCGCGGCCGTCGCCAAGCTCGGCTCCGCGCCGACCGGCACCCTGCTCGCGTCGCGGGCGCAGCCGGTCCGGCCCGCCACCCTGCCCGCCCGGCCGCCGGTGCTCGGCGTCGCGCTGGTCCCGGTGAGCCAGGCCGACGACGACAAGCTGTCCGGGGCGCTCACCCGGCTCGCGGCCGAGGACCCCACGCTGGTGGTCGAGCGCACCGCGCACCAGGCCGTGCTGCGCGGGCTCGGGGACGCGCACCTCGCGGTGGCCGTCGAGCGGCTGGCCCGCGTGTTCGGCGTGCACGTCACCACCGAGCCGGTGCGGATCGCCTACCGGGAGACGATCGCCCGGCCGGCGGAGGCCGAGGGCCGGCTGAAGAAGCAGTCCGGTGGCCACGGGCAGTTCGCGGTCGTGCAGCTGCGGCTCAGCCCGCTGCCGCCCGGGTCGGGGTTCGCGTTCGTGGACTCGGTGGTCGGCGGCGCGGTCCCGCGGTCCTACCTGCCGGCCGTCGAGCGCGGCGCCGCCGAGGCGCTGGCCGCCGGCGGGCCGCTCGGGCACCCCGTCGTGGACGTGCAGGTCGAGGTCTACGACGGCAGGGCGCACGCCGTGGACTCCTCCGACATGGCGTTCCGCACCGCGGCGGCCGCGGGCGTCCGGGCGGCGCTCGCCGCCGCCGGCACCGTGCTGCTGGAGCCGACGCTGCGGGTGACGGTCGTCGCACCGCCCGAGGTGCAGGGCGACGTGCTCGGCGACCTGTCCGGGCGGCGGGGCCGGATCAGCGCGAGCAGCACGACCGACGACGGCCGCGTCCGCATCGAGGCGGTGGTGCCCGAGGCGGAGGTGGTCCGGTACGCCCTCGACCTGCGCGCGCTCACCGGCGGGCGGGGCGAGGTGCTGCTCGAGCCCGGGGACTACGACGTGCGACCGGGGCACCTCGCACGGGTGTGACGCGCCGGGCCACCGTCGACGATGCCGACGATCTGTAGCCCAGCGGTCCGCCGATTTGTAGCGTAGGTCAGGGTGCCGAGGCGACCGTGGGCCACCTCCGGACCAAGGGCGGCGAACGCGAGATCGACCTCGTCGTGAGCCGGGACGACGGCCACGTCGTCGCCATCGAGGTGAAGCTCGCCGCCGACGTCGGGGAACACGACGTGCGCCAGCTGCTCTGGCTCCGGGAGCAGCTCGGTCCGCGGCTCCTCGACGCCGTGATCGTGACGACCGGGCGCGAGGCCTACCGGCGGCCCGACGGCGTCGCCGTCGTGCCCGCGGCGCTCCTCGGACCGTGACGGCCGCGACCGGCGGCGGGGCGTCAGCCCGCCGCCGCCTCCGGCACCGGCAGCCCGGACCCGAGCCGCCCCGCGTACACGTCGATCTTCATCTCGATCGCCGCCAGGTGCTCCTGGACCTCCGCCAGCTGCGCCCGCACCGCGTCCCGGTGCGCCTGCAGCAGCGCCATCCGCTCCGGCTCCGTGCCCTCGCCCCGCCGGACCAGGTCGACGTACTCCCGGATCTCCCGGATCGGCATGCCGGTGGCCCGGAGCCGGGTGAGCAGGTGGATCCAGCCGAGGTCCCGCTCGGTGTACCGGCGGTGCCCGGACGACGCCCGCTCCACGGCGTCGAGCAGCAGCCCGTCGCGCTCGTAGTAGCGCAGCGTGTGCGGGGTCAGCCCGGTCGCCGCGGCGGCCTCGGCGATGGTGAGGGTGCGGCTCTCCTCGGTCACGCCCCTCAGCATGCGCCGGTCACCGCCCGATGGTCGACATGTCGGGGTACCGGTCACCGACGACGGCCTGCGGCGGCACGGCGTCCGCGAGCGCCGCGAGGTCCTCGGCGGTGAGCCGGACGTCGGCGGCCGCGACGTTCTGCTCCAGGTAGCGGACCCGGCGGGTGCCCGGGATCGGCACCACGTCCTCGCCCTGGGCGAGGACCCACGCGAGCGCCAGCTGGGCCGCGGTGACGCCCCGCTCGGCCGCGAGCGCCTGGACCCGCTCGACCAGCGCGCGGTTGGCGTCGAACGCCTCGCCGGCGAACCGGGGGTTGGCGCGCCGGAAGTCGTCGGGCGCGAGGTCGTCCGGCGCCGCGATGGCCCCGGTGAGCATCCCGCGGCCCAGCGGCGAGTACGGCACCAGGCCGATGCCGAGCTCGCGCAGGGTCGGCAGCACCTCGGCCTCGACGTCCCGGGTCCACAGGGAGTACTCGGTCTGCACGGCGGTGATCGGGTGCACGGCGTGCGCCCGGCGGATCGTCGCCGGCCCCGCCTCCGACAGCCCGATGTGCCGCACCTTGCCCGCCTGGACGGCCTCGGCGAGCGCCCCCACCGTGTCTTCGACGGGCACCTTCGGGTCCATCCGGTGCATGTAGTACAGGTCCACGTGGTCGACGCCGAGCCGCTGCAGGCTGCCGTCGAGGGCGGCGCGCACGTACTCGGGGCGGCCGTCCACGCCGCGGCTCGTCACGGTCGGGTCGGCGTCCCGGACGATGCCGAACTTGGTGGCGAGCACGACCTCGTCCCGGCGGCCGGCGATCGCGCGGCCGACCAGGCGCTCGTTGGTGTGCGGGCCGTACATGTCGGCGGTGTCCAGCAGCGTGACGCCGAGGTCGAGGGCGCGGTGGATCGTCGCGACCGACTCGCGCTCCTGGTCGGACCCGGGCGCGGACGTCGCGCCGTAGAACTCGGACATGCCCATGCAGCCGAGCCCGAGGGCGGAGACGGTGAGGGCGGTGCCGTGCGCGGCGCTGCCGAGGGTGCGGGTGGTGAGGCTCATGGGTGAGGACGCTCCACCTTGGAGCGCGCTCGAAGTCAAGGCGTCGCGCTGCGATCCCGGGCGGGCGGTCGTAGCGTCGGGAGGACACCCCACCCTCGAGGAGGACGCGTGAAGCTCCGTCACCTGCCGCTGCGCCTCGGCGCCGGCGCCTACATCCTGAACTCCGGCCTGGACAAGCTCGGCGCCGACGAGGACACCGCGAAGGGCCTGCACGGCACCGCGGCCGGCGCGTACCCGTTCCTCTCCGGCGTGGACCCGAAGACGTTCACGACGGCGCTGGCCGCCACCGAGGTCGGGCTCGGCGCGGCGCTGCTGGTGCCCGTGCTGCCGCGCGTCGCCGTCGCCACCGGGTTCACGGCGTTCTCCGCGGCGCTCGTCGGCATGTACCTGCGCACCCCGGCGCTGCACCGCGGGCCCGGCGACCCGCGCCCCAACCCGGACGGGATCGGGGTCGCGAAGGACGTCATCATGCTCGGCGCCGCGTCGTCGTACCTGATCGACACCCTGACGTCGTCGGCCAAGAAGGCGGGCGTGCAGGCGGCGAAGAAGGCGCGGAAGGCCGTCCACCGCTGAAGGCGGCGCCGTGCGGGCCCTAGGCTCGGTGCCGCCCGCGTCCGCCGCCGTCCGAAGGAGCGCCATGCGCCAGCCGACCCGCTGGGAGCAGATCGGCCAGCAGAACCCCGACCGGTCCACCTGGTACGTCGAGCGGTTCCGCACGATGGCCGCCGAGGGCGCCGACCTGGCCGGCGAGGCGCGGATGATCGACGCCATGGTGCCCCGCGGGTCCCGCGTCCTGGACGCCGGCTGCGGTCCGGGCCGGGTCGGCGGCGAGCTCGCGCGCCGCGGGCACGCGGTCGTCGGCGTGGACGTCGACCCGGTGCTCGTCGCGGCCGCGCGCGCCGACCACCCCGCCGGCGACTGGCACGTCGGCGACCTCGCCGAGCTCGACCTGCCCGCGGCGGGCGTCGCCGAGCCCTTCGACGTCGCGGTGATGGCCGGCAACGTCCTGACGTTCGTCGCGCCCGGGACCGAGGCGGAGGTGCTGCGCCGGATCCGCGCGCACCTGGCCCCCGGGGGCCGGCTGGTCGTCGGGTTCGGCGCGGGCCGCGGGTACGCGTTCGACGCGCTGGACCTCGACGCCCGGGAGGCGGGGTTCGCGGTGCAGCACCGGTTCGCGACCTGGGCCCTGCGGCCGTTCGGGCCGGACGCGGACTTCCTGGTGGCGGTCCTGGGCTGAGCACGTCGGGGTGGTCGGCGCGCGGCCGTCGTGCCACCCTCGGTCGCATGGCCCGGTTCTTCGACGTCCACCCGCACGACCCTCAGGCCCGGTCGATCGGCCAGATCGTGCAGCTGCTGCGCGACGACGCCCTGATCGCCTACCCCACCGACTCCGGGTACGCGCTCGGCTGCCGGATGGAGAGCCACACCGGGGCCGACCGGATCCGCGCGATCCGGCACCTGACCGACAAGCACCACTTCACGCTCGTGTGCACCGACTTCGCGCAGCTCGGGCAGCTGGTGCGGCTGGACAACGCGCCGTTCCGGGCGATCAAGGCCGCGACGCCGGGGCCGTACACGTTCATCCTCCCGGCCACCAAGGAGGTGCCGCGGCGGCTCGCGCACCCCAAGAAGAAGACCGTGGGGGTGCGCATCCCGGACTCCCGGGTCGTGCAGGCGATCCTGCACGAGCTCGGCGAGCCGCTGCTGTCCTCGACCCTGATCCTGCCGGGCGACACCGAGCCGCAGACCGACGGCTGGACGGTGAAGGAGGAGCTCGACCACGTGGTCGACGCGGTGATCGAGGCCGGCGAGGTGTCCGCGGAACCGACGACGGTCGTCGACTGGTCGGAGGGCTACGCCGAGGTGGTCCGCGAGGGCGCGGGCGACCCGGACCGGTTCGCCTGACGCGCCGTGGCCGAGTCGATCGAGCGGCGCGCCTCGGGCTCGACGTCGAGGACCCGGTGAGGTGACCGTGCCCGACCTCCCCGACGACCCCGGGTTCCCCGCCGCCACCGCCCCGGCGGCGCGCGATCTCGCCGAGCTCGACGGCGCCGTCGTCGAGTGCCGCGCGTGCCCGCGGCTGGTCGCCTGGCGGGAGCACGTCGCGACCGTGAAGCGCGCCGCGTACCGCGACCAGGAGTACTGGGCGAGGCCCGCCCCCGGGTTCGGCGACCCGCAGGCCGCCGTGCTGGTGGTCGGCCTCGCGCCCGCGGCCCACGGCGCCAACCGGACCGGCCGGATGTTCACCGGCGACCGGTCCGGCGACTTCCTGTTCGCCGCCATGCACCGCGTGGGGATGGCGTCGCAGCCGACGTCCGTGCACGCCGGCGACGGGCTGACGCTCACCGGCGTGCGGATCACGGCGCCCGTGCACTGCGCGCCGCCCGACAACAAGCCGCTGCCCGAGGAGCGGCACCGCTGCGGGCCGTGGCTGGCGCGGGAGCTGGAGATCGTGCGCCCGCGGGTCGCCCTGGTGCTCGGGGCGTTCGGCTGGGACGCGCTGCTCCGCACGCTCGGCGAGCAGGGCTGGGCGGTGCCGCGCCCCCGCCCCCGGTTCGGCCACGGCGCCGAGGTGGTGCTGGACCGCCCGGGCACCGGCGAGCGGCTGACCCTGCTGGGCTGCTTCCACGTGAGCCAGCAGAACACCTTCACCGGCCGCCTGACCGAGGACATGCTCGACGCGGTCCTCCTCCGCGCCCGCGCCCTGGCCGGCTGACGGCGCGCGCGGGCGCGAGTTCGCCGGTTGCGCGCTCAGCGCCGGTGCGGAACCGGCGAACTCGCGCGCAACCGGCGAACTCGGCCCCCGACGGCCGCGGGTCAGGCCAGCGAGCGGCCGCCCGTGACGCCGATGCGCTCGCCGGTGATGTAGCTGCTCTCCTGGCTCGCGAAGAACACGTACGCCGGGGCGAGCTCCGCCGGCTGGCCGGCGCGGCCCAGCGGGGTGTCCGCGCCGAACTCCTTCACCTTCTCCTCCGGCATCGTCGCGGGGATCAGCGGGGTCCAGATCGGCCCGGGCGCCACGGCGTTGACCCGGATGCCCTGCTCGGCCACCTGCTGCGCCAGCGCCTTGGTGAAGTTGAGGATGCCGGCCTTGGTGGTCGCGTAGTCGATGAGCTGCGGGCTCGGCTCGTAGGCCTGGACCGACGTCGTGTTGATGATGCTCGACCCGGGCTGCAGGTGCGGGAGGGCGGCCTTGGTGATCCAGAACATCGCGTACAGGTTGGTCTTGAACGTGCGGTCCAGCTGCTCGGTCGTCAGGTCCAGCAGCCCGTTCTCCTGGGACATCTGGAACGCCGCGTTGTTGACGAGCACGTCCAGCCCGCCGAGCTCGGCGACCGTGCGCTCGACGATCTCGGAGCAGAACGCCTCGTCGCGGATGTCGCCCGGCAGGGTCAGCGCGCGGCGGCCGGCGGCCTCGACCAGCCGCACGGTCTCCTGCGCGTCCTCCTCCTCGTCGGGGAGGTACACGATCGCCACGTCGGCACCCTCGCGGGCGAACGCGATCGCCACCGCCCGGCCGATGCCGGAGTCGCCGCCGGTGATCAGCGTGCGCTTGCCCTCGAGCCGGCCGGAGCCGACGTACGACTCCTCGCCGTGGTCGGGCTGCTGCCGCATGTCGTCCGTGAGGCCGGGGTGCGCGATGGTCTGCGCGGGCTGCTCCGGCTCGGGGTGCTGGGTCTGCGGGTCCTGGGGGGTCGTCTGGTCGCTCATGCTCCCCCATCGTCCGCGCGCCGGCGCAGCCCGCCACCGGAGCGGGTGAACCGTCGGCGTGTCGGCACCCGGCGCGTCGCCCCGAGTTGCCCCGTCGGCCCAGGTCACCCCACAGTGGCCGTCGGCCAGCCCGCGCTCCGACCCGCACGTCCACGTCGCGCGCACAACCGCCGCACAGGCTCCCCGCAGGGGACGTCCTAGGGTGACGACCCGGACCGGAGGAGGAACGTGAGCAGCGACGACGACCAGTACGTCGAGATCTGGGGCGACCGCGTGTCGATGCGCGACCTGGTCCTGGCGCTCGCCGTCACGGCGATCGTGACGGCCGCCGCGGTCGTGATCGGCCGCGCCCTGGGCTCGTCGGAGTTCTTCTGGGGCCTCGGCGGCTCGGTGGTCGGGTTCGCGGCCGCGGTGGTGCTCGTCCGGCCGAAGCGGGACGTGCGGATCGTGGCCGACGCCGAGGCGGGTCCGCCACCGGTCTGACGCCCGCGCTCCCCCCGCGCACCACCCCCCGCGCCAGCCGACGCGCCCGCCGCGACCCATCCGGACGGGCGCCCCGCACCGAAAGACCTCCGTGGACCTCTCCCTGCTGCTGCCGATGGTCGCCGCCGCTCTCGCGGCCGTCGCGCTGTACACGCTGATCGGGTTCATCCCCGGCACCGACGAGACGTCGGTCCTGCTGCCCGTGACGCTCGCCCTCGTGCTCGCCGGCGCCGACCCGCAGGTGGTGCTGGCGTTCTTCATCGCCGCCGTGGTCACGCTCAACCTGACGAACTCGATCCCGACGGCGCTGGTCGGCCTCCCCGGCGGCGTGCTGTCCGCGCCGATGATCGACCACGCCCTGCTGCTCAAGCGGGAGGGCCGGGCGGCGGAGACGATCCGCAAGATGGCGGCCGGCTCGGTCGTCGGCACGCTGGTCTCGGTGCCGCTCGCGCTGCTGATCGCCGGCGCCATCACCCCGTTCGCGGACCAGCTGCGGGAGTACGGGTCGCTGCTGTTCGTCGGCGGCGCCGTGGTGCTGGCGCTGATCGGGAAGAACAAGCTGCTCTCGCTGCTGGCGATCATCCCGCTGGGCCTGCTGTTCCAGGGCGTGCAGGCGCTGTACCGGCAGACCGGCGTGCTGCCCGAGGACGGCACGATCACGGTGTCGTTCTTCCTGTCGATCACCGCGGGCCCGCTGCTGCTCAGCCTGGCCACGCTGCTCAACCCGACGCTGCGCGCCGCGCTCCCCCGCGCCGGCCGCACGCCGGTCGTCATCACGCGGTCGGAGCTGAAGGGCGCGCCGCTGAGCCCGCGGCGCCTGCTGACCCGCGCCGAGCTCGGCGCCTCGGCCACGGTCTCCGCGGCGTCCACGCCGCTGTTCTTCCTCAGCCCGGTCGCCCTGACGCTGCTCATGGGCGAGGCGTCCGGCGCCCGCGCCCAGCAGCCCGTCGAGCGGTCCTCCCGGGCGATCACCTCCATGGCCGCGCTCGCGCACTCGACCTACCTGGCGGGCGTGATCATCCCGCTCCTGGCGGTCGGGCTGCCGCTGTCGCCGGTCGCGGTCGGCCCCGCGAACGCGCTGTTCAACGCGCCGCCCGTGCTGACCCTCGACAACAACCTGCACCAGCTGCTGTCGACGTCGCAGTTCGTGGTCGCGGTCGTGGTCGGCGGGACGCTCGCCCTGGTGCTGTCCTACGTGCTGGCGGTCCGGTACTCGTTCCGGCTCACCGCGCTGGTCACCCGCTACGTGCCGCACGAGGCGGTGCTCGCGCTGTTCATCGTGTTCGTCCTGCTCCTCGCCTACCTGGACGCAGGGCTCGTCAACGTCTTCGCCGTGCTGCTGGTCGGGCTGACCTGCGGCACGCTGAACCGGTTGGGCGTCAACTTCGGGGTGCAGTTCATGTCGCTGTACGCGGCCCCGTGGTTCGTGGCGCACCTGATGTGAGGAGTCGGACCATCTCGAGCTCGAACCCGCGCAGCACCGGCCCGGGCGCCCCGCGCGCCACCGGGACGGGGCACACCCGCGCGAAGGCGATCCTGGTCGGCGAGCACGCCGTCGTCTACGGCGAGCCCGCGATCGCGCTGCCGCTGGCCAGCCTGCCGATGCGGGCCGTCGCGCGCCGCGAGGAGGGCCCGCTCACCCTCGAGTCCGTCCTGTACTCGGGCGCGCTGTCCGACGCCCCCGAGCAGCTGGCGGCGCCGGTCGCCGCCGTCGAGGCCACGCTCGACCACCTGGGGCTGCCGCACCGGGACATCGTGCTGTCCACCGAGTCCACGATCCCGGCCGCCCGCGGCCTCGGCTCCAGCGCCGCCACCGCCGGTGCCCTCGCGCTCGCGCTGGCCGACCTCGCCGGGCGCACGCTGACCGCGCAGGAGCACTTCGACCTGGTGCAGGTCGGCGAGCGGGTGGCCCACGGCAACCCCAGCGGCCTGGACGCCCGCACCACCGCCTCCACGGAGCCGGTGTGGTTCCAGGCCGGCGAGATCCGGCCGCTCGACCTGGCCCTGCGCGCGCACCTCGTCGTCGCCGACACCGGCGTGCACGGGCGGACCCGGGTCGCGGTCGCCGACGTGCGGTCGTTCCGGGACCGGCACCCGGCCCGCGGGGCCGAGCTGGTCGCGGAGCTCGGCGCCATCACCCGGGACGTCGTCGACGACCTGGCCCTCGACCGCCCGGCGGAGCTCGGCGCCCGGATGACGCGCGCGCACGGCGCCCTCGCCGAGCTCGGCGTCTCCTCGCCGGAGCTCGACCGGCTGGTCGGGGCGGCGCTGGCGGCCGGGGCCCTCGGCGCCAAGCTGACCGGCGGTGGCCAGGGCGGATGCATGCTGGCGCTCGCGGCCGACGCGGCGTCCGCTGGTACGATCGCCGCTGCCCTGCGCCGCGCGGGAGCGGCGCGCACGTGGCTGCACCGGACCGACGCGCGGCGTCCCGCCACCCCCTCCGCCCAGGTGCCCCTCGGATGACTGACTCCGCGACCGCCGTCGCGCACGCGAACATCGCGCTCGCCAAGTACTGGGGCAAGCGCGACGAGGCCCTGGCGCTGCCCGCGACCTCCAGCCTGTCGCTGACGCTCGACGCGTTCCACGCCACCACGACGGTGACCCTGGACGCGGGTGCGACCGAGGACACCGGGACGCTCGACGGCCGGCCCATGTCCGAGGGCGAGGTGACCCGGGTCCGGCGGTTCCTCGACCTGGTGCGCTCGCTCGCCGGGTCGTCCGCGCACGCCGCGGTCACCTCGGTGTCGACCGTGCCGACCGGCGCGGGCCTGGCCTCCTCGGCGAGCGGGTTCGCCGCGCTCGCCGGTGCCGCGTCGGCCGCCTACGGCCTCGACCTCGACCCCCGCGCGCTGTCCCGGCTCGCGCGCCGCGGCTCCGGCTCGGCGGCGCGCTCGGTGTTCGGCGGCCTGGTGGTCTGGCACGCGGGCACCGACGACGCCACGTCCTTCGCCGAGCCCGTGCCCGGCGGCGAGGCCGGCGGCGCGCTCGACCCCGCGATGGCCGTCGTCGTGCTGGACGCCGGTCCCAAGGCGATCTCGTCCCGCGAGGCCATGCGCCGCACCGTCGAGACCTCCCCGTACTTCCCGGCGTGGACCGAGGCCACCGAGGCCGACGTCGCGCTCATGCTCGACGCCGTGGCCGCCGGCGACCTGCCCGCGCTCGGCACGCTGGCGGAGTCCAACGCCCTGCGGATGCACGCCACGATGCTGGGCGCCCGGCCGCCGGTCCGGTACTGGACCGCGCACACCGTCGGGGTGCTGGACCAGGTGCAGGCGCTGCGCGCGGACGGCCTGCCCTGCTGGGCGACCATCGACGCCGGCCCGAACGTCAAGGTGCTGTGCGCCGGCCGCGACCTGCCCGCCGTGGCCGCGGCGCTGTCCGAGGGCGGCACCCGCCGCGTCGTGACCGCGCGCCCCGGCCCGGACCTGCGGGTGACCGCGGGGGGTGCCGCGTGACCGCCCCCGCCGCCGGGGCCCCCGCGCCCGCCGAGGCCCCGATCGAGGTCAGCGCCCCCGGCAAGCTGTTCGTCGCCGGCGAGTACGCCGTGGTCGAGGCCGGCTACCCCGCGGTCCTCGTGGCCGTCGACCGGCACGTCACGGTGCGCCTCGCGCGCGCCGAGGGCGCCGGGTCCATCGCGTCCGACCAGTACGGCCGGCTCCCGGTGGTGTGGCGGCGCGACGGCGGCCGCGTGGTGCTCGACCACGACAGCCGCCCGTTCGACTACGTGCTCGCCGCGATCGACGTCGTGGAGCGGTTCGCCGCGGAGCAGGGCCGCCCGCTCGGCTTCTACGACATCACGATCACCTCGGAACTCGACGACCAGTCGGGCCGGAAGTTCGGGCTCGGCTCCTCGGCCGCCGTCACCGCGGCGACCGTGCGGGCGCTGGACCGGTTCTACGGCCTCGACCTGCCCACCGAGCGCCTGCTGCGCCTGGCCCTGCTCGCCACCGTCGCGGTCAACCCGATGGGCTCGGGCGGCGACGTCGCGGCCAGCCTGTACGGCGGGTGGATCCGGTACGCCGCGCTCGACCGCGACTGGCTGCGCACCGCCCAGGCCGCCGCGGAGGCCTCGGGCGCCGTGCGGCCGCTGTCCGCGCTGCTCGTCGCCGACTGGCCGGGCCTGTCCGTGCGCCGGCTGCCGACGCCGCGGACCATGCGCCTGGTCGTGGGCTGGACCGGCGTCCCCGCGTCGACCACCCGCCTGGTCGAGCGGATGCAGTCCCGCAAGGGCGCCGCCGAGGCGCACTACCCCGACTTCCTGGCCGCCTCCCGGGAGTGCGTGGACGCGCTGGCCGACGCCATCGAGCGCGACGACGCCCCCGCGGCCAAGGCGCAGATCCACCGCGCCCGCGGCCTGCTCACCTCGCTCGCGCGTGCCGCCGGCGTCGACATCGAGACCCCCGCGCTGCGCACGCTGTGCGAGACGGCCGAGGGCGTCGGCGCGGCGGCCAAGTCGTCGGGCGCGGGCGGCGGCGACTGCGGCATCGTGCTGGTCGACGCCGACACCGACCTCGAGCCGATGCTCCGGGACTGGGCGCTGTCCGACGTGCGGCACCTGTCCCTGCGGGTCCAGCAGCCCTGCGACGCCGAGGACGCCCCGTGACCGACGCCCCCCTGTCCGGCCAGGACCAGCCCGCCGTCGCCCCCGGGGCCGCCGGCGGGGCGACGCCCGCCGAGCAGGACGCGCGCCGCAAGGACGACCACGTCCGCCTGGCCGTCGCCCAGCACGCCGAGCCCGGGCCGAGCGACTTCGACCACGTCCGCCCGATGAACCACCCGCTGCAGGCCGGCGACCGCGCGCAGGTGTCGCTGCGCACCGCGGGCCGGGTGCTCGACTGGCCGGTGCCGCTGTACATCAACGGCATGACCGGCGGCACCGCGCACACCGGGACGATCAACCGCGCCCTGGCGATCGCCGCCCGGGAGACCGGCGTGCCCATCGCGTCGGGGTCGACGGGCATCCTGCACCGCGAGCCCGCGGCGATCCCGTCGTTCCGGGTGCTGCGCGACCTCAACCCCGACGGCTTCGTGCTGGCGAACGTCAACGCCAACCTCACGCCCGCCCAGGCGCGGCGCTCGGTGGAGATCCTCGGCGCCGACGGCCTGCAGGTGCACGTGAACCCGGCGCAGGAGATCGTCATGCCCGAGGGCGACCGCGACTTCACGCGCTGGGCCGAGAACATCGCCGCCATCGTCGACGGCGTGGACGTCCCCGTCGTCGTCAAGGAGGTCGGCGCCGGGATGAGCCGCGGCACCGTCGAGCGCCTGCGGGACCTCGGCGTCGCGGCCGTCGACGTCTCGGGCCGGGGCGGCACCGACTTCACCGCCATCGAGTCCGCGCGGCGCACCGACGGCGGCATGGACTACCTCGCGTCCTGGGGGCAGTCGGCGGTCGAGGGCCTCCTGGACGCGTCGTCGGTCGACGGCGTGGACCTGCTGGCGTCCGGCGGCGTGCGGCACCCCCTCGACGTCGTGCGCGCGCTCGCGCTCGGCGCCACGGCCGTCGGCGTCGCCGGGGGCTTCCTGCGCACCCTGCTGACCGACGGCGAGGCGGCCCTCGTCGCCCGCATCCAGACCTGGCTGACCCAGGTCGGGGACATCATGACGCTGCTCGGCGCCCGCACGGTCGCGGACCTGCGCCGGATCGACCTGCTGCTCACGGGCCCGGTGCGCGAGTTCTGCGACCTGCGCGGCGTCGACGCCCGCGCGTACGCCCGCCGCAGCGGCCTCTGACCCCGCGCGGCCCCACCCCGCCCCTGCCCCCTCCCGTCCCCCACCCCCAGCCCCACCCCCAGCCCTGCCGAGCACGCACCAGCTGCGGGGTTCGAGGCGCTCGAACCCGGCAGCTGCTGCATGCTCGGCGGGCTCCTTCCCGAGGGCTCCCGCTCGGGCTCCCGGAATACCCCTGGGGGGTATAGCGTTGGGAGATGTGACGGGGTGCGCTCGCGCCTCGCACGGAGGGAGCGCGACGTGCACGGCTACAGCGGCGACAAGGACGACTACCTCAAGCGCCTGAAGCGCATCGAGGGGCAGGTGCGCGGCATCGCGCGCATGGTCGAGGAGGACGTCTACTGCATCGACGTGCTCACCCAGGTCTCCGCCGTGACCAAGGCGCTGCAGGCCGTGAGCATCGGCCTCGTCGAGGACCACCTGGGCCACTGCGTCGTCGACGCCGCCCGGCAGTCCCCGGAGGCCGGCGCCGAGAAGGTCCGCGAGGCCTCGGAGGCCATCGCCCGCCTCGTCCGCTCCTGAACCCCGCACCCGAGAGGAACACCACCGTGAGCCAGACCACCACGTTCTCCGTCGACGGCATGACCTGCGGCAATTGCGTCCGCCACGTCACCGAGGAGCTCAGCGCCCTGCCGGGCGTCACCGACGTGCGGGTCGACCTCGTCGCCGGCGGGTCGTCGCCCGTCACCGTCACCTCGGACGCGCCGCTCGCCGACGAGGCCGTCGCCGCCGCCGTCGACGAGGCCGGCTACGCCGTCACGCCGCGCAAGTCCCTGCTGTGACAGCCGACGCCCCGCGCACCGCCGACCTGCCCGTCGCGCCGGTCGGGACCGTCGACCTGGCCGTCGAGGGCATGACCTGCGCCTCCTGCGTCGCGCGCGTCGAGAAGCGCCTCAACCGCGTCCCCGGCGCCCGGGCGACCGTGAACCTCGCGCTCGAGAGCGCGCACGTCGAGGTGACGCCGGCCGAGGACGGCAGCACGCCGGACGTCGACGCGCTGGTCGCCGCCGTGCGCGCCGCGGGGTACGACGCGACGGTCACCGGCCGCCGCAGCCTCGCCGCGCCCACCGCCCCGGCGGCCGACGCGCCCGCCGGGCACGACGCGACGCAGCACCACGCGCCGCAGCACGCCGGCCACGACCTGGCCGGCACGGACCCCACCGAGCACGCCCTGTCCGGCCACAGCATGGCGCCGGACCACGACACGGACCCCGACGAGGACACGTCGGCCCCGACCGACGCGCGCGGCACCGACCTGCGCCGCCGGCTGCGGGTCGCGGCCGTGCTCACCGTCCCGGTCCTGCTGCTGTCGATGGTGCCCGCGTGGCAGTTCCGCGGCTGGCAGTGGCTGGTCGCCGTCCTCGCGCTCCCGGTCGCCACCTGGGCGGCCTGGCCGTTCCACCGCGCCGCTGTCCGCGCGGCCCGGCACGGGGCGTCGACGATGGACACCCTGGTGTCGATCGGCATCGTCGCGGCGACCGGCTGGTCGCTGTGGGCGCTGCTGCTCGGGGGTGCGGGCGCGCTCGGCATGACGATGTCGCCGACGCTGTGGCCCGCCGCCGACGACGGCATGGGCAGCCACATGCCCGAGCTCTACTTCGAGGTCGCCGCCGTCGTCACGACGTTCCTGCTCGCCGGCCGGTACGCCGAGCACCGCTCGCGCCGCCGGGCCGGGGACGCGCTGCGGTCCCTGCTGGACCTCGGCGCGAAGGACGTCGCGCTCCTCGTGACCGGCCCGGACGGCCGGCGCACCGAGCGACGCGTCCCGGTCGCCCGCCTCGGGGTGGGCGACGAGTTCGCCGTGCGCCCGGGCGAGAAGGTCGCCACGGACGGCGTCGTCGTCTCCGGCACCAGCGCCGTCGACACCAGCCTGCTGACCGGCGAGCCCGTGCCCGTCGACGTCGGGCCGGGCGACGAGGTCACCGGGGCCACGATCAACACCGGCGGCCACCTGGTCGTCCGCGCGAGCCGCGTGGGCGAGGACACCCGCCTGGCGCAGATCGGCCGGCTCGTGGCCGCCGCGCAGACGGGCAAGGCGCCGGTGCAGCGGCTCGCCGACCGGATCTCGGCCGTGTTCGTGCCGGTCGTGCTCGTGCTGGCGGTCGGCACCCTGACCGCCTGGCTGCTGTCCGGCTCGTCCGCGCAGGCCGCGTTCACCGCGGCGGTCGCGGTGCTGATCATCGCCTGCCCCTGCGCCCTCGGGCTCGCGACGCCCACGGCCCTGCTGGTCGGGACCGGGCGCGGCGCGCAGCTGGGTGTGCTGATCAAGGGCCCGGAGATCCTCGAGCAGACCCGCACCGTCGACACCGTGGTGCTCGACAAGACCGGCACGGTCACCGAGGGCCGCATGGCGCTCGTCGGCGTGCTGGCCGCCGGGGACGGCCCTGACGCCGGGGACCCCGGCGCCGGCACGGCGGACGACGCGGGCCCCGCCCGCACCGCCGCCCAGCGCGAGGTGCTCCGGCTCGCCGGCGCCGTCGAGGCGCTGGCGGAGCACCCGATCGCCCGCGCGGTCGCCGAGGCCGCGGCCGGGCTCGCCCCGGAGGCGGCGGGCGTCGGCGGGGACGGCGTCGGGATCGGCGCCGACGAGGTGCACGAGTTCCGGGCCGAGGCCGGGCGCGGCGTCAGCGGCGTGGTCCGCACCGCGCACGCCGGCGTCGGGCTGTCCCGGCGGGTGCTCGTCGGCCGGCCCGCGTGGCTCGCCGAGCAGGGCGTGCCCGCCGACGTCGACCTGGGCGCGCGGTTCGCCGCCGCCGAGGCCGACGGGGCCACCGCCGTGCTGGTCGCCTGGGACGGCGCCGCGCGCGGCGTGCTCGTGCTGCGGGACCCGGTCAAGGACGGCTCCCGGCGCGCGGTGGCGGACCTGCAGGCGCTCGGCCTGCGCCCCGTCCTGCTGACCGGCGACAACGCGGGCGCCGCCCGCGCGGTGGCCCGGGCGGTCGGGATCGCCGAGGCGGACGTGGTGGCCGAGGTGCTGCCCGCCGACAAGGTCGACGTCGTCCGGCGGCTGCAGGGCGAGGGCCGGCGGGTCGCGATGGTCGGCGACGGCGTGAACGACGCCGCGGCGCTCGCCACCGCGGACCTCGGGCTCGCGATGGGCACCGGCACGGACGTGGCGATCGAGGCCGCCGACGTGACGCTCGTCCGCGGCGACCTCCGGTCGGCGCCGCAGGCGGTGCGGCTGGCGCGCAGCACGCTGCGGGTCATCAAGCAGAACCTGTTCTGGGCGTTCGCGTACAACGTCGCGGCCATCCCGCTCGCGGCGTTCGGCCTGCTCAACCCGATGATCGCCGGCGCGGCGATGGCGTTCTCCTCGGTGCTGGTGGTGGCGAACTCGCTGCGCCTGCGCCGGTTCGCCTGACCCGGCGGCCCACGACCCCCCGGGGCGTCCGCACGGACGTCCCGGGGGGCGGCGTGCCGAGGCGCTACGGTCAGCACCGACCCCCCGCCCTTTGGAGGAGCCGTGCCCGCGTCCCGTCCCGTCCTCGAGATCGCCGTCCAGGACCTGGCGGGCTACCGCGTGGCGGCCGACGGGGGCGCGGCCCGCACCGAGGTGTGCGCCGCGCTCGCGGCGACGGGCGGGCTGACCCCCGGCGCCGGCCTGCTCGCCGCCCTGGTGGCCGAGCGGGACGCCCGGGCCGCGCGCGGCGACGCCGCCCCCGGGGTGCACGTGCTGGTGCGCCCGCGGCCGGGTCCCTTCGTCTACGACGCCGACGAGCTCGACGTGCAGGTCCGCGAGGTCCGCGCCGCCGTCGGCCTCGGCGTCGACGGCGTCGTCGTCGGGCCGCTCACCGCGGACGGCCGGGTGGACGAGCGCGCGCTGGCCGCCCTGCTCCGCGCCGCGGACGGCCGCGAGGTGACGTTCCACCGGGCCGTGGACTCCGTGGCCGACCCGCTCGCCGTCCTGGACGCCCTGGCCGGCGCCGGGGTCACCCGCGTGCTGTCCTCGGGCGGCGAGGCCCGCAGCATCGACGGCGTGCGCCGGCTCGCCGCCATGGTCGAGCACACCGCGGGCGCCGTCCAGGTGATGGCCGGCGGCGGCGTGCGACCCGTCGACATCGGCGCGCTCATCGCGGCCGGGGTGGACGCGGTGCACCTGTCCGCGAGCCGCACGGTGGCCGGCGACGGCGGCCCGGGCGGCGGCGGCTCCGCCGGCGGGTGGACGGTCACGGACCCGGAGGTCGTGGCCCAGGCGGCCGCCGCGCTCGCCCGCGCCTGACGGTGTCGGCGCCCCCCGGGCGTCCCCGCGGGCCCGCGCGGTCGGCGGCGGCACAGGCGGCGTCCAGGCGGGGTCCAGCCGCGCGTCCTACGCTGCCGACGTGACCGCCCTCGACCCGAGCACCCCCGGCGCCCCGCCCGTCTCGGATCGCGCCCGGCGCCGCCGCCTCACCGCCGAGGTCTGGATCGTGCTGGGCCTGTCCCTCGGCCAGTCCGCCGTCTACGCGGTCGTCAACATCGTCGCCCGCCTGACCGCGGAGACCCCGCTGGCGTCGCAGACCGCCACGCTGAACGCCAGCCGCTCGCCCCGGCCGTACCTCGACCTGATGTACCAGCTGCTGTCGATCGGGTTCGCCCTGGTGCCGGTCGCCCTGGCCCTGTATCTGCTCTCCGCCAACGGCCGCAGCGCCGCCCGCCGGATCGGCCTGGACGGCTCCCGCCCCGGCCGGGACCTCGGGGTGGGGTTCGGGCTGGCCGCGCTGATCGGGCTGCCCGGGCTCGCGCTGTACGTCGTGGGGCGCGCCGTCGGCATCACCGTCGAGGTGCAGGCCGCCGCGCTGGGCGCCGCGTGGTGGACCGTCCCCGTGCTGATCCTCTCGGCGCTGCAGAACGCGCTGCTCGAGGAGGTGGTCGTCGTCGGCTACCTGATGGAGCGGCTGCGGGAGCTGCGGTGGCGGACCCCGGCGATCCTGGTCACCTCGGCCGTCCTGCGCGGCTCGTACCACCTGTACCAGGGGATCGGCCCGTTCCTGGGCAACGTCGTGATGGGTCTGGTGTTCGCCGAGTACTACCGGCGCCGGCGGCGGACGATGCCGCTCGTGGTGGCGCACACGGTGCTCGACGTCGTGGCGTTCGTCGGGTACGCCCTGCTGCCGGTGGCGTGGCGCGAGGCGCTCGGGATCCGCTGACGCCGGTGCGCACTCAGACCGCGGTCGACCCCGCGGCGCGGCCGTCGGCCGCGAGCTGGCGGCTCAGCGAGCGGGTCGCGAACCCCGACACGAGCATCACCACGCCGGCCACGAAGGCGAACAGCCCGTACACGGTGAGGATCACGTCGACCGTGCCCTGGGGCTTGATCGCCAGGAGCAGGCCGAACAGGAACGCGATCAGCCCGAACACGAGCGTCCCGGACCACGCCAGGTCCCGCGCCCGGTACTGCGTCACGGCGACGATCACGGCGGTGACCCCGAGCACCAGCACCCAGAGCGCGAGCAGGTAGAACAGCACCAGCGCCGTCACGTCCGGCCACAGCATGATGAGCGCGCCGAACCCGATGCTGACCAGGCCCTCCGCGATGAGCCAGCCGAACCCGGGCCGGCCGCGGGCGAGCAGCGCCTGCAGCAGCACCACGGCACCGTCGACGACCGCGAACACGCCGAACACCCACACGAGCGCGACGAGCGTGCCCAGCGGCTCGACCAGCAGCAGCAGGCCCAGCACGATCATGAGCACGCCCCGGAGCACCGGCAGCCACCAGACCGACCGCAGCACCGCCGCGACCCTGCCCTGCACGTCCTGAGCCACGCGTACCTCCGGGTGCTCCAGCGGGCGGACCGCCGCCCCGCCGACGGCGTCCCTGCCGGTCACGCTAGCCCCCGGGGGTCATCCTCGCGACGGAGGCCGCGCCCGCGCGCGGTCATCCTCCAGGACGGATTCCGTGCGCAGGGCGTGCAGGAGGCCCCCGGGGAGACCGTCGCTGAATAGACTCGCCCCCATGCCCGACGCCTCGACCAGCGCGCCGGCGGCGTCCGGTCGACCCGACGGGCCCGCCGCGGGCGAGCGCAGCCAGGCCGGGCTCGACGGGCTCGGCCGGCCCCAGGTGCTGGACACCCCCGCGGTGCGGGTGCACCACCCGAGCGACCTGCTCGGCGTCGTGCTCAGCCTGGTCGGCGCGGTCGCGGTCATGGCGCTGGCGACGTACGCGCACAACACCACGTCGGGCGTCGCGGAGGACGTGCAGGGGTTCGCCTCGCTGCTCCGCCAGATCCTCGTGGTGCCGGTCGCGCTGCTCGAGACCGTCGTCACCTACCTCGTGCCGGTCGCCGTCCTCGCGGAGCTGGCCGTGCGCCGGCTCGGGCGGCAGATGGTCGAGGCGTCGGTCGCCGCCATCGTCGCCGTGCTCGCGTCGGCGGGCGTCGCGTGGCTGGTGGAGCACCTCGGGTCGGACCAGCTGGTCGCCGGGCTGTCCGTCCGGCTGAACGGCCAGCTGACGCTGTCGATCCCCGAGTACATCGCCCTGATCGCCGGCCTGCTGACGGCGACCGGCCCGCGGACCCGCCGGCGCACCGTGTCCTGGTCGTGGAACCTCGTGTGGGTCGCGGTGGGCGTCATGGTGATCACGGCGGGCACGTCGCTGCCCGGCGTCGCGATCGCCCTGCTCATCGGCCGGGCCGCCGGGCTCGCCGTCCGGTACGTGTCGGGCGTGCGGTCCGAGCGGGCCTACGGCGCGAGCCTGGTCGCCGGCGTGCGCCGCGCGGGCTGGCGGCCGCAGGTCCTGGTGCGGGTCCCCGACGAGGACGACGACCCGGCCGAGGTCGGGCCCCGGCCGGGCGGGGACGCGGCGCCGGACGCGACGCCGGGCAGCGCCGGGGCGCGGGCCGCGGTCCGGTACGCCGACCACCGTGCCTACGGCATGGTCACCGAGGACGGCCGGGAGCTCGACGTGCTCGTGCTCGACGGCGACCGCCAGGTGATCGGCTTCCTCAGCCGGCTGTGGCGGTCCCTGCGGCTGCGCGGGCTGGACGGCCGGTCGGTCGTCTCGCTGCGCCAGGCCGCCGAGCGCGCCGCCCTGCTCTCGTTCACCGCCTCCGCCGCGGGGGTCCGCACCCCCGCGCTGCGCGGCATCGCCGAGGCCGACTCCTCGATGCTGCTGGTGCAGGACCCGGTGCCGGCCGCCACGTCGCTCGCGGAGCTCGACCCCGAGGTGATCACCGACGACGTGCTGCGCGCGATCTGGGGGCAGCTGGGCACGGCCCACGAGGCCGGGCTCGCCCACCGCGCGCTGACCAGCGACGTGATCCTGGTCGCCGACGGACCCGACGACCCGACGGTGTGGCTCGTGGGGTGGGACCAGGGCGACGTCGCGTCCTCCGAGCTCGCCCAGCGCATGGACCGCACCCAGATGGTCGCCCTGCTCGCGCTCCGCGTCGGGCCGGCCCGGGCCCTGGAGTCGGCCGTCGCGGTCCTGCCCGAGGGCGACATCGCCGCGATCGGGCCGCTGCTGCAGACCATCACCCTGCCGCGCCGCACCCGCGAGGAGCTGCGCGCGCACAAGGAGGTGCTGGCCGAGCTCCGCTCCGCGCTGGTCGCGCGGCTGCCGGAGGCCGACGTCGAGCCCGTGCAGCTGATCCGGTTCGGCGCGCGCACCGTGCTGACGATCCTGCTCACCACGGCCGCCGTCATCATCCTGCTGACGTCGATCAACCTGCAGACCATCCTCGACGCGCTGTCGACCACGGACTGGCGGCTGAGCGTCCTGGCGTTCCTGCTCGGCATGGCGACGCTGTTCGGGGCGGCGCTGTCCCTGGTGGCGTTCTCCCCGGTGAAGCTGTCCCTGTGGCGGGCCTCGGTCGCGCAGTCGGCGTCCACGTTCGTGGCGCTCGCGGCGCCGGCCGGCATCGGGCCCGCCGCCATCAACCTCCGGCTGCTGACCCGCCGCGGCACCTCGGCGTCGCTCGCGACGGCGACCGTCGCGCTCGTGCAGGTGTCGCACTTCGTCGTGACGCTGCCGATGCTCCTGGTGCTGTCGGTGGCGTCCGGCACGAACCAGCTGGAGCGGTTCACCGTGTCGCCCACGGTCATCGTGGTGATCGGCGTGCTCGCGGCCGCGGTCGGTGCCGCGCTCCTGGTGCCGAAGGTGCGGCAGTGGGTCGCCGCCAAGACGCTGCCGACGGTGCAGCAGACCTGGCCCCGCCTCATCGAGGTGGTCGGCCAGCCGTTCCGGCTCGGGGTCGGGCTCGCGGGCAACCTGATCACGACGTTCGGGTACATCCTCGCGTTCGAGGTGTGCCTGCTGGCCTTCAACCAGCACCTGTCGCTCGTGCAGGTCGCGATCGTCTACCTGGCGGGCAACACGGCCGGGTCCATCGCCCCGACCCCCGGGGGCATCGGCACCACCGAGATCGCCCTCGCGGGCGCGCTGACGGTGGTCGGCGTGAACCCGGGTGTCGCGACCTCGGTCGCGGTGCTGTTCCGCGTGCTCACCTACTGGCTGCGGATCCCGGTCGGGTGGGCCGCGATGCGCTACATGCAGCGCGTCGGCGAGCTCTGACGACCGGGCCCGCGGGTCAGGAGGCGGACGTGCACTCGCGCTGCGTGGGCACGAGGTCCGCGTGCGCCGCGAGGGTCGCCGCGATGCGGGACCAGGAGGACAGGCGCGTCGCGGCGCGCCCCGTCACGTCGGAGCGGAGGTCGGAGCCTCGCTGCTCGGCCGGCTCGTAGAAGCCGCGCTGTTCCATGGCAGATCCTTCGTTCGGCAGCCCGGCTGACCTGCGGGGGTCCCGTGGCTTTGCGTCCCCTCCTCGCGGAGGGTTTGCCCTTGTCGCTGACACGGCGACTGTAGGCCCGCCACCCGGACGAGCGGAAGGGGGCGGACGGCACCCGTCCCGCCAGAACTCGCATTTCACCCACTCGGGCCAAAGCGGACAAAACGCGCGGTGCGCGGCGGCCCGTCGCCCCGACCCGCGCGGTCCGACGAACGCGCAGGTCAGGGCGCCGTTCAGGCCGCGGGCACCGCCACCGCACGCAGGAACGACTCCAGCAGCGGTCCCGCGGTCGTCGACCCGAAGTCGCCGGTCTCGACGAACACCGCGACCGCCAGGTCACCCTGCGCCGCGATCATCCACGCGTGGTTCTGCAGGTCGTCGCCGGCCCCGTACTGCGCCGTGCCGGACTTCGCGATCACCTCGGGGCCGGGCACGTCCTGCAGGAAGTCGCCGCCGCCCTCGGTGACGACGGCCCGCATCATCGACCGCAGGGCCTCGGTCTCCTCGGCCGTCAGCGGCTGCTCCGGCTCGGGCGCCGGGGTGGCGGTCTCCGCCCCCCCGAGCAGCAGCCGCGGCGTGACCCGCCCGCCCGCGGCCACCGAGGCCGCGACCGTCGCCATGCCGAGCGGGGTCGCCTGGACCCGCGCCTGGCCGATCATCGACGCCGCGTGGTCGGTCCCGCCGGTGGCCTCGGCCGGGACCTCGCCGAGCGTAGCCGCGAACCCGAGGTCGGCGTCCGGGACCAGGCCCAGCGACGCGGCCGCGGCCGCCAGCGCCTCCTGCGGGGCGGTGCCCGCGGCCGTGAGGAACGCGGTGTTGCACGACTCGGCCACGGCGGTGCGCAGCGTGATGTCGCCGAGGGCGTCGGCCGGGTAGCCCGGGTAGTTCTGGAACGACCGGCCGTCGACGGTCGCCGTCTCGGGGCACGTCACGGTGCTGTCCGGGGTCAGGCCGGCGCGCAGCAGCGCCAGCGAGGACGCGACCTTGAACGTCGACCCGGGCGCGTACAGGCCGAGGGTGGCGGTCGACATGCCGCCGCCGCCCGGGCCGCTCGCCGCGGCGAGCACGTCGCCGGTGGACGGGCGGATCGCGACGATCGCGCTCGCGCTGCCCGGGACCGTGGCGACGAGGTCCTCGGCCGCCTGCTGCACCGCCGGGTCGAGCGTCGTGCGCAGCGGCTCGCCGACCAGGGGCTCGGTGTGGAAGAGCTCCCGCTCCTGCGCGCCGCCGGCGGTCGCCACGACCGTCAGGCCGGGCTCGCCCCGCAGCTGCTCGTCGAACTGGGCCTGCAGCCCGCTCAGCCCCGCGAGGTCGCCCGGCACCACGGCGCCGTCCGACTCCTCGACGATCTCGGCCGTCGCCTGGCCGACCGATCCCAGCACGGGCCGCGCGAACGCGCGGTTCGGCGCCAGCGGGAGCGCCGTCTCGAGCATGTTCACCCCGGGGACCACGGACAGCGCCCCGCGGTCGTAGGCCGGGTCGTCCGCCCGCACGACGATCGCCTCGACGAACGCCTTCTCGCCCGCCGCCGCGACCTGCGCGGCGTAGGCCTCGGGGTCCAGCCCGAGCATGCCCGCGAGATCCCGCGCCGCCGCGTCCGCGTCCGCCGCCGCGACCCGGGTCTTGTCGATGCCGATCCGGAAGACCGGGCGGGACTCCACCAGCACCGCGTCCCCGGCGCCGAGCACGTCCGCCCGCTCCGCCTGCACCCGGTGCACCTGCAGGGTCTCGCCGGCCGCGAGGTCGGGGGCGAGCAGCATCGGCGACCAGCGGGCGCGCCACGCGTCGTCCACCTTCGCGAGGGTCGCGTGCGTGGTGTACGTCCACTGCGCGGCGCTGCTGCCGACGTCCCAGGTGAAGGTGAGCTCGACGGACGCGGCCGCGTCGTCGTCCGCCGCGGCCACCACGTCGCCGGCGGCGACCTCGGGCTGCCACGGGTCGAGCCCGGCGTACGCGGCGGTGCGCGCCTCGCCCGCCTCCGCCGCGGTGGCGCCGTCGAGCGGGACGTCCGCGAAGTCGCCCGACGCGATCGCCTCCGCGAGCGCGTCCGCGGCCTGCTGCCGGTCGTCCGGCCCGCCCGAGCACGCGCCCAGCGCGCCGACCAGCGCGAGCACCACCCCGACGGCGACCCCCCGCCGCACGCCGACCCGACCCCCCGCGAACCGCACCGCGCCCACACGCCTCACCCCGTCGTCCTGCCGCCTCCCGGGGCGACGCGCCACCGGCACCGTCAGCCTAGGGACCGGCTGCCTCGGGCACGGGCCGTTCGGGGCACCGAGTCCGCGGATGTGCTGTGCGCGTCCTGTGCGCGCCCGGACCCCCGCCCCGTGCGGTTGACGACCGCGCGCGACGCCCCGTGGAATGGTGCGATGTCGCCTCCCGACCTGCCCTGCAGTCCCGTGCGGCGAGCCCGCACCACCCCGCGCGCCGTTCGCACCCGCCGCACGGGGGCTCGCCGCTGATGGACGCCGAGACCTGGGGCAGCATCGGCCTCGTCCTGCTCTTCATCCTGGTCGGCGGGGTGTTCGCCGGTACCGAGATCGCGCTCGTCTCGCTGCGGGAGAGCCAGCTCAACCAGCTCGAGCGGCAGAGCACCCGCGGCGCGCGCGTCGCGACGGTCGCCCGGGACCCGAACCGGTTCCTCGCGGCCGTGCAGATCGGCGTGACCGTCGCCGGCTTCTTCTCCGCCGCGTACGGCGCCTCGACCATCGCGCCGGACTTCGCGCCGGTCCTCGAGTCGCTCGGCGCGTCCCCCGGGCTGGCACGCAGCATCGCGCTGATCGCCCTGACGCTCGTGATCGCGTACCTCTCGCTGGTGCTCGGGGAGCTCGTCCCCAAGCGCATCGCCCTCCAGCAGTCCGCCCGGGTCGCGCTGGCGGTCGCGCCGCCGCTCGACCGGTTCGCCACGCTCATGCGCCCGGTGGTCTGGCTGCTGTCGGCGTCGACCAACCTGCTGGTGCGGCTGTTCGGCGGCGACCCCCACGCCACCAGCGAGGAGATGTCCGAGGCCGAGCTGCGCGACCTGGTCATCGCCCACCAGGGCCTGCCCGAGGACGAGCGGCGCATCCTCGGCGACGTGTTCGCCGCCACCGACCGCTCGGTGGCCGAGGTCATGCGGCCGCGGCCCGAGGTGCACTTCCTGGAGGCCGACCTGACGCTCGCGGACGCCCTGGACCGGGTGCGGGACCAGCCCTGGTCCCGGTACCCCGTCATCGGCGACGACTTCGACGACGTGCTGGGCTTCCTGCACATCCGCGAGCTGCTCGAGGCACCGGACCGCGCCGGGGTCCGGGTCCGCGACGTCATGCGGGAGATCGTCGTGCTGCCCGGCACCAACAAGCTGCTGCCGTCGCTGTCGTCCATGCGCCGCGAGGGCGTGCACATCGCGGTCGTCGTCGACGAGTACGGCGGCACCGACGGCATCGTCACCCTCGAGGACCTGGTCGAGGAGCTGGTCGGGGACATCCGCGACGAGTACGACATGCCCGGGTCCTCCGGGGCCGAGGCCCGCGAGGGTGCGTCGGGCTCCTACGACGCCGGCATCACCATCGAGGAGTTCACCGCGCTCACCGGGATCCCGCTCGCCGACGGCCCGTACGAGACGGTCGCGGGGTTCCTGATCGCGCGGCTCGGGCGGCTCGGCGCGGTGGGCGACGCGGTGGACGTCGGCGGCCGCCGGGTCGAGGTGGCCGCGGTCGACGGCCGGCGCATCGCGCGGGTGCGCGTCGTGCCGCCGCCGGAGCAGCCGCCGGCGACCGAGCGCGGCTGACCGGCCGGCGGCGGCCCGCCCGCGCGCTCGGGATGCGCGCGCGGGTGCGCTGCCCCACGCTTGTCCCCAGCCGGCAGCGACCGGGGACGAGCGGGAGGGAGCGCGCGCGATGGCACACCAGCGGCACCGCCTCGTGCTCGACCCGGAGCCCGGCTCCGTCGCGACCGGCCGCCGGTGGGCCGCCCACGAGGCCGAGGAGGCCCACGCGACCGTCGAGGCCGCGCGCACCGTCGAGCTGCTGACCAGCGAGATCCTGACCAACGCCGTCGTGCACACCCGCGCGCACCGGCGCATCGCGGTCACCACGGACTGCCACGACGGCTGCGTGCGCGTCGAGGTCACGGACCCCGACCCGACGCTGCCCCTGGTCAAGCCGGGGAACGCCCGGCGGCTCGGCGGCCACGGCATGCGGCTCGTCGACGCCCTCGCCACGGCGTGGGGGATCGACCTGCACCCGGGCCGCGGCAAGACGGTGTGGTTCGAGACGGGCACGGGCGAGCACGGCCTGACCGCCTGACGAGACCGCCCGCGGCGGGCGATGCCGCGGGCTGCGGTGCGCCGCCACCATGACGGCATGCCGCACCCCCGCCCGCCCCGAGGAACGCCCCGCGCGACGCGCCCGCCGGGGCGGGCGCGGCTCCGCACCGCCCTGCGCACGGTCGGCAGCACGGCGCTGCTCGTCGTCCTGTACCTCGGGCGTCCGCTCGACCGGCCCACGCCGGCGACGCTCGCGCTGCTCGTGGCCGGGCTGGTGCTGCTCGTGCTGCTGCTGGGCTGGCAGGTCCGGAGCGTCGTGGGCTCCCCGTACCCCGTGCTGCGCGCGATCGAGGCCTTCGTGACGGCGACGGTGCTGTTCGTGGTGCTGTTCGCCGCCGGGTACACGTCGCTGTCCGATGCGGTGCCCGGCGCGTTCACCGAACCCGTCGACCGCCTGGACGCCCTGTACTTCACGATGACGGTGCTGGCCACGGTGGGGTTCGGCGACATCACGCCGGTCACCGGGCCCGCCCGGGTCGTGGTGACGCTCCAGATGGTGTGCGGGTTCGCGTTCGCGGCGCTGGTGGGGCGCGAGTTCCTGGCCGCGGTGCGGCGGGCGCAGGACGGCCGCGACGCCGACGACGGGGGCCCCGCTCCCGGACCGCCCGGCCCGCGGGGCTGAGCGGTCCGGGCGGCCCGCGGCCGTCAGGCGGTGGCCGGCGCCCGGTGCGCGCCCGAGCCGTCCGCGCCCGCGGCGGCCGTGCCCGCCTGCCCCAGCGCGTGGTTCTTGAGCACGACGAACTCCTCCGGGCTGATGGCGCCCTCGTCCAGCAGCGCCTTCGCCTGGGCGACCTGCTGCGCCGGCGACCCGGCGCCCGCCACCTCGCGGATGTACGTCTCCCCGGCCCGGCGGGCCGCGACGGCCGCCTCGGCGCTGCGCTCCGCCATGCCGCGCCCGCGTGCGATCAGGTAGACCAGCGCCGTCAGGAAGGGCAGCACGAGCAGGAAGACCAGCCACACCGCCTTCCACCAGCCGCTGAGCTCCCGGTCGCGGAACAGGTCCGTGATGATCGAGAACAGGGCGAACAGGTAGGCGATGAAGACGAACGCCCACACGAACCACCAGATGATGTCCCAGAAGTCGGTCCAGAACCCCACCGCCACCACGCTCCTCTCGTCCCGGCGCGCGCCCCGGGTGCGCCCGCCCCCCTCTCCTCGACGCTAGGACCGCGGGACGCGCGCCGGACCACCCGGTCGGGATGAGCCGCCCCGTGCGCCCGACGCGGAATGCGCAGCACCGCCCGCCGGTTCGCACCGGTATGAGAGCTGTCGTGTACGAGGAGTTCGGCGGGGCGGACGTGCTCCGGGTCGAGGACCGGCCGGAGCCGCACATCGGTGCGGACGCCGTGGTCGTCAAGGTCGCCGCCGCGTCCCTGAACCCGGTCGACTACAAGATCCGCGAGGGGTACCTGCGCGGCCTGATGGACGTGTTCTTCCCGGCGATCCCGGCGTGGGACGTGTCCGGGACGGTCGTGAAGGCGGGGCTGGACACCCCCGAGCTGCAGGTCGGCGACGAGGTGCTGGCGTACGTCCGCAAGGACGTGGTGCAGGACGGCACCCTCGCGGAGTACGTCGCCGTGCCGGTGCGCACGGCCGCCAAGAAGCCGGCCGGGCTGTCCTTCGAGGCGGCCGCGGCCCTGCCGCTCGCCGGGCTCACCGCGCTGCAGAGCATCCGCCGCGCGGGCCTGACCGAGGGCCAGACGGTCCTGGTGCACGCCGCGGCCGGCGGGGTGGGCTCCATCGCGGTGCAGCTCGCGGTCCACGCCGGCGCCCGCGTCGTCGGCACCGCCTCCCCGGGCAACCACGACTACCTGCGCTCGCTCGGCGCCGAGCCGGTCGCGTACGGCGACGGGCTGGTCGACGCCGCGCGGGCCGCGGCGCCGGACGGGTTCGACGTGGTCCTGGACTACGTCGGCGGCCAGGCGATCGAGACCGCCCCCGCGCTGCTGCGCCCCGGCGGCACGATCGCGTCGATCACGGACGCCCGGGCGCGCGACGAGCTCGGCGGCCAGTACGTGTGGGTCCGCCCGGACAGCGCCGACCTGGCACACCTGGCCGACCTCGCGGCGCGCGGCGTGGTGAAGGTCGAGATCGCGCAGACGTTCCCGCTGGAGCAGGCCGCGGAGGCCTACCGCGCCCTCGAGACCGGCCACACCCGCGGCAAGATCGTCGTCACCGTCTGACGGGTTCCCCGCGAGCCCCGGCCCGCGCGGGTCACACCGCGCGGGCCGCCAGGAGGTCGCGGGTGACCGGGTGGGCCGGGGCGCCGAACACCTCGGGCACCGGACCCTGCTCCACCACCCGCCCGCCGCTCATCACCAGCACCCGGTCGCACACCCGCCGGATCACGCCCAGGTCGTGCGAGACCAGCACCATCGCCACCCCGGTGTCCCGGCGCAGCTCCACGAGCAGGTCGAGGACCGCCGCCTGCACCTGCACGTCGAGCGCCGACACCGGCTCGTCCAGCAGCAGCACCCGCGGCCCGGACGCGAGCGCCCGGGCGATCGCCACCCGCTGCCGCTGGCCCCCGGACAGCGTGCGCGGCCGGCGGTCCAGGACCTCGACGGGCAGGTGCACCCCCGCGAGCAGGGCGGCCGCCGCGGCATCCCGGTCGGCGCGCGCCGGCGGGTGCGGCGCGGTCGCCAGCGCGGCGCGCAGCACCGCCCGCACCGTGAGCCGCGGGTCGACGCTCCCCAGCGGGTCCTGCGGCACCAGGCGGACCCCCGGGCGCAGCGCCCGCCGGTCCCGCTCGGGCAGCGCCGACCAGGGCCGCCCGTCGAGCAGCACCTCGCCGGCGTCCGGGGCGTCGGCGGCGAGCAGCAGCCGGGCCAGCGTCGTCTTCCCCGAGCCGGACTCCCCCACCAGACCGACGGCCTCGCCCGCGCGCACGACGACGTCCACCGCGTCGACGGCCGTCACCGACCCGCCGCCCGGCAGCGGGAACGCCCGCCGCAGCCCCCGGCCCTCCAGCACCGGCGGGCCGGGCTCCGCGACCGCACCGGGACCGTCGCCCAGCCGCGCCGCCGCGACCAGCTCGCGGGTGTAGGTCTCGCGCGGCGCGCCGAGCACGGCCGCCGTCGTCCCCTCCTCGACCACGCGGCCGTCCCGCAGCACCACGACCCGGTCGGCCACCCGCGCCACGGCGCCCAGGTCGTGCGTGACCAGGACGACCGCGGTGCCCGCGTCCCGCAGCTCCCCGAGCAGGGCGAGCACCCGGGCCGCGACCGTCGCGTCCAGGGCCGTCGTCGGCTCGTCGGCGACCAGCAGCGGCGGCCGGGCGACGACCGCGGACGCGATGAGGGCCCGCTGCCGCATGCCGCCGGACAGCTCACCGGGGCGCTGCCGCGCGCGCACGGCGGGGTCGGGCAGGCCCGCCTCGTCCAGCGCGGCGATCACCCGCTCGGCGCGCTCGACCCGGGGCACCCGGGCGCCGGGCGCCGCCGGATCCCCACCGGATCGTCCCGTCGCCCCCTGATCGATCGGCCGGTGGCGCGCCGATCCGGTGGGGAACGGGAGTCGGGGCCGCCGGGCCGCCCCGGGCCGCCGCACGGCGAGCGCCTCGCCGACCTCGGCGCCGACGGTGCGCAGCGGGTCCAGCGAGCCGAGGGCGTCCTGGAGCACCAGCCCGACGTCCCGGCCGCGCGCGGCGCGCCAGTCCCGTGCCGAGAACGCGAGCGCGTCCCGGCCGAGCAGCGCAAGCCGGTCCGCGCGCACGTCGGCGCGCGCCCCCTCGCCCGCCAGGCCGACGAGCGTGCGCGCCAGCACCGACTTGCCCGCGCCGGAGCCGCCCACGACCGCGACGCACTCTCCCGCCGCCACCCGCAGGTCGACGCCGTGCAGCACCTCGCCGCCGCGCGGGAACGCGACCCGCAGGCCGGCGACGTCGAGGACCGGGGCCTCGCCGTCCGGCGAAACGCCCGCCTCGGCACCCGCGGCCGGCACCGGCACCCGGGCGCCCGGCACCGGCACCCGCGCGCCCGGCACCGGGGTGCCCTCCGCCGGCCCGCTCACGTCGCCACCGCCCCGACGCGCCGGCCCAGCACCGTCAGCGCCGCCGCGGTCACCGTGATCGCCAGCCCGGGGAACACCGTCAGCCACCACGCCGTGTCGATGTAGACCCGCCCCGCGTTCAGCATCGCCCCCCACTCCGGGGACGGCGGCAGCGTCCCCAGCCCGAGGAAGCTCAGCGCGCACACCCACACCACGGCCTGCCCGATCCCGAGGGTCGCGACCGACACCAGGGGCCACAGCGTGTTGGGCACCACGTGCCGGAGCAGCACCGTCGGCGACCCGTGGCCCTCGAGCCGCGCCGCCTCCACGTAGCCGCTGGTCGCGACGGACCGGACGCGGGCGCGCAGCATCCGGGCGTACCCGGGCGCGGTGGCCGCCCCGACGGCCAGCACCGACGCCTCGACGCCTGCGCCCAGCACCGCCACCAGCAGCAGCGCCAGCACCAGGGTCGGCAGCGCGAACAGCACCTCGAGCACCCGGCCGATCGCCGCGTCGAGCCAGCGCGGTCCGAGCCCCGCGGCGAACCCCAGCACCAGCCCCGCGCCCACGCCGATCGCCGTCGCGGCCGCGCCGATGCCGAGCGACGCCGCCGCCCCGTGCACCACCCGGGTGTAGACGTCGCGCCCGGACTCGTCGGTGCCGAACCAGTGCCCCGGTCCCGGCGGGGTGAACGCGGCACGCGCGTCGATCGCGTTCGGGTCGCCCGGGGCCAGCACGTCGGGCCGCACCACGGCGACGGCCATCCACAGCACCGCGAGCGCCGCGAGCACGCCGAGCGCGCCGACCTCTACCGGCAGGCGCAGCAGATCGTGCTGGAGGGGTACTACATCCTCCCGCTCTACGACCAGCAGAACCACTTCCTCACCCGCGGCGTCACCGGGATGCGGACGCTGGA
>NZ_SZYE01000089.1 GCF_005239125.1 Cellulomonas hominis | reverse complement strand
GCGGCCGCCGAGCGGGTGCACGCCGAGACGGCCCGGGTGCGGGCGGCCGCGGACGACGACCGCCGCCGCGCGGAGGACCTCGCCCGGGTGGCCCGGGAGGACGCCGCCGCGCTCCGCGAGCTCGCCCAGGTCCGGGTCCGGCTGCTGCTCGACACCGTGGTCGAGGCGGGCTCGGCGCTGCGCGAGGAGCTCGCGCTGCCCCCGGCGGGCCGGATGCCCGCGGACCTGGTCGCGCCGCCCGTCCCGGGACCCGGGGGAGCGGTCCGCCCGACGTCCCGCGGCCGGTTCGCCGACGACCCGGCCCTGCTCGACGACCTGCTGGCCATGCCGCGGGCGCACCTGCTGGTCGACGGCTACAACGTGTCCAAGCTGGCCTGGCCGGACCAGTCGCTCACCGAGCAGCGCCGCCGCCTCACCGAGCGCCT
Source organism: Cellulomonas hominis (assembly GCF_005239125.1). GTDB lineage: Bacteria > Actinomycetota > Actinomycetes > Actinomycetales > Cellulomonadaceae > Cellulomonas > Cellulomonas hominis_A. Next base: position 15,186 of record NZ_SZYE01000089.1, on the reverse strand, counting down.
GTCGACGCTCGCCGGCCGCACCGGCGCCGAGGTGACCTGCTGCTTCGACGGGCGGGAGACGGAGGCGGCCGGCCGGGCCCCCGCGGCACCACGGGGCGTGCGCGTGCTGTTCTCGCAGGGCGAGATCGCCGACGACCTGCTGCGCCGCCTGGTGCGGGCCGAGCCGCCGGGCCGGGTCGTCGTGGCGGTGACCAGCGACCGCGCCCTCGGCGCCGACCTGGAGGCCGCGGGCGCCCGCGTGCTCCCGTCGGCGACCCTCCTGGCCCGCCTCGGCCGGGTCTGACCTCACCGCGCGAGTTCGCCGGTTGCGCGCCCTGACCGGGTGCGCAACCGGCGAACTCGCGCGGAACCGGCGAACTCGGGCGGCCACGCGGCCACGCGGCCGGCCGGCCGGCTCAGCCCGCGTGGTCGCCGGCGTAGATCGCCTCCACGTCCGTGGCGAAGTCCTTGAGGACGTGCGTGCGCCGCACGCTCAGCTTGGGCGTGAGGTAGCCGGCCGCGATCGTCAGGTCCCGGTCCAGGATCCGGTACCGCCGGATCGACTCCGCGCGGGACACGGCCTTGTTCGCCCGAGCCACGCCCTCGTCGATCGACGCCAGCACGTCCGGGTGCACGGCCGCCGCGGCGACGTCGAGCGCGGGCAGCCCGTGCGCCGCGCACCAGCCCGGCAGGCCCTCGGCGTCGAGCGTGACCAGCGCGCCGATGAACGGCCGCCCGTCGCCGACCACCACCACCTGGCTGATCAGCGGGTGCGCACGGAGCCGGTCCTCGAGCACCGCGGGGGCGACGTTCTTCCCGCCGGCGGTGACGATGATCTCCTTCTTGCGCCCGGTGATCCGCAGGTAGCCGTCGTCGTCGAGCGAGCCGAGGTCGCCGGTGCGGAACCAGCCGTCGTCGAACGCCTCGTCCGTCGCGACCGGGTTGCCGTGGTACCGCTCGAACACCTGCGGACCGCGGACCTCGACCTCGCCGTCCCCGGCGATCCGGACCGACGTGCCGGGCAGCGGGGGGCCGACGGTGCCGATCCGGGTCTTGCCGGGCATGTTGACCGTCGCGGGGGCGGTGGTCTCGGTGAGGCCGTAGCCCTCGAGCACCCGGACGCCGATGCCGCGGAAGAAGTGCCCGAGCCGCTCGCCGAGGGGCGCGCCGCCGGAGATCGCCCACTCGATGCGCCCGCCCATCGCGTCGCGCAGCCTGTGGAACACCAGCCGGTCCGCGACGGCCCGCTGCACCCGCAGGCCGAGCGACGGGCCGCCGGCGTCGAGCGACCGGGAGTAGGCGATGGCGGTGCGCGCGGCCCACTGGAAGACCTTGAGCTTCCCGCCGGCCGCGGCCTTCTGCTCCGCCGAGTTGTAGACCTTCTCGAACACCCGCGGCACCGAGAGGATGAACGTCGGGCGGAACTCGCCCAGGTCCTGCAGCAGCTGCTTGGTGTCGGGTGTGTGGCCGAGCACGGCGCCCGCCGGCATGCACAGCACCTCGACGAACCGGGCGAACACGTGCGCCAGCGGCATGAACAGCAGGGTCCGCGCGCCGGGGGTCGACACCACCTCGTGCAGCCCCTCGACGGCGTTGCGCGCGAGCACCGCGAAGTTCCCGTGCGTCAGCTCGACGCCCTTGGGGCGGCCGGTGGTCCCGGAGGTGTAGATGATCGTGGCGACGTCGTCCCGGCCGGCGTGCCGGCGCAGCCGGTCGATCTCGGAGTCGGGCACGGCGGCGCCCTCCGCCGCCAGCGCGTCGAGCGCGCCGCCGTCGATCACCAGGACGTCCTGCAGCAGCGGCGCGTCGGGCCGGACCTCGGCCACGGTGGCCGCGTGCTCCGCCGTCTCGACGACGAGCAGCGTCACGGCGGCGTCGGTCAGGATCCAGTGCACCTGCTCGGCGGACGACGTCTCGTAGACGGGGACCGGGACGGCGCCGGCGCTCCACACCGCCCAGTCGAGCAGCGTCCACTCGTACCGGGTCCGGGACATGATGCCGACCCGGTCGCCCGGGCGGACGCCCCGCGCGACGAACCCGCGGGCGACGTCCCGCACCCGGCGGTCGAAGGCGCGGGCGCTGACGGTGCGCCACGTCGTGGTCCCGGGGGTCTTGTACTCCACGAGCGGGCCGTCACCCGTCTCGGCCACGCGCGCGGTGAGCAGGTCGAGCAGGTTCTCCCGCGGCCCTGCCTCGACGAGCAGGGGCGTGCTGAACTCCTCCATGGCTGGCTCCGTTGTCAGGCGTCGGAAGGGTGACTGGAGCATAAGGGACTTTGGTCCTGGTCGCGGCGGTCCGACACGTCCCCCGAGCGGGTGGTCACCCGCCGGGTCCCCTTCCCGGGCGGCCGGGCGCTGGGAGCGTGTGCAGCGAACGCCGCCCGGCACGCTAGCGTGGGGGCGCACGCGCGCAGTGTCGCCGCCGCGGCACCGGTGCAGCGTCCCGGTCCGGCGGTCCTCGCGGGTGCGCCACGCAGAGATCTCACGCGGAAGCAGGGAAGCATGCACGCCATCGGTGTGGACATCGGCGGGACGAAGATCGCCGCCGGTGTGGTCGACGAGGACGGCCGGATCATCGCCAAGACCCGGCGCGACACCGACCCGCGCGACTCCGCGAGCGTCGACCGCGGCGTCATCGAGGCCTGCCAGGAGCTCGCCGGGCAGTACGAGATCGGCGCGATCGGCCTCGCCGCCCCCGGCTTCATCGGCACCGACCAGGCCACCGTGCTGTTCACCCCGAACCTGCCGTGGCGCGAGCACCCGCTGCGCGACATCGTGGCGAAGGAGCTCGGCGACGACGTGACGATCGTCGTCGCCAACGACGCCAACGCCGCGGGGTGGGCCGAGTTCCGGTTCGGCGCCGCGCGCGAGGAGCAGGACATGCTGCTGCTCACCATCGGCACGGGCCTCGGCGGCGCGATCGTCGTCAACGGCGAGCTCGTGCTCGGCGCCTGGGGCGTCGCGGCCGAGGTCGGCCACATGCGCGTCGTGCCCGGCGGCCACTACTGCGGCTGCGGCCACGAGGGCTGCTGGGAGCAGTACGCCTCCGGCAGCGCCCTCGTGCGCGACGCCCAGTCCGCGCTCATCACCGAGCCCGCCCGCGGCACGCGCCTGCTCGAGCTCGCCGGCGGCGACGCCGACGCGCTCACCGGCCCGCACGTCACCCAGGCGGCCCAGGAGGGCGACCCGCTCGCCGTCGAGCTGCTCGCCGAGCTCGGCCGGTGGATCGGCGAGGGCTCCGCGTCCGTCGCCGCGCTGCTCGACCCGTCGATCGTCGTGATCGGCGGCGGCGTCAGCGCCGCGGGCGACCTGCTGCTGGCCCCCGCCCGCCGCGCGTTCCTGGACCAGCTGTCCGCGCGCGGCCACCGCCCCGAGGCGACGTTCGCGCTCGCCTCGATGGGCAACGACGCGGGCATCGTCGGCGCCGCGGACCTCGCGCGCCGCTGAGGCACCCGGGCGGCGCGGGGGTCAGACGACCGCGCCGTCCGAGCCGTCGTGCTCGGTGTCCCGCCGGTGCGGCATCCGCCACAGCAGCACGACCAGGCCCAGCACGAACGTCACGACCGACGCCTGCATGACGACCGCCGGCGCGTCCCGCCAGAAGATCAGCACGACCAGCCACACCACGGGCATGAGCGCGACAGCGAGCCACGCCATCGTGAGCAGCGGGTCGCCGCCGAGCACCGGGCCCGGGTCCGGCGGGCGGAAGTGCTCGGTCTCGTCGACCTGCCGCTCGGCCTCGTCGATCTGCTCGGTGGCGTCCCAGTCCCGCCCGGACAGCGGGGGAGCGGCCGGCTCCGGCGGGCCGGGCTCGGCGGGCGGCCGGGGCTCGCGGGCGGGTCGCACGACGCGCCGGTCGGTCACCCACGGCGCGACGGGGTAGGTTACGGCGGGACCGGACGACGTCCGCGGGTCGTCCTGGCCTGCGGCGGCGGCCGCCGGCGGCTCCGCCGGCCCGGTCGGGTCCGTGTCGCCGCGCAGCTCCGCGACGATGGCGGCCCACTGCTCGTCGGTGACGCGGTCGCCGGACGGGTCGTGCCGGTCGGCGCGCGGGCCGTCGGGCTCGTCGCCGTCGGGCGACGGGTCGGGGCGGTCGGGACGCGGGGCCATGGCAGCACTCTAGAGTCGGCTAGGAGCGGTGGGCACCCGACGGGTGCGCACCGGCCCGCACGACGAGGGCGAGAGGTGGCAGGTTGTTCTACTGGTTCATGAAGCGGGTCCTGGTGGGCCCGCTGCTGCACCTGCTGTTCCGCCCGTGGGTCCGCGGCGCGGAGCACGTGCCGAGCAGCGGCGCCGCCATCCTCGCCAGCAACCACCTGGCCGTCGTCGACTCGTTCTTCCTGCCGCTGGTGCTGGACCGCGAGATCGTGTTCATCGGCAAGAACGAGTACTTCACCGGCCGCGGCCTCAAGGGCCGGCTCACCGCGGGCTTCATGCGCGGCGTCGGCACCATCCCGGTCGACCGCAGCGGCGGCAAGGCCTCCGAGGCGGCGCTGCGCACCGGCCTGAACCGGCTCGCCGAGGGCAAGCTGTTCGGCATCTACCCCGAGGGCACCCGCAGCCCCGACGGCCGCCTCTACCGCGGCAAGACCGGCGTCGCGCGCATGGCCCTGGAGTCCGGCGCCCCGGTCATCCCCGTCGCGATGGTCGACACCGACAAGGCGCAGCCGCTCGGCCAGCGCCTGCCGCGGCCCCGGCGGATCGGCATCGTCATCGGGGAGCCGCTCGACTTCAGCCGGTACAAGGGCATGGAGAACGACCGGTTCATCCTGCGCTCGGTGACGGACGAGATCATGTACGCGCTCATGGCCCTGTCCGGCCAGGAGTACGTGGACATCTACGCCGCCACCCAGAAGGCGCGCATCGCGACCGGGCACCCCGCCGCCACCGGCCCCGCGGCCCCCGGGCCGACCGCGCCGGGCGGGCGGGCCGTGCCCGATGTCCAGCCTCCGGTCCCGCCGGAGGAGGACGCCGCGGCTCAGTAGGATGAGCCGCGTCCGCCGCGCCCCCGGTGCGGCGGCACCCGAGGACCTCGGTCCCGGGTCCTGACTCCCGGCGTGCCGTTCCCTGGCTCCCGGGGCTGGGAAGACCCAGCTGTGCTGATCAATCGAGAGGTGTGTCTCATGTCGGTTCGTCGCGTCGCGCTCCTGACCGCGGGTGGCTTCGCTCCGTGCCTGTCCTCGGCCGTCGGTGGCCTCATCGAGCGCTACACCGAGATCGCCCCCGAGGTCGAGATCATCGCCTACGAGCACGGCTACTACGGGCTGCTGCGCGGCGACAAGATCGTCATCACGGACGAGGCCCGCGCCCAGGCCGGCATCCTGCACCGGTTCGGCGGCTCGCCGATCGGCAACTCCCGCGTCAAGCTCACCAACGCGGCCGACTGCGTCAAGCGCGGGCTGGTCCAGGAGGGCCAGGACCCGCTGCAGGTCGCGGCCGAGCAGCTCAAGGCCGACGGCGTCGACGTGCTGCACACGATCGGCGGCGACGACACCAACACCACGGCCGCCGACCTCGCCGCGTACCTCGCGGAGAACGACTACGGCCTGACCGTCGTCGGCCTGCCGAAGACCATCGACAACGACGTGGTGCCGATCAAGCAGTCGCTCGGCGCGTGGACCGCCGCCGAGGAGGCCGCCGGCTTCGCCGCGAACGTCATCGGCGAGCACCGCTCCGGCCCGCGCATGCTGATCGTGCACGAGGTCATGGGCCGGCACTGCGGGTGGCTGACCGCCGCCGCGGCCGCCGAGTACCGCAAGTGGCTCGACCGCCAGGAGTGGGCCCCGGCCCTCGGCCTGACGCGCGAGCGCTGGGACATCCACGCCGTCTTCCTGCCCGAGCTGGCGCTCGACATCGACGCCGAGGCCGCGCGCCTCAAGGCGATCATGGACACGCAGGGCAACGTCAACATCTTCCTGTCGGAGGGTGCGGGCATGCACGAGATCGTCGAGCAGCTCGAGGCCTCCGGCGCCGAGGTGCCGCGCGACCCGTTCGGCCACGTCAAGCTCGACACCATCAACCCGGGCCAGTGGTTCGCGAAGCAGTTCGCGGAGAAGCTCGGCGCCGAGAAGGTCATGGTCCAGAAGTCGGGCTACTACTCGCGCGCCGCGGCCGCGAACGCCGAGGACCTGCGCCTGATCAAGTCGATGACCGACCTGGCCGTCGAGTGCGCGCTGCGGGGCGAGGCCGGCGTGATCGGCCACGACGAGGAGGACGGCGACCGCCTGAAGGCGATCGCGTTCCCGCGGATCGCCGGCGGCAAGGCGTTCGACGTCTCGCAGCCGTGGTTCGGCGCGCTCCTGGAGGGCATCGGGCAGCCCCTGGTGCCCGCGACGGCGCACTGATGAGCGTCGAGGCGGACCCGCAGGTCCTCGCGGGCCTGGACGCGTGGCGGGGCCTGCCCGTCACGCAGCAGCCGGCCTGGCCGGACCGGGACGCGCTCACGCGGGTCACGGACCGGCTCGCCGGGCTGCCGCCGCTGGTGTTCGCGGGGGAGGCCGACGCGCTGCGCGGCCAGCTCGCGGCCGCCGGGCGCGGCGAGGCCTTCCTGCTGCAGGGCGGCGACTGCGCCGAGACCTTCGCCGAGGCCACCGCGGACAACATCCGCGCCAAGATCATGACCGTCCTGCAGATGGCGGTCGTGCTCACCTACGGCGCGAGCCTGCCCGTCATCAAGATGGGCCGGATGGCCGGGCAGTACGCCAAGCCGCGGTCCTCGGACTCCGAGACCCGCGACGGCGTGACGCTGCCCGCGTTCCGGGGCGACATCATCAACGGGTTCGAGTTCACCGCCGACGCCCGCACGCCGGACCCGGAGCGGCTGCTCGACGCGTACCACACGTCCGCGTCGACGCTGAACCTCATCCGCGCGTTCACCACCGGGGGGTTCGCGTCCCTGCTGCGGGTGCACGAGTGGAACCGCGGGTTCACCGCCAACCCGGCGTACGCGCGGTACGAGGAGATCGCCGCGGAGATCGACCGGGCCATCCGGTTCATGGCCGCGTGCGGCGCCGACTTCGACGCCCTGCGGACGGTCGACTTCTACGCGAGCCACGAGGGGCTGCTGCTCGACTACGAGCGGCCGCTCACCCGGATCGACTCGCGGACGGGCCTGCCGTACGACTGCTCGGCGCACTTCCTGTGGATCGGGGAGCGCACCCGGCAGCTGGACGGGGCGCACGTCGACTACTTCAGCCGCGTGCACAACCCGATCGGCATCAAGCTCGGCCCGACGTCCACCGCGGACGACGCGCTGCGCCTGATCGACAAGCTCAACCCGAGCGCCGAGGCCGGCCGGATCACGTTCATCACCCGCATGGGTGCCGGCAAGATCCGCGACCTGCTGCCCTCGCTGGTGGAGAAGGTCACGGCCGACGGCCGGCCGGTCACCTGGGTGTGCGACCCGATGCACGGCAACGGCATCACGTCCGCCTCGGGCTACAAGACCCGCCGGTTCTCCGACGTGATGGACGAGGTCGCCGGGTTCTTCGAGGTGCACCGCGCGCTCGGCACCGTGCCCGGCGGGCTGCACATCGAGCTCACCGGCGACGACGTCACCGAGGTGCTCGGCGGCGCGGAGGAGATCGACGACGCGGGGCTGGCGCGCCGGTACGAGACGCTGGTCGACCCGCGCCTCAACCACCAGCAGTCGCTGGAGCTCGCGTTCCAGGTGGTGGAGCTGCTCCGCCGCTCCTGACGCCCGCGCACGACGACGGCCGCCGACCCCTCCCGAGGGGCGGCGGCCGTCGTCGTCCGCGGCCGGCCCGCGGGTCAGGCGGCGCGCTGGTTGAACCGCAGCATGTTGCCCGACGGGTCGCGGAACGCGCAGTCCCGGACGCCGTACGGCTGGTCGATCGGCTCCTGGAGCACCTCGCCGCCCGCCGCGCGGATGTGCTCGAACGTGGCGTCGACGTCGTCGGTCTGGAAGATGACGCCGCGCAGCAGACCCTTGGCGAGCAGCTCGGCCATGGCCTGCTTGTCGGCATCCGACGCGCCGGGGTCCGCCAGCGGCGGCTCCAGCACGATCGTGACGTCCGGCTGGCTGGGCGGCCCGACGCTCAGCCACCGCATGCCCTCGAACCGGACGTCGTTGCGCACCTCGAGGCCCAGCACGTCCCGGTAGAACGCGAGGGCCAGGTCGTGGTCGTGCACGGCGATGAAGCACTGCTGCAGGGTGATGTCCATGCCCGTCACGCTAGAGGGACCGGGTCGCGCGGCGCTTCTCCGTTCCTGACCGGTCGGGTGCGGACCTTCGCCACGCACGCGGGCACCGCCGCTCCGGCGTCGTGCTGCTGCGCGCGGTAGGCGGACGGGCTCATCCCGACCAGCTCGGAGAACCGCGCGCTGAACGAGCCCAGGGAGGTGCAGCCGACCTCGACGCAGACGTCGGTGACGCTGAGGTCGCCCCGGCGCAGCAGCGCCTTGGCGCGCTCGATCCGCCGCGTCATGAGGTAGCCGTACGGCGTCTCGCCGTACGCGGCGCGGAACGACCGCGAGAAGTGGCCGGCGGACATCAGCGACTCGCGCGCCAGCGTCGGGACGTCGAGCGGCTGGGCGTAGTCGCGGTCCATCCGGTCCCGGGCGCGGCGCAGTCGGACCAGGTCGTCCAGGGACGGGTTCGGCACGCCGCGCCTCCTCGCTCTGCCGCTCCGGCCGGACGGTCTAGACGACCGTCAGCGTGATCGTCGTGCCCTTGGCCACCTGCTGCTCGGCGGGCACGCTCTGGTCGCGCACGGTGCCGAACAGGCCGCCCAGCACGTTGCGCCGCTCCGCCTTGAGGCCCAGGGCCTCCAGCGCCGCGGCGGCCTCGGCGTACTGCTTGCCGGTCAGGTTGGGCATCGCGACCGTCTCGGGGCCCTTCGAGACCTGGAGCGTGACGGTGTCGGTGCGGTGACCGTCGGCGCCGCCCTCGGGGCTCTGCGCGATGACCCGGCCGGCCGCGACGGTGTCGCTGAACGCCTCCTCCGGCGCGACGACGAGGCCGATGTCCTGGAGCTGCTGCGTCGCCTCCTCCAGCGTCGCCCCGACCACCGACACCACCCGCACCGGCTCGGGGCCGTCCGACAGCGTCAGGAGCACGGTGGATCCGCGCTTGAGCGTCTGGCCCGGCTCGAGCGGGGCGCCGTCCGCGTCCGTCGCCGCGAGCACCGCGCCGGACGCCGCGACGTCGTCGTAGTGCTGCCCGTCGACGTAGTCGGGCACGAGGCCCGCCGCGGTGAGCGCCGCCGCCGCGTCGGCCTGCATCATGCCGACCAGCGGCTGCCCGGGCACCGGCACGAGGTCGACGCCCTTCGACACGGTGAGCGTCACGGTGCCGTCCTTGCGCACGCGCTCGCCGTCGCCCGGGTCCGCCTCGACGACGTCGCCCGTGGGCACCGTGTCGTCGAACGCGCGCACGACGTCGGAGCCGAGGCCCGCCGCACCGAGGGCGGCCAGGGCGCGCTCCTCGGGCAGGCTCGAGACCGTCGGGACGGTGGTGTACGCGCCGGGGCCGAGCTCCAGGTACCACCAGGTGCCGCCGCCGACCGCGGCCAGCACCAGCACGGCCGCCGCGACCCACCGCCAGGGTCGTCGGCGCCGGCCGGCCGGCGCCGCGGGGGAGCCGGACACGGTCACCGCGCCGATCGGCAGCGCGACCGTGCGGCCGGGCGTCTCGAGGCGGGTGGTGGCGTCGCCGGGCTCGGCCGGCTCGTCGGCGGCGGGGTCGCCCGTGCTGTCCCCGGGCGCGCCGGTGTCCTGCTCCGGGTCCGTCGCCTGGGGAAGGGCGACCACGGGCTCGCGGTCGACCCGCCGGGCGAGCGTCGCGGGGTCGAGCGCGGCGCGCGTGCGTCGCAGCAGGGCCAGCGCGGCACCGGCGTCCGCGGGCCGGTCCTCGGGCTCGCGGGCCGCCAGCGCGGCGACCAGCTCGTCGACCTCCACCGGCAGCCAGGACGCGTCCGGCACGTCGGACGGGGCGGGCACGTCGTTGTTCACGTGCTGGAACGCGATCTGGATCGGCGTCTCGCCGGTGAACGGCTGCGCGCCGGTGAGCATCTCGTACAGCAGCACGCCGGTGGCGTACACGTCGGTGCGGGCGTCGCTCTCGCCGCGGACGACCAGCTCGGGGGACAGGTACGCGACCGTGCCGAACACCGTGCCGGTGGTCGTCGACGTCACCTCGGTGACGGCGCGCGCCAGGCCGAAGTCGGCGACCTTGATCCGGCCGTCCGTCGCCATCAGGACGTTCTCCGGCTTCACGTCCCGGTGCACCAGGCCGGCGCGGTGCGCGGCGCCCAGCGCGTCGAGCACCTGCTCGGCGACGCCGAGGGCCTCGCCGACGGTCAGCGAACCGCGCTCGGACAGGTACCGGCGCAGGTTGACCCCGTCGACGTACTCCATCGTGAGGTAGGAGGTGTCGCCGTCCAGGCCCTGGTCGTAGACGCCCACCAGGCCGGGGTGCGTCAGCCGGGCCGCGGCGCGGGCCTCCCGCCGGAACCGCGCGACGAAGTCCGCGCCCGCCCGGCCCTCGGCCAGGTGCGGGTGCATGACCTTCAGCGCGACGTCGCGGTCCAGGCGCCGGTCCACCGCCAGGTACACCGTCGCCATGCCGCCGCGCGCGATGCGCTGGACGACCTCGTATCGCCCGTCGACCAGGCGGCCGACGAGCGGATCGGTGACGGTGGTTCCCACGGGCGGCAGTCTACGGGCGCGGGCGGCCCCGGCCCCGGAGGCCGGGGCTCAGTAGCGCGCCATGTGGGTCTGGACGTTCGCGACGTACCGCCGGGTGTCGCTGAACATGCCGTTCCGCTTCACCGAGGACGCGCCCTGGTAGTACGAGGCGATGGCGGTCTGCAGGTCGGGCGACGTGCGCACGAGCTGGCGGATGATCGCCACGCCCGCCACGACGTTGTCGTCCGGGTCCAGCAGGTTGAGGTCGCGGCCGACGAGCTGCGACGCCCACTCGCCCGAGGTCGGGATGACCTGCATGGTGCCGATCGCGTTCGCCGGGGACACCGACGTGTGGTTGAAGCCGGACTCCTGGAACGCGATCGCCTGCGCCAGCGCGGGGTCGACGCCCATCGAGCGGGCGGTGGCGGCGACCTTGGCCTGCATGTCGGCCTTGGACGGCACGCCCATGGCGACCAGGGAGGCCTTGTTGGCGTTCGCCGAGGCGACGACGCTGGGGGCGTAGGTGCGGCCGAGGAACGTGTTGCCGACGAGCTGCGCACCGCCCGGGGCGGCGGCCGGTGCCGCGGCTCCCGAGCCGCCCGGGATCGTGAGCGCCTGGCCGACGCGCACGAAGGCGCGCGCGTCGAGTCCGTTGGCCGAGACGATGGCGGAGACGGTGGTGCCGTAGCGCTTGGCGATGGCGGACACGGTCTCGCCGGAGGCGACGGTGTGCGACCCGCCGGTCGCGGCGGGTGCGGCGGGTGCGGCGGCGGCCGGGGCGGCTGCGGCACCGGAGGCTCCGGGGACGGTGAGGGTCTGGCCGACCCGGATGAACGCGCGGGCGTCGAGCCCGTTGGCCGAGACGATGGCGGAGACGGTGGTGCCGTAGCGCTTGGCGATGGCGGACACGGTCTCGCCGGAGGCGACGGTGTGCGACCCGCCGGTCGCGGCGGGTGCGGCGGCGGCCGGGGCGGCTGCGGCGCCGGAGGCCCCGGGGACGGTGAGGGTCTGGCCGACGCGGATGAACGCGCGGGCGTCGAGCCCGTTGGCCGAGACGATGGCGGAGACGGTGGTGCCGTAGCGCTTGGCGATGGCGGACACGGTCTCGCCGGAGGCGACGGTGTGCGACCCGCCGGCCGCGGCGGGTGCGGCGGGTGTGGCCGGGGCGGCGCCGTTGGTCGGGATCGTCAGCCGCTGGCCCTCGCGGATGAACGCGCTGCCGTTCAGGCCGTTCGCGGTGCGCACGGCGGTGACGCTCGTGCCGTACCTCGCGGCGATGTGGCTCACCGTGTCGCCGGAGCGCACCGTGTACGACTCGTCGGCGTGCGCGGCCGGGGCCGCGGCGGTCGCGGCGACGGCGGCGATCGCCAGCGCGCCGGTGCCGGTGGCGATGCGCCGGCCGCGGCGGCCCGCGGTGCGGGCCGGGGTGCCCTGGGAGCGGGCGGCCTGGTCCGTGAGGGCGAGGGCGGGCTGCGACATGGTGGGAACCCCTGGTGCTGAGACGACGTGGAGCGGTGGCGGTACGCGCACCGAGCGCGTGACGGGTGTGACTCGTGTGACTGGTGTGAACACTGTGACGGTAGTGCACTCCGGGGAAGGTGGGAAGCGGGCGGCGCCATTTGGTGCATTGACCAGGACATTTCGGACGCATTCCTCACACTCCCGTGCGAGAGACGCCCGCCACCAGGGGGAACGCCGCGTCCTGCGCGTGCCCGTCCCGCGCGTCAGTACGCTGGCCCGCGTGAGTGCTGCGCAGACCCCCGATGACCTGGTCGACTCCTGGCTGACCGTGCCCGACGTGGCGGAGGAGCTCGGCGTCGACGCCGGCAAGGTCCGCCGCCTGCTCAAGGAGCGTCGCATCGCCGGCGTCCGTCGCGGTGAGCCGCCGGTGCTGAGCGTCCCCGCCGCCTTCCTGGTGCCGGTCGACGCCCGCAACCCCGCGTCCGTGCCCGACGGCTACGGCGAGCAGGAGGCGGTCGGCACCTCCGCCGTCCTCGCCTCGCTGCAGGGCACCCTGTCGGTGCTGGGCGACGTCGGCATGTCGGACGCCGAGGCGATCACCTGGCTGTTCACGCCGGACGAGACGCTGCCGGGCCGGCCGGTGGACGCCCTCCGGGCCGGCCACAAGACCGAGGTGCGGCGGCGGGCGCAGGCGCTGCTCTGACCCGCCGCGGCGGGCGTCGCGGGCTCAGGCCCGGCGGTCGACCGCCGCGTGCCCGAGGGCGACGAGCATCGCCCGGCCGTCCTCGGTGAGCTCCGCGCGGGCGAGCGCGGCGAACCCGCGCTCGCTCAGGTCCGCGATGAGTCCCTCCACGTCGGCCACCGCGCCGCTCGCCGCGATCCGGTCGGCGAGCGCGCGGCACGCCGCGTCGTCCAGCGCCCGGTCGCCCAGGCCGGCGCGCAGCGCGTCGGCCAGCCCGGTGTCCCGGGACGCGAGCGCGTGCGCCATCGCCCGCGCCACGAGCACGGTGCGCTTGCCCTCGCGCAGGTCGTCACCGGCGGGCTTGCCCGTCGTCGCCGGGTCGCCGAACACGCCGAGCAGGTCGTCACGGAGCTGGAACGCCTCGCCGAGCGGCAGGCCGTAGGCGGCGGTCGCGGCCAGCGCGTCCTCGTCCGCGCCGGCCAGCACCGCGCCGAGCAGCAGCGGGTGCTCCACGCTGTACCGCGCCGCCTTGGCGACGATCACCTCGCGGGCGCGCCGCTCGTCCGCCGCGGGGTCCTGGCCCCACGGCAGCACCTCCGCCAGCAGGTCGAGGTACTGCCCGACCGTGACCTCCGTGCGCATCCGCTCGAAGACCGCGTGCGCGGCCGCCCGCCGGTCCGCCGGCAGGTCCGTGACCGCGCGCACGAACTCGCGCTCGCTCGCGACCAGCGCCAGGTCGCCGAGCAGGATCGCCGCCGACTCGCCGAACCGGTCCGGGTCGCCGGACCAGCCCCGCTCGGCGTGCAGCGCGGCGAACCGGCGGTGCGCGGCCGGCTTGCCGCGCCGGGTGTCCGAGTCGTCCATCACGTCGTCGTGGAACAGCGCGGCCGCCTGGAACAGCTCCAGCGCCGCGCCGACCCGCAGCACCGCGTCCGCCTCGGGGGACGCCGGGTCCCCGCCGTGCGCGCGCCACGACCACCAGCAGAACGCCGCCCGCAGCCGCTTGCCGCCGCCCAGCATGCGGCCCAGCGCGTCCGCGAGGGGAGCGGCGCCGGCGCCGGAGGCGACCAGCTCGGGCAGCAGCGCCTCGACGTGCTCCGTGAGCAGGGCGTCGACCCGGGTGCGGAGGTCCTCGGCGTCGACGAGTGCGGGGGCGGTGCTCACCCGGCGAGCGTAGGGCCTCAGCGCCGGACGGTCCCGCCCAGCGTCAGCGTGCGCACCCCGTCGCGGTCGAGCACGCCCAGCGTGAGCAGCTCCGCGCCGCCGTCCCCGCGGACGAAGGTCGACGACGCCGCCAGGCCCGTCGTGCCGGGGTCGACCACCGTCTCCGCGAAGCCCGCCGCGACCAGCTGGTCGCGCACCGCCTGCACCAGCTGGTCCGTGGCGAGCGGGCTGCGCAGGTTCAGGCTGATCGTCGTCAGGCCCGTCGCCGCGTCCGTCTCCGCGCTCGAGACGAGGATCTCGCTGCCCTCGGGCGGCTGCACCAGGTCGGACGGGAAGCCCGCCGCCAGGTCCCCGACCGCCGACCCCGTGGACGTCGGGCTGGGCAGCAGCGACTCCGTGGGCGCGGGCGCCGGGGCCGTGGCGGTCGCGGACCCGGTCGGCGCGGCGCCGTCGCCGGTGCATCCCGCCGAGCCGAGCACCACGACGGCGAGGACCAGGGCGGTGGTGGTGGGACGGCGGAGCACGGGCGCCACAGTAGCGCCGCTCCACGAGCGGGTGCCGACTCCTCCACAGGGGGTGGGTGCTGCGTCGTCCCCAGGCCGGTCGGGGTGGGGGCGGCGGGTGGTGGGGGCGGCGCGGTCGGGTAGGGGGCATGACGACGACCACGCCCCGACCGGACCCGCTGCCCGACGCCCGCTCCATCACCCGCACCGACCCCCGGGCCACGCTCCGGCTGGGGCACCCGCGCGAGCTGCTCGCGCTGGTGCCCTACCTGCTCGGCTTCCAGCCCCGGGACTCCGCCGTGCTGGTCGGCCTCCGGCCGCCGGGGCGCCAGGTCGGGCTCGTCGCGCGGGTCGACCTGCCGGACCTCCTGCGTCCCGGCGGCGCCGAGCTCGCCGCCGCGTTGGCCGACCACCTGCACGACGACGGCACCGCCGAGGCGGTCGTCGTGCTCTACGCCGGCGAGGGCGACCCACGGGACCCGGAGCGCGGGCTGCGCGCCCGGGCGGGGTCCCGCGGGGCGCGTGCGGCGGAGGTGCTGCGCCGCGGGCTGGCGGGCGTGGGACCCGTGACGACCTGGTCCGTCGACGACGGGAGCTACGTCGGCCCCGACTGCCGGGACCGCGCCTGCTGCCCGGTCGGCGGGCGGCCGCTCGCCGACCTGTCGGGCGGGGACCTGGCCGGCCGGCTCGTCTCCCGCCGCGGCGGCGTCGCCGGGTCGCGGGAGGAGGTGGGGCTCGTGCGACCCGCGGC
>NZ_SZYE01000088.1 GCF_005239125.1 Cellulomonas hominis | reverse complement strand
GACGAGCTCCGGCGTGCCGCCGCCGACGCCGACCAGCACCAGGCGGCGCGGCAGGCCCGCCCAGGGCAGGTCGCCGCCGCCGCTGCCGACGGGTCGCGGCAGCAGCAGCGTCCACGCCTCGCCGGCGGCGCCGGTCAGGCCGGCCCGCTCGGCGAGCTCGGCCAGGTCGATGCCGTAGCGCGCCGCCGCGTCCGCGGTGCCGCGCCTCGGCTGGAGGTCGGTGTCGTCCGGCGCCGGCGGTGCGACCGGGACGGCCACCGCGTCGACGTCGGCCTCGAGCAGCAGCTCGGAGGTCGCCAGCGAGCCGGCCGCGAGGCCGACCGCCGGGACCGCGCGGCCGATGCGCACCGGGGGCGGGGTCAGGGAACGAGCCACGTCGGAAGCGAGCCCCGCGTGGTCAGGAGACGACGGAGGTCAGGGCCTCGCCGAGCTCCTGCGCCTCGGTCGCGTTGAGCTCGACGACGAGTCGGCCACCGCCCTCGAGCGGGACCCGCATGACGATGCCGCGGCCCTCCTTGGTCACCTCGAGCGGACCGTCACCAGTCCTCGGCTTCATCGCGGCCATGCGGGGCTCTCCTTCGCGTCGTCAGCTGGGCGTCCGGGCGCCCGGTGCCGCCGCGTCCGCGGGGGGCGGGACGGGCGGATGCGGGCCTCCGGCTCCCGGATGTCCAACCCGCAGTCTAGTTCACCGGGGCGACAAGGCGGGGCCGTCCCGGCCCGACGGGTGCGTCAAGCCGCTCGTCAGGCCCCTGCGGCGGGGTCGCGGCGCCCCCGCGGTGCCGGGCGGACGGTGCCGCGGCGGCGGGTCACGGCGGCCAGCCCGACGGCGGCACGAACCGCCAGATGTGCCAGACCCACACCACCTGGAGCACGAGCATCAGCACCACGACGGCGCCGGTCCACGTCCACCGGGCCGCGCGCGGCCGGGTCACCACGCCCGCGGTCGCGGCGCCCAGCGGGAACGCCAGCAGCAGGAACCGGGCGAGGCTGCTCCCCGGCTCGACCGCCGCCGCGAGGTACAGCAGGTACGCCGCCGACCAGGCGTGCAGCTCCCGGCCGAGCCGCCACGCCGACGGCGTGACCAGGCACGCGAGGACGAACGCGGCAGCGCCGAGCACCACGAGCGGCGCCGCGTCGCCGAACCAGAACGCGGGCACGTACGACCACCCGGCGAACGGCGCGGTCGTGGCGGCGCCGCGCCACGCCTCCTGCGTCTGCAGGTACGCGTCGGGCACGCCGGTGACCCAGCCGCAGATCGCGACCCACGCGACGCCCGACACCACGGCGGCGGCCCCGAGGGCCGCGATCCCCGCGAGGTCCCGGCCGCGGGGTCGCTCCCCGGCGGCGCGCCACTCCCGCCAGCGCACCAGCGCGTGCACCGCGACCACGACCACCATGGGCAGCGCGACCGCGCGGGTGAACCCGAGCGCCAGCACCGCGGCGCACGCCCAGCCGTACCTCCGGGTGACGACCGCGAGCAGCGAGGCGGCGACCAGCAGCAGCGCCAGCGACTCGGTGTAGCCGACCTGCAGCACCACCGACGTCGGGAAGACGCTGACCAGCAGCACGGTCGCCAGCGGCAGGCCCGGCCGGGCGGCGACCGCGCGCGGCGCCCCCCGCACCACCACCCGGTGCACCAGCAGCACCGCACCCGCACCCGCGAGCAGCGAGACCGTCGGGGCGACGACCGCCCACGACCCGCCGGTGATCGTCATCACGGCGCGCACCAGGAACGGGTAGAGCGGGAAGAACGCCCACGCGTTCTGCTGCACCAGGCCGTCGGCGCCCACCGGGAGCTCCGCCGGGTAGCCGCCCTCGGCGATCGTCCGGTACCAGGTCGCGTCCCACATCAGGCCCGTGTAGTCGGCGTACCCCGGGGACGCGCCGGTCCAGCCGCTCGCCACCTGCCGGGCGGCGACGACGAGGAGCACGACGGCGGAGAACGCGCGGGCCGCGGCGTACACCGCCAGCGCCTGCACCCACCAGGGCCAGGTGCGGGGGTCGAGGGGGCGGCGCGCGGGGGCCGCCGCGCGGGTCGCGCTCCCGGTGCCGGGCCCGCGCCCGGCCGTCACGCCAGGCCCCGCACGGCCCTCGCCGGCGGGGCGTCCCCGCGCAGCGCCGCGACCATGTCCACCGTCCGCCGGGTGGCCCGGACGTCGTGCGCCCGGAACACCCGCGCGCCCAGCCAGGCGGCCAGCGACGTCGCGGCGAGCGTCCCCTCGAGCCGGTCCTCCGGCGGCAGGTCGAGCGTCTCCCCCACGAAGTCCTTGCGGGACAGGGCGACGAGCACCGGGTGCCCGAGCGCGGTGAGCGCGGCGGTGCGCCGGACGAGGTGCAGCGAGTGCCAGGTGCTCTTGCCGAAGTCGTGGGTCGGGTCGACCAGCACGCTCGCCGGGTGCACCCCGAGGTCCACGGCCCGCGCCGCCGCGGCACGCAGCGTCGCGAGCACGTCGAGCAGCACCCCGTCCCGCGGGTCGGCGCCGGCGGGCGCGTCCGGCGGCAGCGGGTACGACACCCGCAGCGGGTCGGTCCGCGGCGGCAGCCCGCCGGTGTGCGAGCAGACCACGCCCAGCCCGCGCTCGGCGGCGACCTCCACCAGCGCGGGGTCGTGCCCGGCCCAGGTGTCGTTGAGCAGGTCGGCGCCCGCGTCGGCCGCGGCGCGCGCGACCTCGGCGCGCCAGGTGTCGACGCTCACCAGCAGGTCCGGGTGCCGCCGCCGGACGCGCTCGACGAGCGGCACGACCCGGGCGATCTCCTCGGCGACGTCGACCGCCGGCCCGCGACCGGCGCGCACCCCGCCGAGGTCGACCAGGTCGGCGCCCTCCTCCTCGGCGCGCGCGACGGCCGCGTCGGCGCCCGCGTCGTCGTGGCGCGCGGCGGCGTAGAACGAGTCCGGCGTGCGGTTCACCACGGCCATGACGACGGGGTGGGCGGGGCCGAACCAGCGGCCGCGCAGCAGCAGCGGCGCGCCGGCCGCGGGGACGCCCGGTGCGGGGACCTGGGCTGCGGGGACGTCCGCCGGCCCGGCGGTTCCGGGCTCGGGCTCAGCGCCCACCCGGGGCGTCCTCCGCCTCGTCGGCCACCTCCGCCTCGGCCTCCTCCTGCGCCCGCTCGGCCGCCTCGGCCGCCGCCCGCTCGGCGGCGCGCAGCTCCGCCCCGCGGTCGCGCACGATGCGCACGGCCTCCTCCGGGTCGTCGACCAGCCGGATCAGCTCGAGATCCGCCTCGCGGATCATGCCGCGGCCCAGCACCGGGCCGCCCAGCCAGTCGAGCAGCCCCTGCCAGTAGTCGGTGCCCACCAGGACGATCGGGAACTCGGTGACCTTGTGCGTCTGGACGAGCGTCAAGGCCTCGAACAGCTCGTCGAAGGTGCCGAACCCGCCGGGCAGCACGATGAAGCCCTCGGCGTACTTCACGAACATGGTCTTGCGGGCGAAGAAGTACCGGAAGTTGACCCCGAGGTCGACCCACGGGTTCATGCCCTGCTCGAACGGCAGCTCGATGCCGAGGCCGACCGACAGGCCGCCCGCCTCGGAGGCCCCCTTGTTCGCGGCGGACATGATGCCGGGGCCGCCGCCGGTGATCACCGCGTAGCCGGCGTCGGCCAGCAGGCGGCCGACCTCCTCGCCCAGCGCGAAGTCCGGGTGCTCGGGCAGCGTGCGGGCGGAGCCGAACACGCTGACGGCCGGGCCGAGCTCGGCGAGCGCCCCGAAGCCCTCGACGAACTCGCTCTGGATCCGCATGACCCGCCACGGGTCGCTGTGCAGCCAGTCGGCGCCGTCGCCGCCGGACAGCAGCCGCTGGTCGGAGGTGCTGGTGGGGATCTGCCCGCGTCGCAGCAGCACGGGGCCCTTGCGGTAGCCCGAACCCGGCACGGGAACGCCGTCGTCGCTCATGGCCCCGACTCTACGGTCCGCGCCGGGGCACGCACGGGCACCCCCGGGGTCGGGCGGGTGAACCCCCGGTGGCGGCGGCGTCAGGCCGTCAGCCAGGCCCGGAGCGCGTCGTGGCACAGCCGGAGCTGGGCGACCGGCAGCCGCTCGTCGTCCTTGTGCGCCAGCAGCGGGTCGCCCGGGCCGAAGTTCACCGCGGGCACCCCGAGCGCGGAGAACCGCGCGACGTCCGTCCAGCCGTACTTGGGCGCCGGGGCGCCGCCGGTGACGCCGAGCACCGCGGCGGCGAACTCGGCGGCCGCGGGGTCGTCCAGCCCCGGGCGGGCGCCGGCGGCGGCGTCCGTGACGACGACCTCGAAGCCCTCGAACAGGTCCCGGACGTGCGCCTCCGCCTCCGCCACCGACCGCGACGGCGCGAACCGGTAGTTCACGGTGACGACGCACCGGTCCGGGACGACGTTGGTCGCGACGCCGCCGCTGATCAGGACGGCGTTCAGGCCCTCGCGGTACACCAGGCCGTCCACCTCGACGGAGGCGGGCTCGTACGCCGCCAGCCGCGCGAGCACCGGGGCCGCGCCGTGGATGGCGTTCACCCCGGTCCACGCCCGCGCCGAGTGCGCCGCCACGCCCGGCACCCGGACCTCGGCCCGCAGCGTGCCGTTGCAGCCGCCCTCCAGGCCGGCGTCGGTCGGCTCGCACAGGACGGCGAAGTCGGCGGCCAGCCAGTCCGGGTGCTGCCGCGCGATCCGGCCGAGGCCGTTGAGCGCCGCCTCGACCTCCTCGTGGTCGTAGAACACCCAGGTGACGTCCCGGGTCGGCTCGGTCAGCGCGGCCGCGAGCGCCAGCTGCACCGCCACGCCGCCCTTCATGTCGACGGTCCCGCGCCCCCAGAGCACCGCGTCGTCGCCGGAGCCCTCGAGCCGGGTCGGGAGGTTCGCGGGGTCCTGCGTGACCGGGACGGTGTCGATGTGCCCCGCGACCACGACCCGGGAGCCCCGGCCGAGGTGCGTGCGGGCGACCACCGCGTCGCCGTCGCGCAGCACCTCCAGGTGCGGGTGACCACGCAGGGCCGCCTCGACCGCGTCGGCCAGCGCCCCCTCGTCGCCGCTCACGGAGGCGATGTCGCAGATCGCGGCGGTGAGGGTCGTGAGGTCGGCGGTGAGGTCCAGCGGGGTGGTCGTCGTCACCCCCGCGACCCTACCGGCGCGCGGTCACCACCACGCCGGGGGCCCCTAGGCTGGACGCCATGACCGACCGCACCGCCTGGGCATGGGGCCTGGCCACCGTCACCGACTCCCTCGTGCTCGACACCTGGTACCCGCAGCCCGCGCTGGGCGACGTGCCCGCCGCCGCGGAGTGCCCCGAGGAGCTCGCGGCCCTGGTCGCCGCGGACCCGGCGCGCGGCGTGCGCACGGAGACGGTGCTGACGGTGATCGACCTGGACGCCGAGCCCGTCGACACGGCCGACGCCTACCTGCGGCTGCACCTGCTGTCCCACCGGCTCGCGGCGCCGAACACGCTCAACCTCGACGGCATCTTCGCGGTGCTGCCGAACGTCGTGTGGACCGACCACGGCCCGTGCGCGGTCGACGGGTTCGAGACCACCCGCGCGCGGCTGCGCGCCGCGACCGGCCGCCCGGTGACCGTGTTCGGCGTCGACAAGTTCCCGCGGATGGTCGACTACGTGCTGCCCGAGGGCGTGCGGGTCGCCGACGCGGACCGGGTGCGGCTCGGCGCGCACCTCGCGTCCGGCACGACCGTCATGCACGAGGGCTTCGTGAACTTCAACGCGGGCACCCTCGGCACGTCCATGGTCGAGGGCCGCATCTCCCAGGGCGTCGTCGTGGGCGAGGGCAGCGACATCGGCGGCGGCGCGTCCATCATGGGCACCCTGTCCGGCGGCGGCCGCGAGCGGGTGTCGATCGGCGAGCGCTCCCTGCTCGGCGCGAACGCCGGCCTCGGCGTCTCGCTCGGCGACGACTGCGTGGTGGAGGCCGGCCTGTACCTGACGGCCGGCACCAAGGTCGCCCTGGTCGGCGAGACCGGCGCCGACGGCACCCCGCGGGTCGTCAAGGCCCGCGAGCTGTCCGGCTCCGACGGCGTGCTGTTCCGCCGCAACTCGCTCACCGGCGGTGTCGAGGCCGTCGCCCGCACGGGCACCGGCATCACGCTCAACGCCGCCCTGCACGCGAACTGACGCCGTGTCCCGCCGCCGCAGCACGGCCTCGCGCCTCGGCTGCGCGGCGCTGGCCGCGCTCGTCCTGCTGGCCGGGGCGGTCGGCGCGGTGGTGTGGGCCCTCGGCGGGACCTCCCCCGCGCCCGCGTCCCGGCGGTGCACCGCGACCGTCGACGGCACGGCGTGGGCGCTGTCCGCGGACCAGGCCGACAACGCCGCGCTGATCTCCGCCACCGCGGCGCAGCGCGGGCTGCCCGCCCGCGCCGTCACGATCGGGCTCGCCACCGCGCTGCAGGAGTCCCGGCTGATCAACATCGACTACGGCGACCGCGACTCCGTCGGGCTGTTCCAGCAGCGGCCGTCGCAGGGCTGGGGCACGGTCGAGCAGATCATGGACCCGGTGTACTCGACCGGGAAGTTCTACGACGGCCTGGTCGCGGTGCCCGGGTACACCGAGCTGCCCGTGACCGAGGCCGCGCAGGCGGTGCAGCGCTCAGGGTTCCCCGACGCGTACGCCCAGCACGAGGGCCGGTCCCGGGCGTGGGCGTCGGCGCTCACCGGCTGGACCCCCGCCGCCCTGGACTGCGACCTCGACCCCGCGGAGCCGGGCGACGTCGACGCCGTGGTGGCGCGGGTGCAGCGGGACTTCGGCGGCGCGGTGTCGGCGGCCGTGGACGCCTCCGCCGACGGCACGGCGGGCCCGGTCGTGCTGCTGGACGTCGCGGGGCTGACCGCCGCGACCGGGGGCGACCCGGCGCGCGCCGCCTGGGCGGTCGCGCAGTGGTCGGTGGCCGCGGCCCAGGCGCTGGGCGTCGACGCCGTCGAGGTCGGCGACAGCCGGTGGGACCGCGCGGGCGACGGCTGGACCGCGGGCGCCCCCGCGGCCGGCGCCGCCCCCGGGGGCACGGTCGCGCTCACCCTCGCCCCTGCCCCCTGAGGCGAGGCACCCGCCCCGCCAGGTCGGACGCGAGCACACTCTCGTGCCCGGCACCCGCCCCGTCGAGATCGGCGTTTCCCGCCGAGATCGGTGCGTGCAGCCACCGATCTCGCGCGGAACCACCGATCTCGCGCGCTCCGGGGGTCCGGGGGGCGGGGGTCCGGGGTCCGGGGGGCGGGGGTCCGGGGGGGCGGGGGTCCGGGGGGGCGGGGGTCCGGGGGGGGCGGGGGTCCGGGGTCAGCGGAGGGCCGCGAAGGCCGTGATCTCCTCCCGGAGCTGCTCCGCGAGCTCCGCCAGGCCGGCGCCCGAGCCGGCGCCGCCGCCCGCCGCGGCCGCGACCGCCTCGACCTGGCCCGACATCCCCGCCACGATCTCGTCGATCCGCCCGATGGCGCGGCCGGCGTCCTCGGCCACCGCCTGCGCCTCGGCCACCTGCCGCGCGATGTCGTCGGAGCGGCCCGCCGAGTCGTCGGCGAGCGCCCGGACCTCCTCGGCCACGACCGCGAACCCGCGCCCGGCCTCCCCCGCCCGCGCGGCCTCGATGGTCGCGTTCAACGCGAGCAGCCGGGTGCGGCTGGCGATCGCCTTGACCAGACCCGCGGCCTCGTCGATCTGCCCGGAGGTGTCGGCGAGCTCTCGGACGGTCTCCCGGGAGTCGCGCGCCGCGGACGTCGCCTGCTCCGCCGCGGCCCCCAGCGCGGCGGCCGACGACGCGAGCCGCTGGGCGCTCTCCGCCACCCGCTCGGCCACGGCGACCAGCCGCTCGGCGAGGTCGCCGCGCTCCGCCTGGTCCCGGGCGGTGCGGGTCGCGGCGCTCTCCAGCCCGGCGCGCGCGCCGTCGATCCGCGCGGCGCCCTCCCGGAACGCCCCGGGCAGGCCGCGGCGGAGGAACCGCCGGTGGAACCGCCCCTCGCCGGCGGCGGCGAGCGAGGCCTGGGACTCGCGGACGTACGCGTCCACGAGGTCGGCCAGCCGGTTCAGGGAGCGGCGGGCGCGCTGCACCGACTCGTCGCCGTCGAGCGCGGCGAGCCGGCCCTCGAGGTCGCCCGCCGCGATCCGGTCGCAGAACGCGGCGATCGCCGCCAGCGCCGCCGCGGTGCCGTCGTCGGGCTCCGCGGCCGGGCCCCGGGAGCGGGACCACCGGCGGTCCCGGCCCGCCCGCGCCGGGGCCGCTGTCCCCGGACCCGGTGGCACCGGCAGCACGGGCAGCGCCCTCGTCGTCGCGGTCATGCGGCACCCCCGTCGGCGTCGTCGCGGCCGGCGAGCGACCACACCCACTCGTCGTACGTCATCCCGGCGTCGTCCAGCGCGGCGCCGAGCGCCGCGGCGCCCGCGGCGAGCGCCTCCGTGGTGCTCGGCTGCGCGTCCTCGGCGGCCCGGATCCGGGCGTAGAGGTCGCCGACGGCGCGCTGCGTGGCGGGCGGGACCCACCGGCGGTTGGAGTGGTACCCGACGACCGCCCCGCCCGGCCCGCGCGAGGCGGTGACGTGGGCGAGCACCCAGTAGTGCCCGCCGTCCGCCGCGAGGTTCAGCACGTAGGCGAACAGCTCCTGGCCGGTGGGGATGACGTCCCACATCAGCCGGAACACCGCCCGCGGCATCGCCGGGTGCCGGATGAGGTTGTGCGGGCTGCCGAGGATCTCCTCCTCGGGGTACCCGCTCACGCGCACGAACACGTCGTTCGCGTAGGTGACGACCCCCTTGGGGTCGGTCTTGGAGACGATGATCTCCTCGGGCCCGAAGGCCCGCTCGACACCGGTCGGCCGCACCCCGCGTCGCCCTCGGGGTCCTGGCCGCCGGCTGCTGCCGCGACGGTGCGCGGCCTCAGTGGGCGACATGCTCCCCGGATCGGTCCGGCTCGTCGTGTTCTGACCGGTTCGTCCGGCCCGATCCGGGGGAAGCGCTCGCCCGATCGGGCGGTGCTGCCGTCAGCGGTCCTCGACCGGGACGAAGGTCCGCTCCGGCGAGCCCGAGTACACCTGGCGCGGCCGGCCGATCTTGGTCTGCGGGTCCGTCATCATCTCCCGCCACTGCGCGATCCAGCCGGGCATCCGGCCGAGCGCGAACAGCGGGGTGAACATGCGCTCGTCGAAGCCCATCGCCTTGTAGATCAGGCCGGTGTAGAAGTCGACGTTCGGGTACAGCTTGCGCGAGATGAAGTACTCGTCGGACAGCGCGATCTCCTCGAGGGTGCGCGCGATGTCCAGCAGCTCGTTGTCCTTGCCGAGGGCGGCGAGGACGGCGTCGGCGCTCTCCTTCACGATGGCGGCGCGCGGGTCGTAGTTCTTGTAGACCCGGTGGCCGAAGCCCATGAGCCGGACGCCCTGCTCCTTGTTCTTGACCCGGCGCATGAACTCGGTGGCGTCGCCGCCGTTCGCCTGGATCTCCGCGAGCATCCGCAGAACCGCCTCGTTGGCGCCGCCGTGCAGCGGGCCGGACAGCGCGTTGATGCCCGCGGCGACCGACGCGTACAGGTTGGCGTGGCTGGACCCGACGATCCGGACGGTCGACGTCGAGCAGTTCTGCTCGTGGTCGGCGTGCAGGATGAGCAGCTTGTCGAGCGCGCGCACCACCGTGGGGTCGACGTCGTACTGCTGGTACGGGATCGCGAACGTCATCCGCAGGAAGTCCTCGATGTACCCGCGCGAGTAGTCCGGGTACAGCAGCGGCTCGCCGCGGGACGTGCGGTGCAGGTACGACGTGATGGTCCGCGTCTTGGCGAGGATGAGCACGGTGGCGAGCTCGACGGTCGCCGGGTCGAACGGGTCGAGCGACTCCGGGTAGAACGTCGGCAGCGCGTTGATCGCCGAGGACATGACGGCCATCGGGTGCGCGCCGGACGGGAAGGTCCCCATGAAGGTGCGGAAGTTCTCGTGCACGAAGGTGTGCCGGTTGATCCGCTCGACGAACGCCTCGAGCTGGTCCGTCGTGGGCAGCTCGCCGTTGATGAGCAGGTACGCCACCTCGAGGAACGAGGACTTCTCGGCGAGCTGGTCGATCGGGTACCCGCGGTAGCGCAGGATGCCCGCGTCGCCGTCGATGTAGGTGATCTGCGACTCGCAGGACGCCGTGTTCATGAACCCGGGGTCGACGGTGACGAGGCCGGTCTCGCGCAGCAGGGACGACACGACGACGCCGTCGTTGCCCTCGGTCGCGCGCACCACCGGCAGGTCGTGCGGGGTGCCGTCGACGACCAGCTGGACAGGCTCGGTGGTGACGTCGGACATGGCGCTCCTCCTCGGGCGGTGTGCGGGGCTCGGACCTCGGTCCGGTCCGCGAGGTCGTGCAGGTCAGGTGCCGGCGGCCGCTGCGGTGCGGGCGCGCGCCACGGGGGTGGCTCGGCCTGCGACGAGGCTACGTGCCGTCCGCGGGCGGAACCATCCCCGGAGCAGCGCGAGGCGCTGTGACGAGAGTCACACGCCGTGTCGCAGGGCGCGGGCCCCCGTCGCGGCGCGGCGCACCGGCCTGCGGGGTCAGCGCGCGCCGACCGCCGCGAGCCGCGCCGCGGCCGCCGCGATCCGCTCGTCCGTGCCGGTCAGCGCCACGCGCACGTGCCGCGGCGCGCCGTAGAACGACCCCGGCGCGACCAGGATCCCCCGCTCGGCGAGCCGGCCCACGGTGACCCAGCAGTCGTCGTCGCCCTCGGCCGGCCGGGCCCACAGGTACAGCCCCGCGGCGGACCGGTCCACGACCAGCCCGGCGGCGCCCAGCGCCCCGAGCAGCGTGGCGCGCCGGGCGCGGTACCTCTCGCGCTGCTCGGCCACGTGGGCGTCGTCGCCGAGCGCGACGGTCATCGCGGCCTGCACCGGGGCGGGCACGATCATGCCGACGTGCTTGCGGGTGGCGAGCAGGTCGCCGACCAGCGCCGGGTCGCCCGCGGCGAACGCCGCCCGGTACCCCGCGAGATTCGACTGCTTGGACAGCGAGTACAGCGCGAGCAGCCCGGTGACGTCGCCGCCGGCGACCCGCGGGTCCAGCACGCTCGGCACGCCGTCGGTCGCCCACGGCTCGTCCCACGCCAGCTCGGCGTAGCACTCGTCCGACGCCACGACGACCGGCCGGCCGGTGCGGGCGGCGGCGGCGCGGGCGGCCTCGACCACCGCGCGCAGCTCCTCGACCCCGAGGACCCGTCCGTCCGGGTTGCCCGGGGAGTTCAGCCACACCAGGCGCACCCGGTCGCCGTCCGGTCCGGCCAGCAGCGCGGCCGGGTCGTCGGTCGCGACCGGCTCGGCGCCGGCCAGCCGCGCGCCGACGTCGTACGTCGGGTACGCCGCGGCGGGGTGCGCGACCAGGTCACCGGCACCCAGGCGCAGCAGCGCGGGCAGCAGCGCCACGAGCTCCTTCGACCCGACCGTCGGCAGCACGCCCGCGGGGTCGAGGCCGGGGACGCCGCGGCGCCGGGCGTACCAGGCGACGACGGCCTCGCGCAGCGCGGGCGTCCCCCAGGTCTGCGGGTAGCCCGGCGCGTCGGCCGCGTCCGCCAGCGCCCGCCGCACGACCTCGGGCGTCGGGTCGACCGGCGTGCCGACGGACAGGTCGACGATGCCGTCCGGGTGCGCCCGGGCCCGGTCGCCGTACGCCGTCAGGGTGTCCCAGGGGAAGTCCGGCAGCGCGCCGGTGTGCAGGCCCACGCGGTCTACTCGCCGTGCACCTGGAGCGGCAGGGTGGCGATGACGGGGTGGTCCTTGTCGATCACGCCCATCTTCGCGGCGCCGCCGGGCGAGCCCAGGTCGTCGAAGAACTCGACGTTGGCCTTGTAGTACTCGCTCCACTGCTCGGGGACGTCGTCCTCGTAGTAGATGGCCTCGACGGGGCAGACCGGTTCGCAGGCGCCGCAGTCCACGCACTCGTCGGGGTGGATGTACAGCGACCGCTTGCCCTCGTAGATGCAGTCGACCGGGCACTCCTCGATGCACGCCTTGTCCTTGACGTCCACGCAGGGCTGGGCGATCACATACGTCACGGTGTCCTCCACGCGCCCCGGCCTCGGCGGCCGGGCGCGATCCGGGTCGGCTCGGGCTGGCTGCTCCTAGTATCGCTCACCTGCGCACGACCGGCGCAGCAGGGCACGACGAGACGGGGACGACACGTGAGCAGCGACGACGCGAGCGGCCCGGCGGGACCCGGCGCCGGCGGCCCGGCCGCGGACCCGTGGCGCGCCTGGCGGCCGGGCCAGCGGGTCGTCGTCCGCCGTCGGCTCCCGGCCGGGGAGCCGCAGCCCTACACGGACGTGCTCGGCGACCTGGTGGCGGTGGACGACGACGGGGTCACCGTCCGGACCCGCCGGGCGGGCGACGTGCAGGTGCCGGGCGCCGAGATCGCGCTGGGCAAGGTCGTGCCGCCGGCCCCGGAGCGCCGCCCGCGGCGCTGAGCCGCCGCGGCGCACCGGGCACCGGCGGACCTCAGCCCGCCGGCGGCGCCGTCGCCGGGTCCGGGCCGCAGACCACCTTGTTCTGCGCCCGGTAGGTCCACGTCGACGGCTCGACCGCGACGACCTCGCCGTTGAGCTTGATGGTCCGGGTGTTCGTGATCCGGAAGCCCGGGTTGCCCGCCGACTGCGGCGAGCAGGTCGGCGACTGCGAGTACACGGTGGTCGGCTGCACGACGTTGGTCTTCGGGCCGGCCTCGGTGCTCACCTCGAAGTACGGGGTGCTCCAGATCTTCACCCACGTCTTGCCGTCCGCGACGTACGCCTGGACCAGCGCCCCGTACGGGGTGGTGTTCTTCCACCTCATGTCCAGCGTGCCGGTGAACAGCGTCGCCTCGCGGCCCGCGGGGTACCGGGTGAACCACTCGGAGTGCGGCTTGTGCTCCACGTCCTCCATGCCGGCGAAGTACGCGGCGTTGTACGTGGTCGTCGACAGCTGGGACAGCCCGCCGCCCCACGCGTCCGTGTGCTCGCCGCTCACGATCGCGCCCGCGGTGGTGAAGCCGTGCGCGGCGTCGATCGGCCCGAGGGCGTCGGTCAGGCTGAACGTCTCCCCCGGGCGGACCAGCGTGCCGGAGATGGCGGCGGCGCCCGCGGCGATGTTCTGCGTGCGGCGCGGCTCCGAGGTCAGCGGGGTGGAGAACTCGGCGACGACCTGGTTGACGCCGAGGGCCTGCAGCGCCTCGGTGGTCTGCGCCGGGTCGGACGCGACGAGCTCGACGGCGGCGTCCCGCTGGTCGGCCTGGGTGGCCTGCGCGACCGCGGTCGCGAGCGCGGCCGGGTCCAGGGTGGTGCCGGGCGTGCCGGGCACGATCACCGGTGCGCCGTCCTGGAACTCGAAGCGCGCGTCCGAGGCGGTGGTGAGCAGGTTCGTCGAGCGCGCGAGCACCGCCTCGACCAGCGCCGCGCCGTCCAGCTGCAGCACCAGGTCGGAGTCCTGCGGCACCATCGACGCCGCGGCGCCCAGCACGTCCGCCGGCAGCTCGACGGTCTGGCCCGCGACCTGCACGGCGACGGGCGCCGCGACCACCCGCGAGGCGACGTCCTGCAGCGCGCGGTCGGTCTCCTCCTGCGTGATGTCGGGGGCGACCACCTCGGTGGCGAGCTCGAGCGGGCGCGCGGCGGTGAGCCACGTGCGGGCCAGGGTCGTGCGGACGGCGTCCTCGTCGAGCGCCCAGCCGTCCTCGGCCGCGACGGCGTGCGCCTCCCCGTCGGCGAACGCGATCGACCCGTCCACCGGCGCCAGGGTGAGCGTCCCGGACAGCGACTCGACGGCCGCGTCCAGCGCGGTGTCGTCGACGACCGTGACCGGCTCCTCCGCGGTGCCGCCCACCACGTGCCGCCACAGCCGCTGCGGGCGCAGGTCCGCGCCGGTCAGCCGGTCGACGGTCGCCGCGGCGTCGAACGTCAGGCCCGCGGTGGCCGGGTCGACCGTGCCGGACATGTCCTGCGCGCTCACCGGCACCGGCTCGGCGGCGAGGCCGCCCAGCTCGTCGGTCAGGACCTGCTCCGCGCGCTCGGCGGACATGCCGCCGACGGCCACGCCCGCGACGGTCGTGCCGCGCGGGACCCGGTCGGCCAGGGCGAAGGACGCGCCGACGTACGCGCCGGCCAGCAGCACGACCACGCCGCCGACGATCAGCGCCGTGCGCAGTCGGCGCCGCGGGCGCTCGGGCTCGAACTCGTCCAGCGGGGACCACGACTCCTCGGGTCCGCCGCCGTCCACGGCGGGCTCGGTGCCCTCCGCGCTGCCCTTCGCCATCCAGGTTCCCCCTCGCCGGTGCGCGGCACCGGGATCAGGGCGCCGCGACCGCCGATTCTACGGCCGCACCCCGGATCCGACCTGGGTCCCTGTCCCGCTTTCGACCGGTTCGCAGGTCACGACTTCGCAACGGTGCCCCGCCGGTCAGCGCAGCCCGCGCACCCGCCGGCGCAGGTGGACGAGCGAGCCCGCCCCGGGATCGCCCTCCCGCGACTCGAGCACGTCCGCGAGCACGACGTCGTGGTCCCCCGCCGGCACGATCCGGGAGGTCCGGCACTCGAACCAGGCGGCGGCGCCGGACACCCACGCGGCGCCCGACCGCGGCGCCGCGACGTGCGGCACGCGGTCCAGCTGGCCGACCGCGGGGCGCCCCGGCGAGGCGAGCCAGTCGGCCACCGGGCCCTGGTCGTCCGCGAGCACGCTCACCGCCCAGGTGTCGACGTCGTCCAGCGCGTCCCGCAGCCGGGCGTCCTGGTGCACGCAGAGCAGCAGCATCGGCGGCTCCAGCGACACCGAGGTCAGCGCCGAGGCCGTCATCGCGTGGTCGGTGCCCTTCCACCGGACGGACACCACGACCACCCCCGCGGGCAGCCGGCCCATCGCGGCGCGGAACGCGTCCGTGGCGGCGGCGCCCGCGGCCCCGGCGTCACCGTCCCCGTAGAGCGGGTCGACCTCGGTCACGGGGCGCTCGGGCGGCGGCGCAGCGGCACGTCCGCGAACCAGCGGCGCGGCGCGAGCGCCACGGCGAGCGCCACCGCCAGCGCCCCGAGCGCCCACGTCCAGCCGAGGGCGGCGTCCCCGCCCGGCACCAGCACGTCCCCGCCCGGGCCGAACCCGGACAGCACCTGCACGCTGCCGAAGAGCCCGACCAGCAGCCCGACCGAGGCGACCCAGCCGCCCCAGGCGCGCACGGTCACGGCGGCGGCCAGCACCAGCAGCAGGCAGACGACGACCCCCCAGGGCCGCGCCGAGCGGTGCATGACGGTGCCGACGGTCCCGACCAGGACGCCGAGCAGCAGGGCGCCGAGGGCGCGGAGGACCATCCGGGTCGACAGGGGCTGCACGCGCGTCAGGCTACCTCGCGGCCCGACGCGTCGGTCAGCGCGCGTCCGCGGGCAGCGGGAGCGGGGCTGCCGGGGCGCCGCCGGGGGCCCAGACGTACGACTCGGTCGGCAGCACCGGGGCGAGCACGAGGTTCGACAGGGCGTAGCAGGCGACCGCGTCCGGGTGGTCGAGCGGCGTGACGGCCTGGACCTGGGTGGCGTGGGCGCGCAGGGCGGCGAGCACGCGGTCCCGCACCGGCAGCACGTCGACGGCCAGGTCCACGGGCGCGTCGGTCGCGACCGAGGGCAGCGCGCCCGCCGGGTCGGGCAGGGCCAGCGGCGCCTCCCGGGTCGACCGGCGGTCGTCCGCCGCGGCCGCCAGCACGGCCCGGG
>NZ_SZYE01000087.1 GCF_005239125.1 Cellulomonas hominis | reverse complement strand
GGCGCCGGCCGCGGCGACGAGCCCCAGCCGCTCCGCCCCCGGCACGCCGAGCGTCGGCAGCGCGCGGGCCAGGTGCGCCGCGGGCACCGGCACGCCGAGCACGAACGCCCGCACCAGCGCCGCGCGCGGCTCGTCCCCGGCCGTCGCCAGCAGCGCGGGCACCGGCTCCTCGCGGTGCAGGGCCGCGCTCGCGACCGGGCCGAGCAGCTCCTCGACGCCGGGCACGGTGAACCCGGACGCGGCGAGGTCGGCGCGCAGGGCGGCGACCAGCGCGGGGTCGGCGGTCAGGGGCTCGGTCGGTGCGGCGTCCACCGGACCATCCTCCCCGACGCGGCGCGCCGTCAGACCGGCAGCGGCTCCCCGCCCGGCCCGTCGCCCCCGGCGGGCGCGGCGTGCGGCACCACCTCGTCCTGCCAGCGGATCGCGTACCACCCGGTCGGGCCACCGGTCTCCAGCGTCACCACGCCGGTGTTGTCGAGCGCCCACCGCCCGGCCGTCGCGGCGTCGAGGTTCCCGGCGCGGGTGAGCGCCCACAGCCGGATCATCGCGCCGTGGCTCACCGCGGCGACCGTCTCGGCGCCCGTGCCGAGCAGCTCGTCGACCACGGCGTCGAACCGGTCGAGCGTCGCGCGGCCCGACTCGCCGCCGGGCATCTCCGCGTCCAGGTCGCCCGACGCCCACGCCACCATGGTCGACAGGTAGCGGTGCACCGACGCCTCGTCCGTGCGCATCTCCAGGTCGCCGGCGAGCACCTCGCGCAGCCCTTCCCGCACCTGCACGTCGAGGCCGTGCGGCCGCGCGACCTCGGCGGCGGTCGCCCGCGCCCGGTCGAGCGTGGACGCGTACACGGCGTCGAGCGGGGCGACGGCGAGCGCCCGCCCGACGGCGCGGGCCTGCCGCTCGCCCTCCTCGGTCAGCGGGGCGCCGGGCGCGGCGGTGTCGAGCGCCGAGACCAGGTTGGACGAGGTCTGGCCGTGCCGGACGAGGTGCAGCCGCACGGTCACTCGCAGTTCTCGGTGGTGAACGCGCTCAGCTCGTCGCTCGCGGTGGACAGGTCCTCGGAGTCGGCCGACTCGGCGAACTGCTGCAGCGCGGCGGTGAACGCCTCCTGGTCGGACGGGTCGATGTCCGACAGGGCGTCGTCGAGGTCGGCGAACGTCGAGGTGAACACCTCCCACGAGTCGGCGATCTCGTCCGGGGCCTCGACCTCGTCGAACTGGTCCCGCGCCGCGCCGATCGCGTCGGCGAACGCCTGCGGGTCGTCGCTGAGCGAGCCGGCCGCGGTGATCTCCGACATCGCGTCCTCGCCCGCGGAGCAGAACGCCTGCACCCGGTCGTCGTCGCCGGAGCAGGCGGCGAGCGGCACGGCGAGGGCGAGCAGCGCGGCGCCCGCCAGGACGCGGCGGGGGGCTCGGCGGGACGGGCGGAGGACGGCGGCGCGGCTCGAGGTCATGGCCTCCAGCCTGCCGGACCGCCCGCCGGGCGTCGAGGCGGGCGGTCCCACCCGTCCGCCCGTCACGCCCGCAGCGGCACCTCGCGCTCGAGCCGCGCCTCCTCGTCCACCCGTGCCGCCCGCAGCCGCGACAGCAGGACCGCCGTGGCCGCGATCAGCGCCGCCACGATCGCGATCGTCAGCCGGAGCACGTGGTTCGCGTCCTCGCCCAGGCTCACGGCCACCACCGCGGGCGCGATCAGCAGCGCGACCAGGTTCATCACCTTGATCAGCGGGTTGATCGCCGGGCCGGCGGTGTCCTTGAACGGGTCGCCGACGGTGTCGCCGATGACCACGGCGTCGTGCGCCGGGGACCCCTTGCCGCCGTAGCGGCCGTCCTCGACCAGCTTCTTCGCGTTGTCCCAGGCGCCGCCGGAGTTGGCGAGGAACACCGCCATCAGCACGCCCGCGCCGATCGCCCCGGCCAGGAAGCCGGCCAGCGGGCCGATGCCGAGCCCGAACCCGACCGCGACCGGCGCGGAGGCGGCGAGCAGGCCGGGGGTGGCGAGCTCGCGCAGCGAGTCCCGGGTGCAGATGTCGACGACCTTGCCGTACTCCGGGCGCTCGGCGCCGGTCATGATCCCGGGGTGCTCGCGGAACTGCCGCCGCACCTCGTACACGATCGCCCCCGCCGCGCGGGTCACGGCGTCGATCGCCAGGCCGGAGAACAGGAACACCGTCGCGCCGCCCAGGATCACCCCGACCAGCGTCACCGGGCTGATCACCTGGTAGTCCGTCATCGCCAGCACGATGTCCCCGGGCACCCGCGTCAGCTCCAGGTCCCCGAGCGCCCCGGCCACCGCGTCCGCGTACGACCCGAACAGCGCCGTCGCGGCGAGCACCGCCGTCGCGATCGCGATCCCCTTGGTGACGGCCTTGGTCGTGTTCCCGACCGCGTCGAGGTCCGTGAGGATCTGGGCGCCCTCCTCGGTGACGTCGCCGGACATCTCCGCGATGCCCTGGGCGTTGTCGCTCACCGGGCCGAACGTGTCCATCGCGACGATCACGCCCACCGTGGTGAGCAGGCCGCAGCCCGCGAGCGCCACCAGGAACAGCGACAGCGAGATCGACCCACCCGCCAGCAGGAACACCGCGCAGATCGCCGCGGCGATGGTGCCCGCCGTGTACACGGCGGACTCGAAGCCCACGCCGATGCCGGACAGCACCACCGTGGCGGCGCCGGTCTGCGACGTGCGCGCCACGTGGATCGTCGGCTTCGACGTCGTGCCCGTGAAGTAGCCGGTCAGCCAGAGGATCACGCCCGCCAGCACCACGCCGATCGCGACCGCGCCGGCCGCCACCGCCCGCGGGTCGCCCGGGTGGTCGCCCAGGCCGGCGGTCCCCGCCAGGTCGGCGAACGAGGACGGCAGGTAGACGAACGCCGCGGCCGCCGCGAGCACCGCGCCCGCCACCGCGGCCACCGCGAACCCGCGGTTGATCGCCGTCAGCCCGCTCTCGTCGCCGCGCACCCGGGTCACCACGACCCCCAGTGCCGCGACCACCGCGCCGATCGCCGTCACGATCAGCGGGAACACCAGCCCCTCCTCGCCGAACGCCGCACGGCCGAGGATCAGCGCCGCCACCAGCGTCACGGCGTACGACTCGAACAGGTCGGCCGCCATCCCCGCGCAGTCGCCGACGTTGTCCCCCACGTTGTCCGCGATGGTCGCGGCGTTCCGCGGGTCGTCCTCGGGGATGTGCTGCTCGACCTTCCCGACCAGGTCGGCGCCCACGTCCGCCGCCTTGGTGAAGATGCCGCCGCCGACCCGCATGAACATCGCCAGCAGCGCCGCCCCGAAGCCGAAGCCCTCCAGCACCGCGGGCGCGTCGCCCCGGTACAGCAGCACGACCACCGCCGCGCCGAGCAGCCCCAGCCCGACGACCGACATCCCCACGACGCCACCGGTCCGCAGCGCGATCCGCGCCCCGTTCGCCCGCCCGCCGGGCAGCGACGCCGCGGCCGCCACCCGCACGTTCGCCCGGGTCGCGAGCCACATGCCCAGGTACCCGATCGACGCGGAGAACCCCGCCCCCACCAGGAAGAACACCGAGCGGCCGATCTTCACCCCCGCGTCGCCCGGCAGCAGGAACAGCAGCGCGAACACCACCACGGCGAACAGCACCAGCGTGCGCAGCTGCCGCGACAGGTACGCCGCCGCACCCTCCTGCACCGCCGCGGCGATCGCCCGCATCGACACGGACCCCTCGTCCGCGGCCAGGACCTGCCGGCGCAGCACCACCGCCACGACGAGGGCGGCGACCGCCACGACCGCGATGACGCCGACCACCACGAGGCTCTCGGACCCGAGCTCGACCATGCATCCCCCTCGGACGCGGGGCACGGCCCTGCCCGAGCCGCCCCTCGGTTCGCGCTGCTCCGTTGCCGCGCGAGAGGACGCCACTGTAGCCAGATATGTCCGGTTGGGAAGGGGTGCCACGGCCGGTTCCACCACTCGGCCGCCAGGATGCCCGGTGGGGGCAACGGTTCCGGCCCCGCCGCTCGTCATGATCCGTGAGAGTCGTCGCCGTCCGGCGCGGCCGGTGGGTAGGAGGCTGGGATGGCGGGCTGGGACGACGCGCTCAGTGCGCTGGTGCACGAGCGCGGCGCCGCGCTCGTGCGGTACGCCTCATTGCTCACCGGCGACCCCCGCGAGGCCGAGGACCTGACGCAGGAGGCACTCGTCCGCACGTTCTCCCGGGGGCGCGGCAGCCTCCGCGACCTCGCCGCGATCGAGGGATACGTGCGGCGGGCGATCCTCAACGCCTACCTGGACGGGCACCGGCGACGCCGGCTGTGGGACGGCGTCCGGCACCTCGTCGCCCGTCCCGAGCACGCGCCGGCGCACGACCACCTCGCCGCCGAGCGCACCGACGTCGAGGTCGCCCTCACCCGGCTCGCCCCGCGGCACCGCGCTGCCGTGGTGCTCCGGTTCTACGACGACCTGACCGTCCCCGAGATCGCTCGCCGGCTCGGGGTCTCGGACGGCGCGGTGAAGCGGTACCTGCACGACGGCGTCGCTGCCCTGGAAGAGCTGCTGGGCCCGGTGGTGCCGGCCCCCGAGGCGCACGTGATCGACCTGACGACGACCGGGAGGGCATGACGGTGAGCATCGATCTGGGGCGTGCCCTGCGCGACGCCGTGGACGGACCGACAGGGCGGGACGACCGGGCGCTCGGGGGGACGAGCGGCCTCGTGCGGCTGCGGGGACGAGTGCGTCGGGCCCGGACGCGGCGGGCCGTCGCGCGGGCGTCAGTGGGCGGCGCTGCGGCCGTCGCGATCGGCGTGGGCGGCTCCGCGGTGGGCTGGCCCCGGCCCGACGACGCGGCCGTCGACGGGGCGGCCGCACCCGCCGGGGCGGCGGACCCGCGGGAGCCGGTCGAGCCGAGCGGGTCCGTCCTGTGCGGCGCGGACGTCGCGGGCCTCGCGACCGGCGTGGGCGACCTGAGGCTGCACCTCGGCATGCCGGGGTCCGACGCCGGGGGCGAGCTGGTGGGACGGTCGCTCGGACCCCAGGTCCCCGTCTGGGTCACCGCCGACGGCCCGGACGTGCTCCCCCTGCGGACACCGGCCGTGGCCCTGGTGCGGGACGGTGCCGTGGTCGCGGTGGCGGACGACGCCGCCCGGCTGGTCGCGGGCGACGCCGCGAGCGAGCGCGCAGTCGCGGGTCTCGCGGTGCCGACGGGGTCCGGCGCCCTGCGCTCCTGCCCCGGCACCGACGCCGGAGGCCTCGCCGGCGCCGTGCCCGCCCCCGGCGACTACGCGCTGGTGGCGGTCGCCGCCCTCGCCGACGGCGCCGAGGGCGAGGACGAGGCCGCGTACGTCATGTCCTCCGCGGTCGACGTGACCCTGCTGCCCGAGGAGGCGCCGCTCGCCGACGACCCGGACCTCCCGGCCGACTACCCGCTGGCGGACGTCCCGCTCGTGGGCGACGGCGTGCTCGAGGTGATCACCAGCGGCCTCGACGGCTGGAAGGTCACCGTGGGCGTCACCGGCACCGACGCGCTCCAGCGTGCGGCCACGGCGCTCGGGGTGCGGGGGCTGCCCGTCACGCACTGGGAGGTGATGAGCGGCGAGGACGGCACACGGACCTCGGACGAGCAGGCGCGCGCGGCGCTCGCCGGCGTCGCGATCGCCGCCGACCGGACGACCGGCGGCACGGTGTCCGAGCACGCCGGCCTGGCTGGGGACGACACGTCGTTCTCCCTGACGCTCCGGGGCTACCACGTCGAGGTGACCGAGCAGCCCGGGCCGGGCGGACGGGGCAGCCTGGTGTACCGCGTGACGCGCTGAGCCGAACGGGTGAGGCGTCCGGGCACCCCCCAACGGTCGGGGCCCGCGCCCCGTCCACCCCGCGACACTCGCACCGGGCACGGCGACGCCGCTCCCGGACGACAGCGGCGGAGGACCTCGGTGACCTGGCAGGACGACCTGGCGGCGTTCGCCCGTGAGCGCGGACCCGCGCTCGTGGGCTACGCGCGCCTGCTCACCGGCGACACGGCCACGGCCGAGGACCTCGTGCAGGACGCGATCGTCCGCGCCTGGTCCCGGCGGCGCTCCGGCGCCGACATCACCTGGCTCGAGGCCTACGTGCGCCGCGCCGTCCTGAACGGCTGGATCGACCGGTGCCGCAGGGAGCGGGCGTGGCGGGACCACGCCCACCTCCTGGTCCACGACTCCCCCACGCCGTCGCCGGAACGCGCCACCGTCGACCGCGCGCAGGTCGCCGACGCGCTCGGGCGGCTGTCCCCGCGTGAGCGGGCCTGCACCGTGCTGCGCCACTACGACGACCTGACGGTCCCGGAGATCGCCCACCGTCTCGACCTCTCCGAGGGTGCCGTCAAGCGCTACCTGTCCGACGCCGCGCGCCGCCTGAGCCGCCTGCTCGGCGTCGCCGGCGACCTGGACACCGAGGACCTCTCGACCACGAACGGAGGCCGGCGATGAGCGACCAGCTGCGCCGCGCGCTCGACGACCTCGTGCAGGGCGTCGCCACCGAGGAGGACGCCCGCACGCGCGCCGGGGGCGGCCTGCCCGTCGACGCGATGACCGCGCGCGCCCGGCGCGGGCGCGTCCGGCACACCGCGCTCGTGGCCGCCGTGACCGCGTGCGCCGTCCTCGGCGTCGCCGCCGGCGGCGTCGCCGTGGCGTCCTGGGAGCGGGCCGATCCCGCACCTGCCGCGCCGCCGACGGGGCCCACGCCGTCCCCGACCACCCCGGCTCCGTCTGCGACGCCGACGGCGACCGCGCCCACCTCGGCGCTGCCCGCCGGCGACCCCTCGCTGCCGTTCGGTACCTGCGGGTCGGTGGTCGGCGCACCGGCCGTCGCCCCCACCGCCGCGGGGCTCGGCCTCGGCCTGTCGGCGACGCCGTCGGTGCTCGGTGGCGCGCCGGTCGAGGTGCGGACGACGTGGCAGATCACCTCGGGCGACGTCGGCGCGGTCGCGCCGGCGACGGGGCCGACCGTCCTGCTCGCGCGGGACGGCGTCGTGGTCGCCACGGCGCCCACGTACCCGTCCGCGTCGACGGTGGACACGGTGGCCCTCGTCTACGACGACGGGGAGCACGCGTCGACCCCGACCTTCGTCAGCCACGTGACGCCGACCGTGTGCGACGCCCCGGGCGCCTCGGCGGGCGAGCCGCTGCCCGCCGGTGACTACGAGGCGATCGCGGTCGCCGGGGTGTGGACGACCGGGCGCGACGCGCTGCTGACCCTCGTCGCGGGGGACGGCGTCTACACGGCGGCGGACGTCGCCGAGCACGTCCCGCTCGAGGAGGGCTCGGTGGTGTCCGCCGCCGTGCCCGTCCGCGTCGAGGCGCAGGAGGCCGACGCGGCCGCGCTCCCGCAGGCCCCGGCCGGGCCGCCGAGCCTCGACGGTGTCGGCGTCGCGGACGACCTGACCACCTACCCCGACGGCTGCGCCGCCGTCGTGACGCCGGACCCGGCCGGCGGGGTGCTCGCCGTCACCGGTCCGCAGGGCACCGTCACCGCCGGGACGGGCGTCGAGGTCAGCACGACCTACGGCGGCTCCGGCCGGATCTCGCTCGGTCGCGGCAGCCTGCTCCGGTTGACGCGCGACGGCGCGGTGGTCGCCGCCACCGAGGTGGCCTACGGCCTGGAGGACATCGACTTCGGCAGCACGGTCGGGACCGTCGTGCCGACCGCGTCCTGGCGGACGTGCGCAGACGGGCTGGTGACGGCGTACGACGTCCCGCTCGAACCCGGCACGTACACGGCCTACCCCGTGGTGCTGGCGAGCCCGTACGGGCTCGTCGGTCCCGACGGCACGGAGATCGTCCCGCGCGGGTCGGAGGTGACCACGCGCCAGGTCGTCGGGGAGCCGTTCACGCTCGTCGTGCCGTGAGGCGTGCTCGCGGGTCGCTGCGCCGACCGGGTGATCTCCGCTGCCGACCCAACGTTCCGCAGCAGGTCCTCGTCCCACCTCACGACAGGATCGCCCGGCCGCCCCGCGCGGGCGGCCGACGACGAGGGGGACGACGTGGCGTGGCAGGAACAGGTGACGGAGTTCGTCGCCGCACGCGGCCCGGCGCTGGTCGGGTACGCCCGGCTGCTGACCGGTGACCACGACAGCGCGCAGGACCTGGTGCAGGACGCGCTCGCGAAGGCGTGGTCCCGGTGGCGGGCCGGCGCCGACATCGAGTCGCTGGAGGCGTACGTCCGGAAGGCCGTCCTGACGACGTACCTGGACCAGTACCGGCGCCGACGGCTCTGGCAGAGGCGGGCCCACCTGCTCGTCACGCCCGAGGCCGAAGCACCCACCGCCGGCGCGACGGAGACCGCGGCCGACCTGGAGTCCGCGCTGCGGCACCTCGGGCCGCGCGAGCGGGCGTGCGTGGTCCTCCGGTTCTACGAGGACCTGACCGTCGCGGGCATCGCCGACCGGCTCGGGATCTCGGAGGGCGCGGTGAAGCGCTACCTGTCGGAAGGCACGAAGCGCCTCGGTGCGCTCATGGGGGAGGTGCGCCCGGCCGCGGAGACGGTCGAGGTGCGGACGGCGACGGAGGACCGGCGATGAACGAGCACGACCTGCACGGCGCGTTCGGCGACCTCGCCCGGCGGGGCGCCGACGACCAGGTGGCGCGGATGCGCGAGGGCGCGGGGCTGTCCGCGGACGGGATCACGTCCGCCGCGTCCCGAGCGCGTCGACGGCGTACGGCCGGGGTGTCCGTCACGACGCTGGCGGTCCTCGGCGCCGCCGTGCTGGGGGGCGTCGCGTTCGGCCGCACCCCGGAGCCGCAACCTGCGGCGCCGGTGCCGAGGCCCACGACGAGCGCGCCGGCGCCCACGCCGAGCACCCCCGCACCGACCCCGTCCGAGACCCCGGCGCGCGGGACGGTCCTGGCCGCGGGCGACCCGTCGCTCGCCTTCGGTGCCTGCGGGTCGCTCGTCACGAGCCCGACGGCCCTCCCGCTCGACGACCGGTTCGGCGCGCACGTCGAGACCACGACCGACCGGGTGCCCACAGGGCAGCAGGTCGCGGTCGACACGTGGGTCGACATGGGCACGTCGGCCCCCGTGATCGCGGCCCTTCCGACCGCGGGGGCGACGATCGCCGTGGTGCGGGACGGGGTCGTCGTCGGCCTGTCGTCCTCGGGCACGGGGTCGGTGCCGGCGTGGCAGCTGGCGAACCGGGACCTCGGCGGCGTCCCGTCTGCACGGGACTGGCTCGCGCCGGTCACCTGCGCCCCGGAGTCCCAGCCGGACGTCGTCGCCGGCGAGCCGCTCCCCGCCGGGAGCTACACGCTGCAGCCGTGGGCCGAGGTCGTCGACCTGGGTGACGACCAGGACGTCCCGAGCGACGGCGGGCTCGTGGAGAGCGATGCCCTCGCGGCGCTGGGCGAGCACCGGATCGTGCTCGGGGACCCGGTCCCCCTCGTCATCGAGGGCGAGGACGCGACCACGATGGCGCCCACGCCCCACACCGGTGACGCCCTCATCCCGGTGCCGCTCGTGGACTGGCCGACCTGCGGGCAGCCCGCACCGACCCCCAGCGACACGTCGCTGCGGCTCACGACGCCCGCGTCCGGCACCCGGGTCGCCTTCGCGGATCTGAGCACCGTCCCCGCGACCTTCGAGTACGTCGGACCCGGGAAGCTCGTCTACCGCGAGGGCGGCTGGGGGTGGTTGACGCTCGTCCAGGACGGCGTCGTCGTCGGCACCAGCTTCACGAACTGGGACTCGGTCGGGACCAACGTGCTGGGCTCGGGCATCCCGCGGACGGCGGACCGGGTCGGCCCCGAGGGACTCGTGGCGTGCGCGGGCACGGACCCGGGCCTGCCCGAGCTGCCGAGCGGGGAGTACCAGGCCTACGTGCACGCGTTCCTCGCGCCGATCGCCTACGTCCTGCCGGACGGGACGACGACGCCCGGGCTCGGCACGGGCGACTGGACGTTCGTGGTCTCGGAGCCGTTCACGCTGGTCGTCCCCTGACGAGTCCCTGAGCCGAACGGGTGGCCGGTACAACCTCCGGCACCCGGTGCTCGTCCACATCACGAGACGATCGACACGGCCGGGAGGACGAGCGTGCAGCACGGAGACGAGGCGGTCGCGGCGCTGGCCCGCGAGCGGGGACGCGCCCTGGTGGGCTACGCGTACCTGCTGACCGGGGACCTGCGCGATGCCGAGGACCTCGTGCAGGACGCATTGGTCAAGACGATGGTGCGCTCCCGGTCGGGGGTGGACCTGGACACCGCGGAGGCGTACGTCCGCCGCGCGGTCCTCACCACGTTCGTCGACCGCCACCGCCGGCTCCGGCGGTGGCGGGACGCGGTCCCCCGGCTGGGGTACGAGAGCACGCTCCCCGTGCCGGACGCCGGTGACCGGGTCACGGCCCAGCTCGACGTCCGAGCGGCGCTCGCGACCCTTCCGCGCCGGGAGCGTGCGTGCGTGGTGCTGCGGTACTACGACGACCTCCCGCTGGCCGAGATCGCCGACACCCTCGGCGTGAGCGTCGGCGCCGTGAAGCGCTACCTGTCCACCGGGACGCACCGCCTGGAGGGACTGCTGGGACCGGTGCACGGGCGCGCGGCGCGCGACGAGGAGAGGAGCTCGCTGTGACCTTCGACCTGAGCCGGGCACTGGACGAGATGGCGGACGACGCCGCGGACCGGGGACGGCCCGCCGACCCGGACCGGGTGGTCGGGCTGCGCCGGCGGCGGCGCGTCGTGCGCCGCGGGGCCGCCGGGGTGGCCGCGCTCGCCGCGGCGGGTGCGCTCGTGCTGACCGGCGCGACCCTCGCCGACCTGCGCTCCCCCGACCCGCAGCCCGCGCTGCCGGCACCCAGCCCGACGGCGCCCACCCCGGAGCGCACGCCGGTGGTGACGGCCCCGACCGAGGAGCCGGTGGCACCGGACCCGGTGACCCCGCCGGCTACCGAGGCGCCGACCGCGGACACCCGTCCGCTCGTCGACCCCTACCGCAGCCGGTGGGACGGGCACGAGAGCCTCGTGGCCGACGCACCTTCTTCGGGCGACGGGCTGGAGGACGGCGACTTCTTCGGCAGCGTGCTCGCCGTCGACCCGGACGCGCGCACGATCACCGTCGACCTCGAGCTGTTCTACGGGGGCGCGGCCGCGACCACCTGGGCGCGGGAGAACGCACCGGAGCTGCTGGAGGAGGGGATGGACCTCCCGCCCTCCGGCTTCCTGGTGATCGACGAGGTCCAGCGGTCGCGGACCGTGGCGCTCGCGCCCGACGTGGTCGTCACCGGGTTCTGCGTCCGCCCGGACGCGACCGTGGAGCAGCACGCGCGGGACCTCGCCGGTCTGACCAGCCCGGGAGACCCGAGCTGCTCCGCGACCTCCCGGGTCGACGGCGTGGGCGGCGGGGCGGCGCAGTTCTGGGTGGACGTCCGGGGCGGCGAGGTCGTCCAGCTCGTCGGGCAGTACCTGTCCTGACGGCCCGGCCGGGGACGGCGTCGGAGACGCGGGGGTGGCGGGCGGGCGCAGGGGGCCCGCCCGTCACGCCGGGTCGTGCCGGGCCAGCCGGGTGGCGGGTCGGCGCAGCAGACGCGGACGCGTCGATCGGCGACGGCGTCATCGGCGCGGCGGCCGCCCGGACCGCCGCTCAGCCCTCGCGGTCGGCGGCGAGCGCCTCGTCCACCGTCTCCCGGATCGTGAACACCTGGGTCAGGGCCGTGATGCGGAAGACCTTGAGCAGCCGCTCGGAGTCGATGACGAGCTGCAGCCGCCCGTCGAGCCCCCGGACACGCTTCAGCACGCCCACCAGGAGGCCGAGCCCCGTGGAGTCCATGAACCGCACCTCGGTGAGGTTCACGACCAGGTCCACGTGCCCGGCGTCGACCAGGGCGGTGAGCTTCTCGCGCAGCGCGGGCGCGGTGTACACGTCGATCTCGCCGGTCACGTCGACGACGGTCCTGCCCTCGACGGTCCTGCTGGCCACGCTGACGTCCACGGGAGCTCCCCTCTGTCTTCCGGGAGCATTCAAACAGACCGCGCGGCCCCGACCGGCGTGTTGCGTGCTCACGCGTGTCCGGCGCGGCCCCGGGGCCCGGCGCCGCGGGGTCGGCGAACCTGCCGGCGGACACCCGGGCGAGGTGCGGTCAGCGCGTCGTGGCGGGCTGGTCGAGCGCGGCGAACGCCACCGGGTCGCCGGGACGGAGCTGCGCCGCGAGGTCCCGCGACCGGGGCTCGACGACCGCGAGCACCGGGTAGCCACCGGTCACCGGGTGGTCCGCGCCGAACACCACCGGGCGTCCGTCGGGCGGCACCTGCACCGCCCCCGGGACCAGCGGCTCGGACGGCAGCTCCCCGCGGTCCGCGCGCCCGACCGGCGGGCCGTCGAGGCGCAGCGCGACACGGTCGCTCGCCGGGGTGACCGCGTACCGGGCCCCGAGCAGCCGGTCGAACGCGCCCGGCGCGAACCAGTCGGCACGCGGCCCCGGCGTGACGCGCAGCACGGCGGTGTCCGGCCAGTCGCGTGGCGGATCGGCCCACGGCTGGGCGGCGTCGACGACCTCGGCGCCGACGGGCAGCACGTCCCCGGCGCCCGGCGCAGCGGGCCCCAGGCCGGCGAGGCGGTCGGCCGCGCGCGACCCGAGCACCGGCGGCACGTCGAGCCCGCCGCGGACCGCCAGGTAGAGCCGCAGGCCGCGCGTCGCCGTACCGGTGCGCAGCACGCCGCCGGGCGGGACACGCGTCGCGGCGTGCGGGGCGATCGGGACCCCGTCGACGTCGGCCGGCACCTCGGCGCCCGCGAGCGCGACCACCCCGCCGGCCGGGAACCGGAGCACCAGGCCCCCGAGCAGCACCTCCAGGCCCGCAGCCCCGGGGGCGTTGCCGACGAGGCGGTTCGCCAGGCGGAGCGCGCCGGCGTCGGCCGCACCGGACCTGCCCACGCCGACGGCCGCCAGGCCCGGGCGGCCTCGGTCCTGGACGAGGGTCAGCGGGCCCGGGGCGAGGACCTCGACGACGGCGTGCGGGTCGTCGGCGCGCGGGTCGTCGGCGCGCGGGTCGTCGGCGCGCGTGCGTGGAGCGGTGCGCACACCGGTCTCGGCGCGTGCACCGGGCCCGAGCGGGCCGGGGCGCGGGCCGGGCACCGAGGCGCCGGGGCCGGTCTCCGCGGTCATCCGCTCCGCGCCCGGGGCGAACCGCACGCGGGCGCCCGGGCGGAGCAGGGCGGGCGGGTCGCGGTCGACGTCGAACAGCGGCACGTCGCAGGTGCCGAGCAGCATCCACCCGCCGGGGGTCGCCGCCGGGTAGACGGCGGCGAACTCGCCCGCGATCGCCACCGCGCCCGCCGGGACGCGCTCGCGCGGCGTCGCCCGCCGCGGGACGCGCAGGGCGGGGTCGAGCCCGGTGAGGTAGGCGAACCCGGGCATGAAGCCGCCGAACGCCACCGTGTACGTCCGCTCGGCGTGCCGGCGGACGACCTCGTCCTCGGTCAGACCCGTCGCCCGGGCGACCTCCGCGAGGTCGGCGCCGTCGTAGCGGACGGGGAGGACGACGTCGGCGGCGCCGTCCGTCGCCCGGCGGTCCGGGGCAGCGGCGGGCCGACCGGCGCGGGCCGTGGCGACCGCCGCCCCGGCCGCCTCCGTCAGCCCGTCGGCCGCGGCTCGGGCGTCCCCGGGTGTCGCGAACCGCACCAGCACCGTGCGCGCGGCGGGGACGACGTCCACCGCGCCGGGCGGCGGATCGACCCGCAGGGTGTCGTCGAGCGCGCGGACCGCCACGAGGTCGGGCAGGTCGGTGAGCAGCGCGTCGACGCCGTACGGCACGACGCGGACCCCGTCCGCCGTCGGTGCCGTCACCGGGAGCCCCCGGTCACGGAGCGACCGGACGCAGCTCGACCCCGGCCGCCTCGAGGGCCGCCCGGACGGCCCGCGCGACCGGCACCGCGCCCGGCGTGTCCGAGTGCACGCACAGCGAGGCCGCGTCGACCCGCACGAGCGTCCCGTCCACCGCCACCACGGCGCCGTCGGTCGCGATGCGCACCGCGCGCTCGGCCGCCTCGCCCGGGTCGGTGACGAGCGCACCGGGGCGGTCGCGCGGCACCAGCGTGCCGTCCGCGAGGTAACCGCGGTCGACGAACGCCTCGGTCACCGTCGGCAGGCCGGCCGCACGCGCGTGCCGGAGCACCGCCG
The DNA here is from genome assembly GCF_005239125.1 of Cellulomonas hominis. Taxonomy (GTDB): domain Bacteria; phylum Actinomycetota; class Actinomycetes; order Actinomycetales; family Cellulomonadaceae; genus Cellulomonas; species Cellulomonas hominis_A. Next base: position 1,646 of record NZ_SZYE01000087.1, on the reverse strand, counting down.
ACCCGGGCAGGCCGACGACCGCCAGCGTCGGGTCGACGCCCACGACCCCCGCGACGACCGCCGCGGCCTGCTCCTCGTCGTGCACGATCCGGTTGTAGAGGGCCCCGTGCGGCTTGACGTAACCGACCCGCGCCCCGACGGTCCGGGCGACGGCCTGCAGCGCGCCGACCTGGTAGCTGACCTCGGCGGCGAGCTCGCCCGGCGGCACGTCGAGCCGGCGCCGGCCGAACCCGACGAGGTCCCGGTACGCCACGTGCGCCCCGACCGCGACACCGCGGGCCAGGGCCGTCGCGCACCGGGCCGCCATGATCGACGGGTCGCCGGCGTGGAAGCCGCAGGCGACGTTCGCGCTGGTGACGACGGACAGCAGCGCCTCGTCCGTCCCGGGCTCGCCGAGGGTCCACGGGCCGAGGCCCTCGCCGAGGTCGCAGTTCAGGTCGATGTGCGTCGCCACGTGCCCATCCTGCCCCGCGCGGCGGAGCGGGTCGGGATCGCCTGCGGGGTGCGAGCGCCCCGGTACGACGCGGGGCCGCCGAGGGGCGAGGATGGTGCCGTGGTGGGGACCGGCGAGCTGCTCGACGTGCTGCTCGCCGCGGGCCGGCGGGCCGACCGCCTGACGCACGTGCGTCACCTGCCCGCGCGCGAGGGCACCGCCGTGGACTGGCCCGCCTGGGCCGACCCCGACCTGGTGGCCGGCTACCGCGCGCTCGGCGTCGAGCGACCGTGGCGGCACCAGGCGCTCGCCGCGGACGCCGTGTGGTCCGGGCGGCACACCGTGCTCTCGACGTCGACCGGTTCCGGCAAGTCCCTGGCGTTCTGGCTGCCCTCGCTGTCGGCGGTCCGGGCGCAAGCCGCGGCGCGCGCTCTCGACCCCGGCCGCATCGAGACGGTGGCCCGCCGCGGGTCCGTCCTGTACCTGTGCCCGACCAAGGCGCTCGCGGCGGACCAGCGGCATGCGCTCGACCGGCTGCTGTCCGCCGCGCGGCTCCGGGACGTCCGGGTCTCGACCTGCGACGGCGACACCGCGCAGGAGGAGCGCCGCTGGGTGCAGGAGCACGCGGACGTGGTGCTCACCAACCCCGACTTCCTGCACTTCGCGCTGCTGCCGCAGCACCGCCGCTGGGCCCGCCTGCTCGGGTCGCTCCGCTACGTCGTGCTGGACGAGTGCCACGCGTTCCGTGGCGTGTTCGGTGCGCACGTCGCCGCCGTCCTGCGGCGGCTGCGCCGCGTCGCGGGGATCTACGGCGCGGACCCGGTGTTCCTGCTGGCGTCGGCGACCACCGCCGAGCCCGCGGTGAGCGCGGCCCGGCTGATCGGCGTCCCACCCGAGCAGGTCGTCTCCGTGGCCGACGACGCCTCCCCGGCCGGCCGGAAGACCGTGGCGCTGTGGCAGCCGCCCGAGGTCGCGCCCGCCGAGGGGCCGTGGAGCGGGCTGCTGCCCGAGGACGACCCCTGGGCGCTGCCGCTCGACGAGCCACCGGTCGACGTGGACCGGGCCGGCGACGGACGGCCGCCGGGGGCCGAAGGCCGCCGCCACGAGGACGCGCTCGGAGCGGCAGGCCCCGACGCGGGCTCGCGCGACGTCGCCGGCGGGACCGGTGCGCCCGACCGCGCCGACGACCCGGCCGCCTGCACCGCCGCGCCCG
>NZ_SZYE01000086.1 GCF_005239125.1 Cellulomonas hominis | reverse complement strand
CGCCCGCCGCGCCGGGGCCCGCGTCGAGACCGGGCCCGGCCCGCTCGGCGGCTACCGGCTGCGGGTCACGGCCGCCCCGGCGGGCGGGGCGGCCCGGTGACCGCCGCCGACGCGACCGGCCCGATCCGGCTGCTGCTCGCCGACGACCAGGCGCTGGTCCGCGGGGCGCTCGCCGCGCTGCTCGACCTGGAGCCCGACCTGACGGTCGTCGCCCAGGTCGGCCGCGGGGACGAGGTCGTCGCCGCCGCGCGCTCCTCGGCCGCCGACGTCGCGCTGCTGGACGTCGAGATGCCGGGGACCGACGGCATCGCCGCGGCCGCGGCCCTGCGCCGGGAGCACCCCGCGTGCCGGTCGCTGATCGTGACGACGTTCGGCCGGCCCGGGTACCTGCGCCGCGCGCTCGACGCCGGCGCGAGCGGGTTCGTCGTGAAGGACACCCCGGCCGAGCAGCTCGCCGACGCGGTCCGCCGGGTGCACCGCGGGCTGCGGGTGGTCGACCCGGACCTGGCCGTCGAGTCGCTCGCGATCGGCACCAGCCCGCTCACCGAGCGGGAGCGGGACGTCCTGGTGCACGCGTCGGGCGGCGGGACCGTCGCCGACATCGCCCGCGCGACCTACCTGTCCGAGGGCACGGTGCGGAACTACCTGTCGTCGGCGATGGGGAAGACCGGCGGGCGCACCCGCGCCGAGGCGGTCCGGATCGCCGAGGACAACGGCTGGCTGCTGGGCCGCTGACGCGCGGCGCGCGCCGCGCGAGCACTCGCCGAGGTTGCACTCGTCGCGGGGTTCGGGCGGTCGGAATCCCGCACGGAGTGCAACCTCGGCGCGGGTCGCGTCAGCGGGCGGCGAGGGCGCGGCCGGCGGCCGCGGCTGCCGCCTCGGCCTCCTTGCGCACGAGCGCCGCCGGCTCCGCCAGCGCGTCCATCGCCGGGTTCACGCCGACGAGGGTCAGCTCGCGCTCGATCACGGTGAGGTCGGCGCCCCAGACCTCGCCGACGATCCGGCGCAGGTAGTCGATGCTGTGGTCCCAGCCGTGCTTGGGGGTGCCGGGGCCGTAGCCGCCGCCCCGGGTCACGATGAGCACGACCGGCTTGCCCGCGAGGTACGCGTCGCCGGGGGTGCCGCCCGCGATCGCGAGGTCGATCCACGTCTTCACGTGCTGCGAGACGCCCCAGTTGTACAGCGGCAGCGCGAGCACGGCGGCGTCGGCGGCGCGGAGCTCGTCGGCGACCTCGACCGCGAGCGCCACGGCGGCGGCCTGCTCGGGGGTGCGCTGCTCGGCGGGGGTCCAGCCCGCCCCGACGGCGGTGGCCCAGGCGTCCGCGGGCAGCGGCTGCTCGCCGAGGTGCCGGCGGACCACGGCCTCGTCGGGGCGCGCGGCGGCGAGCTCGGCGGTGACGATGTCGGCGAGGGCGGAGCTCGCGGAGCCGGCGCCCTGGATGGACGCGTCGATGCGCAGCACGGTCATGGAGTTCTCCCGGGGACGGGCGCGGCGGCGGGCGCCGCAGCGAGTTTGAATGTTCAACACGCAGCCTAGGCGCCCGAGTGTTGAATGTTCAAGTCCGCTAGGATCGACAGCATGAGCCAGCGGGTCGAGGACGCCACCCCGTGGCTCTCCGACGCCCAGGTCGAGGACTGGAAGGCGGTCGTCGCCCTGCTGACGACGCTGCCCGCGGCGCTCGACGCGCAGCTCAAGCGGGACGCCGGGATGAACCTCTACGAGTACAACGTGCTGGTCGCGCTGTCCGAGCGCCCGCACGACGAGATCCCGATGAGCGACCTCGCCCGGCTCACGCAGAGCTCACCGTCCCGGCTGTCGCACGCCGTGGGGCGGCTCGAGCAGGCCGGCTGGGTCACCCGCGGCTCCTGCGTGGCGGCCGGCAAGCGCACCAGCGCGCGGCTCACCGAGGGCGGCGAGGACCAGCTGCGCCACGCCGCGCCGGGCCACGTCCGGGAGGTGCGCCGGCTGGTGGTCGACGCGCTGGGCCCGGAGCGGATGGCGGCGCTCGGCGACGCGGCGCTCACCGTGGTGCGGCGCGCCGCGCCCGAGGTGGCCGACCTGCTGCCGGCCTGCGGCGGCGCGGAGGCCCGGGCGGGCGAGTAGCCCGGCCCGCACCCGACCCGACCCGGGCCGCGACCCGGCCCGCACCCGCGCAGCCCCCGGGCCAGGTCGCACCGCCGTGCTACGTTGCGCGGCGCGCGCCCGCCCCCGCCGCGCGCACCCGGGAGGAGCCACCGCATGACCACCACGTCCGACGCGTCGTACACGCTCGAGTCCGTCGACTGGGCCGACCCGCGCGCCGCGGCGCTGCGCGACGCGATGGACGCCGAGATGGGCGCCCGCTACGCGTCCGCCGGCCCGATGAGCGCCGAGGCGCACGCCGCCCTGACCGTCGACCCGGCCGCGGTCCGGCACGTGGTGCTCGCCGTGGACCGGGACGGCACCGCGATCGGTCACGCCGCCCTGCGCCGCCACGGCGACGAGTGGGAGGTCAAGCGGGTCGTCGTCGCGGCCGGCCACCGGGGTCGCGGCGTCGGGCGCGCGATCATGTCCGAGGTCGAGCGGGTGGCCCGGGACGCCGGTGCCGCGCGCGTCGTCCTGCAGACCGGCGACCGCCAGCCCGAGGCGGAGGCGCTGTACGCGGCGCTCGGCTGGACCCCGATCCCGACCTACCCGCCCTACGACACCGCGCTGCCGCTGCAGTCCCGGTGCTACGAGAAGCGCCTGGCCTGATCCCCCCCGGGGCGCCCGCAGGACCGCGGTGGTCCGTTCGGGTGAACCGCCCGACCCACCCCCGCAGCATGGCGCCCCCTCGGGACGTTCGTCCCATTGAACCCCACATGTGGGGTTGCGAGGCTGAACCGAGCACTACATCTAGTGCCCGGAGCAGATCGGGAGTGGAATCGCATGACGCTGGTGGGACCGCACGTGCCGGAGTTCGCGGAGGCCCGCCAGGGCGAGGCGCCGCAGTCCCCCTCGGCGGCCGCGGGGCTGATCGTGCGGAAGCGGGACGGGCGGGCGCTGCCGTTCGACCCGATCCGGGTGCACAGCGCGCTGGGCCGGGCGTTCGCGCACGTGCACGGCCTGCTCGGCCCGCTGCACGACCTCACGATCGCCGAGCTGGTCGAGCGGATCGACGCCGAGCTCGCCGCCCGGTTCACCGGCGAGGTGCGGATCTACGAGATCCAGAACGTCGTCGAGCACACGCTGCTGGAGGCCCGCGAGTACGAGGTCGCCGAGGCGTACATCGACTACCGGGTGCAGCGGGACCTCGCGCGGTCGAAGGCGCTGGACGTCAACCACTCGATCGGCCAGCTCGTCGGCAAGGACTCCACGGTCGTCCACGAGAACGCCAACAAGGACGCCGACGTCTTCAACACCCAGCGGGACCTCACCGCCGGCGCCGTCGGCAAGGCGATCGGCCTGCGGATGCTCCCCCCGCACGTCGCGAACGCGCACGCCAAGGGCGACCTGCACTACCACGACCTCGACTACCACCCCTACGCCCCGATGACGAACTGCTGCCTCATCGACTTCCGGACGATGCTGTCCGAGGGCTTCCGGATCGGGAACGCGCAGGTCGACCCGCCGCGGTCCATCCAGACGGCGACGGCGCAGATCTCGCAGATCATCGCGAACGTGTCGTCCAGCCAGTACGGGGGCTGCTCGGTCAACCGGATCGACGAGCTGCTGGCCCCGTACGCCGAGCGGAACTTCGCCAAGCACCTGGCCGACGCCGAGCAGTGGGTGTCCGAGCCCGAGCGGCGCCGCGCGTACGCGGAGGACAAGACCCGCAAGGACGTCTACGACGCGATGCAGTCGCTCGAGTACGAGATCAACACGCTGTTCACGTCGAACGGGCAGACCCCGTTCACGTCGGTCGGGTTCGGCCTCGGCACCGGCTGGTTCGAGCGCGAGATCCAGCGCGCCATCCTGCAGATCCGCATCCTCGGCCTCGGCAAGGAGCGCCGCACCGCGATCTTCCCGAAGCTCATCTTCACGCTGCGCCGCGGCGTGAACCTTACCGCGGACGACCCCAACTACGACATCAAGCAGCTGGCCGTCGAGTGCGCCACCAAGCGGATGTACCCGGACATCCTCAGCTACGACAAGATCGTCGAGCTCACCGGCTCGTTCAAGGTCCCGATGGGCTGCCGCTCGTTCCTGCAGGGCTGGGCGGACGAGGACGGCGAGGACGTCGTCGAGGGCCGGATGAACCTCGGCGTGGTCACCCTCAACGTCCCGCGGATCGCGCTCGAGACCCGGGGCGACCTCGACGCGTTCTGGGCCCTGCTCGACGAGCGCCTCGAGACGGTGCACGACGCCCTGCTGTACCGCGTCGAGCGGTGCAAGGAGGCCGTCCCGGCGAACGCCCCGATCCTCTACGTGCACGGCGCCTTCGGGCAGCGGCTGGCCCCGGACGACGACGTGGACGCGCTGTTCCGGAACGGGCGCGCGACCGTCTCGCTGGGGTACATCGGGCTGTACGAGGCCGCGGCCGCGTTCTACGGCGGCGCCTGGGAGCAGGACCCCGAGGCCAAGGAGTTCACGCTGCGCGTGCTGCGCACCCTCGCCGCCCGCGCGAAGGAGTGGACCGCCCGGCACGGCTACCAGTTCTCGGTGTACTCCACCCCGTCCGAGTCGCTGACCGACCGGTTCTGCCGGCTGGACACCAAGAAGTTCGGCCGGGTCCCGGACATCACCGACAAGGACTACTACACGAACTCGTTCCACTACGACGTGCGCAAGGCGCCGACGCCGTTCGAGAAGCTGGACTTCGAGGCCGAGTACCCGCAGTACGCCTCCGGCGGGTTCATCCACTACTGCGAGTACCCCGTGCTCCAGCAGAACCCGAAGGCGCTCGAGGCCGTGTGGGACTACGCCTACGACCGGGTCGGCTACCTCGGCACGAACACGCCGATCGACCGCTGCCTGGAGTGCGGCTTCTCCGGCGACTTCACCCCGACGGAGCGCGGGTTCGCGTGCCCGGGCTGCGGCAACACCGACCCGCGCACGTGCGACGTCGTCAAGCGGACCTGCGGCTACCTGGGCAACCCCCAGCAGCGGCCGATGGTGCACGGCCGGCACGTCGAGATCTCCTCGCGGGTCAAGCACCTCGCCGGGCCCACCTCGCTCGCGGCGGCGGGCGGGGACGCCGGGGACGCCTGACGTGGCCCGCACCCCCGCCGTCGGCCAGTGGCGCGCGGCGGCGCTGAGCCAGGACCGCGTCGCGGACTACAAGCCCTTCGTCATGGTCGACGGCGAGGGCGTGCGGTGCAGCCTGTACGTGTCGGGCTGCCCGTTCGCCTGCGCCGGCTGCTTCAACGAGGCCGCGTGGTCGTTCCGGTACGGCACCGCGTTCGACGACGCCCTCGCCCACCGGATCGCCGCCGACCTCGCGCACGAGGCGGTCCAGGGGCTGTCCCTGCTCGGTGGCGAGCCGTTCCTCAACACCGGCGTGTGCCTCGCGGTCGTCCGCCGGCTGCGCGCGGAGCACGGGCGCACCAAGGACGTGTGGTGCTGGTCCGGCTACACGTTCGAGGAGCTGCTGGCCGAGGCCGAGGCGGGTCAGGACGACAAGGCCGAGCTGCTGGGCGAGCTCGACGTGCTGGTCGACGGCCGGTTCGAGCTCGCGCAGCGCGACCTCACGCTGGCGTTCCGCGGCAGCCGGAACCAGCGGGTGCTCGACGTCCCGGCGTCGCTCGCCGCGGGGCGCGCGGTGGCCCGTGCCGGACTGGTCGGGGCGGCGGACGTCGGCCCGGCGCCGGACCGGCGCGCGCTGGTCTGAGCCGCCGGCGCCGGGCACCGTGCTCAGCGCGCGCCGGACTCCGTCCGGTCGGCCCGCGCCACCAGGACCGGGCACGGCGCGTGCAGCACCATCGCGTGGCTCACGGAGCCGAGGAGCATGCGCGCCACACCGCCGCGGCCGTGGCTGCCGACGACGAGCAGCCGCGCCGTGGCTGCGGCCGCGAGCAACGCGGAGGCCGGGTCGGCCTCGACCAACGTGCGCTCGACCTCGAGGTCCGGGTAGTCCTCGGCCAGACCGGCCGTGGACTCCGCGAGGACCACGCGCTCCTCGTCCTTCACCGACGACGGCAGCTCCGGCGGGACCCAGCCCACGGAAGCCAGGACCGTCGGCTCCTTCCAGGCGTGCACCACGTGCAGCACGGCACCGGTGCGGTCCGCCTCCCGGGCGGCGGCGCGCACCGCCGCGAGGCTGTCACGGGACCCGTCGGCACCGACCACGACCCGGTTCTCGGGCACCCGCGACGACGGCGGCACCACCCCGACCGGGCACTGCGACCCGGCGACCACCTGGTAGGCGAGCGACCCGGAGAACACGCGGTGCTGCGGGGTCGTCCGGCGCGTGCCGACGACCAGCAGCGCCGCCGTCTCCGAGCGGCGGGTGAGCGCCGCCCCCGGGCTCTCCATGTCGATCTCGGTCCGGACCTTCAGGTCCGGGTGCCCCTCGGCGGCCACCGCGGCCTCCCGGGCGAGCATGTCCGCGACCCCCTGACCGGCGGCGTCGTCCCAGACGCCCTCGTAGCCCGCGACCGGCAGACCCACGGCGTGGACCAGGACCAGGTCCGCCCCGCGTGCGTCCGCGGCTGCGGCCCCCCACCGGACCGCGTCCTCGCTCGACGGCGTCCCCGCGACGCCCACCACGACCTCGCTGCGCATCAGCAGTTCTCCTTCCCTGAGGTCGGATTCCACCTTTTCCAGGATCCGCCCGGTCGCGGGGCGACGCGAGGGACGAACGGCCCGAGTGCGGTGCGCGTCCCGGAGCGGTCACGCCGCAGCCCGCCCACGCGTCGCGGACGACCAGCCGTCCGTGACGGTCGACGGCGCGTCAGCCCTGGTCGATCACCCACTCCGGCGCGTCCGACCCGGCGGGCAGCGTCACGTCGCCGGCCGGGCCGAGCAGGACCTGCAGGTCCCCGGAGCCGACGTCGGGCAGCGCGACCACGCTCGTGGCCGGGACGTAGTCCGCGGTGCACGCCCCGGCCGTGGGCTCGGGGAAGGTGATCTCCACCGCCGTGGCGCCGGTCGCGAGCGCCTCGGGGTCGGCGACCATCGGGCACGTGCTCGACCCGAACGTGATCACGTAGATCAGCGACGGGTCGGACGTGCGGGACGCCCCCGCCACCGCGCCCGTCGGCGGCGCCGCGACACCCTCGGGCAGCCCGACGACGGACGAGCCGGCGGTCAGTGCGAGCGGGGAGCCGGACGCCGTCGGGGTGGCGGGCTCCTCGGTCGGGCTCGCGGGCGAGGCGGTGCCGCCGCCCCCGTCGCCCGACCCCCCGGAGCACGCGACCAGGAGCGCGAGCAGCCCCGCGGCGGCCGACGCGCGCAGCAGGGGCACGCCCGGGACGGCGCGCGCGGCGAGGTGGGTGTCTCGAGCGACCATCGGATCCTCCGACCTGCCGGTGGCGCGGAGCCGCGCCACGTGCCGACGCGCCCGCCGGCACGGCCTGGTGACCCGCGTGCCGGCCCGGCCGGGCACCTGCGAGCGTAGTCCGGCCGGGCGCACCGCACCCGGCCGCGCTCTCGGGGTGCGGACGCCCGGCGCGCGCGTAGCGTGGCGACGACGCAGGGTCGCGCCGGTCCGCACGCGACCCTCCCCCGCGACAGGAGACCGCGATGACGACCACACCGGATCCCCAGGACGAGCCGCTCCGCCCGTCCACCGACGCGCCGACCCGCCCGTCGAGCCCCGGACCCGACCCCGACGACGTCAACCCCGACGACCCGGCCCACCGGGCGCACCGCACGGAGGCCGCCTCGGGCGCCGCCGCGGCGGCACCGGGCACCGCGTCGGGCGCACCGGGCGCCGCGAACCCGACGAGCCCCGGCCCGAACCCGGACGACGTCGCGCCCTGACCGACCGGGCCGCGGGTCAGGCGTGGCCGAGGCGCTCGTGGGTGCGGTGGGACGCCGGCTCGATCTGGAACGTCGAGTGCTCCACCGAGATCGGGAAGTGCGTGGCCAGGCAGTCCTGGAGCTGGTCGAGGATCCGCGCGGTGTGCCCGTCGGAGAAGCACTCGTCGTCCACGGTGATGTGCGCGGTGACGACCGGCAGCCCGGTCGCCACCAGCGACGCGTGCAGGTCGTGCACCGACCGCACGTGCTCGACGCCGAGCAGGTGGTCGCGCACGGCGTCGAGGTCGAGGCCCGGCGGCGTGGACTCCAGGAGCACCGCCGCGGTCTCGCGCAGCAGCCGGATCGCACGGGGCACGATCAGCGCGCCGATCAGCAGGCCGGCCACGGCGTCGGCCTGCTGCCAGCCCGTCGTGGCGATGACGACCGCGGCGACGATGACCCCGACCGACCCCAGGGCGTCGTTCAGCACCTCCAGGAACGCCGCGCGCAGGTTGAAGTTCGCGTTCCGGCCGCCCGCGAGCACGGCGATCGCCGCCACGTTCGCGACCAGGCCGATCACGCCGAACACGATCAGCTCGGCCGACGGCACCTCGGGGGGCTCGACCAGCCGGCGGACGCCCTCGACCAGCACGTACCCGCCGACGGCGAGCAGCACCGCGGACTGCGCCAGCGCGCCCAGCACCTCGGCGCGGCGGTAGCCCCAGGTCCGCCGCGACGTCGCCGGCTTGAGCGACAGGTGCGCGGCGACCAGCGCCATCGCCAGGCCGGCCGCGTCGGTGAGCATGTGCGCGGTGTCCACGAGCAGCGCGAGGCTGCCGGTGAGCACCGCGCCGACCGCCTGCGCGACGAGCACGGTCACCGTCAGGCCGAAGGCGATCGCGAGCCGGCGCCGGTGGTCGGCCGGGCCGCCGGCCCCGGAGGGCGCGTGGCCGTGGTCGTGGCTCACGGCCGGCCCTCCGCCAGGTGCGCGCACGCCTCCGGGCTCGACCCGCCGCGCAGCAGGTCCTCGCCCGCGCCCACCAGCGTCGCGAGCCGGCCGGGGTCGGCGATCGCGTAGATCGAGGACCGGCCGCGCTGCCGCACCGTGACCAGCCCGCAGTCCCGCAGGCACGCGAGGTGCGCGCTGACGGTGCTCTGGGCGAGGCCGAGGTGGTCGGTCAGCTCGCGCACCGAGTGCTCGCCGGTGAACAGGTGGCGGAGCATCGTCAACCGGGCCGGCTCGCCGAGGGCGCGGAACAGCGCGGCGGTCGGCGCCGTGAGGGCCGCGTCGTCGGCGGAGCGGGTGTCGTTCTCATCATCGACAACGGAGGATGTCATCGTCACATGGCGATGATAGACGGACGCGGAGGGCCCGCGCCAGATCGAGGTGCACGAGGACGACCGGGTCGCCGGCCCGTCAGTCCCGCCACGCGGGGTCGAAGTCGCGGTGACCGTCGTACACCGCGGCCATCGCCCGCAGGATCCGGTCCCCCACGTAGTGGATCCCGCTCTCGCCGCGCGACCCCGCCTCCCGCTCCATGTCGACCGTCTCGTCGAGGCCGGTCGCCTCGTCGGCGAGCACGACCACCCGGCGCTTCGCCCGGCACTCGGCGAGCACCCGCGCCGGGTCGGTGGGATCGGCGAGGTACGCCGGGCCCCCGCCTGCCGGCGCAGCGTCCGCCGCGGCCTCGTCCTCCGCGATCCGGGCGAGGAGGAACGCGGTCAGCGTCATCGGGGTGCGGTCCCGACGCGCCGCCGCCACGGCCCGTTCGGCCGGCGCGGGGCGCGGGACGGACGGGAGCGCGAGCCGCCCGGCCGGCGCGCGGCGGGCACCGGCCCCGTCAGCCCCGGCCACGCGCACGCTCCTCCCACGCACCGGGGCGGCCGCCCGCGTGCGCCAGGGCCGCGAGGAGCAGGGCGAGCCGTGGCGGCCGGACGCGCGCCAGGTCGCCGAGCCGGACCGACGGGGCCGCGTCGACGTCGGACAGCGACGCCGCGAACAGCAGCACCCGGCGCTCGCCCGGTGACATCGGCCCGACGTACGCCGACACCGCCGCGAAGTCGATCCAGGCGTCCTCCGGGCCGCCGCCAGCCGCCGGCGCACGGCACACCCACGGGTGGACCGGGCGAGCGAGGCCCGCGCGGATCAGCAGCTCGGTCGCCGCCTCGAGGGTGTCGATGCCGCGGGCCCAGGCACGCAGCCGGGCGTGCAGCTCGACGGTCGCGTCGTCCTCCCGGGCGGCCGGCGGGACGGGCATGCTGCCCTCCGAGGCTCGATCCGGGGCGACGACCTCCCCGCGGTGGCGTCGGTTCCGGGCTGCCGCCCACCCTACGCCCGGCCGCGGCGCCGCCGGCGCGCCGTGGGGGCGGGCCGCCGACCCGACGGCCCGTCGGTCGCCGTGACCAGAACGGTACGGCCGCGTGATCGTCCCGTGCTGTTCGCGCTGGTCACGGGTCCGCAAGCATGCAGTCCTCAGACTCTGGAGGCTCACATGCGCGCTCGGTCGACCTCAGGTGCACGTCCCGGACACGCACGGCGGCAGCGGGACCGGGTGGTGGCAGCCGCGGCCGCGGTGGCCGTCGTGGGGGCTCTGGCCGCCTGCGGAGTGGGCGGCTCCAGCGACTCCTCCTACGAGCAGGCGGTGACGGTGGACGACGCCACCGACGGGTGGCGGTACGTCCCGACGGACCCGCAGGAGGAGTACGACGACTCCCCCGAGCAGCCGTTCCAGGACGTGTCCACGAGCCCGCTGTCGACGTTCGCCTCCGACGTCGACACCGCGTCCTACAGCAACCTGCGCCGGCAGCTGACCCAGGGGGTCGCACCGCAGGGCGTGCGGATCGAGGAGCTGGTCAACTACTTCGACTACGACTACCCGGCCCCCGCGGCGGACGCCGCCGACCCGTTCACCGTCACGACGCAGGTCGCGGAGGCGCCGTGGGACCCGGAGCACCAGCTCGCGATGATCGGCGTGCAGGCGACCGACGCCGTGCCGACGAGCCGGGGCAACAACATCGTCTTCCTGCTCGACGTGTCCGGGTCGATGGACGAGCCGGACAAGCTGCCGCTGCTCGCGGAGTCGTTCGGGCTCCTGGTCGAGCAGCTCGACGAGGACGACACCGTCTCGATCGTCACCTACGCCGGCAGCGACGCGGTGCTGGCCGACTCGGTGCCCGGGACCGAGCGCAAGGAGCTCCTGCGCATCCTGCGCGAGCTGAGCGCCGGCGGGTCGACCGGTGGGGCGCGGGGCCTGCAGACCGCGTACGACCTCGCCACGGAGAACTTCATCGAGGGCGGCAACAACCGGGTCGTGCTGGCCACCGACGGCGACTTCAACGTCGGGCCGTCCACCCCCGAGCAGCTCACCGACCTGATCGAGGAGCACGCCGCCACGGGCGTGCACATCTCCGTCCTCGGGTTCGGCATGGGCAACCTCAAGGACAGCACGATGGAGGCGATCGCCGACCACGGGAACGGCAACTACGCCTACATCGACACCCTCGACGAGGCGCGCAAGGTCCTCGTGGACGAGTTCGACTCCACGATGTTCGTGGTGGCGCAGGACCTCAAGCTCCAGGTCGAGCTCAACCCCGCGACCGTCTCGCGGTACCGGCTGCTCGGGTACGACAACCGCCGTCTGGAGGACGAGGAGTTCGACGACGACACGAAGGACGCCGGCGACGTCGGGGCGGGGCACTCGGTCACGGCGTTCTACGAGCTGGTGCCGGCCGGTACCGCGGACGGTGGCGACGACCTCGACTACCAGGACACGAAGGCGCGGGGCTCCGACGACTTCCTGACGGTGCACGTGCGCTACAAGCACCCTGGGGAGTCCGAGAGCACCGAGGTCGTCGTCCGGGCGGGTGCCGACACGTACACCCGCTCGCCCGGCGCGGACTTCCGGTTCGCGTCCGCGGTCGCCGAGTTCGGCCTCGTGGCGACGCGGTCCGAGTACGCCGACGGCGCGGACGCCTCCCGCGCCCGCGACCGGGCCGAGGAGGCGCTCGGGGAGGACCCCTACGGGCTGCGCTCCGAGTTCGTGGGGCTCGTGGAGCAGTACGAGCGGATCGCGGGCTGACCTGACCCGGCCGACCGGGCGCGCCGAGGCGGTACCGTCGGCATCGTCGCCGTCGGCGCGCCGCGCGCCGTCGACGACGTGGGAGCCTCTGAGGGACCGCCGGCTGGTCCCCTCACCTCCCGGGCCTCTAGCTCAACTGGCAGAGCAGCGGACTTTTAATCCGCGGGTTGTGGGTTCGATCCCCACGGGGCCCACCCACGTCACCCGTCCCGCGGGCGTCAGAGCCGCACCGCGGTCCGGACCAGGTCGGCGACGGCGCGCGAGCGGCTCTGCGGCGGCCACGCGATCACCGTCGTGACCTCGGGGGCGTCCACCACGGGCACCGCGACGGTGTCCTCCCGGAGGCGGGCCCTGACCGACTCGGGCGCCACCATCGAGGTCCTCCCGAGCGCGACGAGCTGCATCAGCTGGGTGTGGTCCCGGACCTCCGGTCCCGGTCCGGGCGGGTAGCCCCCGTCCGCGAGCGGCCAGCGCGCCGCCGGGAGGCCCGGGAGGTCGACGAGGTCGCGGAGCCGCAGCTCGGCGCGGATGGTGAGCTCGTGCCCGGCGGGGAGGACGGCGACCTGGCGCTCGGTCATCAGCTCCTCGGTGTCGAGGCCGGTGGTGTCGTCGAAGGGCCGGTGCAGCAGGGCGACGTCGGCGCGGCCGGTCCGCAGCAGGCGCTCCTGCTGACCCGGGCCGCAGAGCTCGACGTCGACGTGCACCGATCCGGGCTCCGCCGCGTACGCGTCCAGCAGCTTCGCGAGCAGCTCCTCGGACGCACCGGCCTTGGTGGCCAGCACGACGGCCGGCCGGTCGGCCGCGCGGGCGGTGCGCCGGGTGCGCTGCTCCGCCGCCTCGAGGGCGTCCAGCGCCGCGCGCCCCTCCGCGAGAAGGACGGCGCCGGCCTCGGTGAGCGCCACCGCCCGGCTGGTCCGGTGCAGCAGGACGGCGCCCAGGCGGCGCTCGAGCTGCCGGACCGCGCGCGAGAGCGGGGGCTGCGCGATGCCCAGGCGCTCGGCGGCACGTCCGAAGTGCAGCTCCTCCGCGACCGCGACGAAGTACCGCAGCTCCCGGCTCTCCACCGGCCCAGGGTACGACCCATACCCTCCGGATATCGATCGCGACCGAGCCGGTCTTGGACGGGGGGACCCGCGGGCGCCCACGATCGACGCATGACCACGAAGACGGCTCTGGTGACCGGAGCGAACAAGGGCATCGGCTACGCGATCGCCGCAGGACTGGGTGCGGAGGGCTTCCGCGTCGGCGTGGGGGCGCGCGACGCGCGACGGCGCGAGGAGGCGGTGGCGCGGCTGCGCGAGGCGGGCGTCGACGCGTTCGGGGTGCCGCTCGACGTGACCGACGACCGCAGCGTGGCGGCGGCCGCCGAGCTGATCGCGGAGCACGCGGGCGGTCTGGACGTGCTCGTGAACAACGCGGGCATCACCGGAGGCCCCGAGCAGCAGCCCAGCACCGTCGACCCGGCGGTCGTGCGCACGGTCGTCGAGACGAACGTGATCGGCGTCATCCGGGTGACGAACGCGATGCTGCCGATGCTGCGCCGGGCGCCCTCGCCGCGGATCGTCACCATGTCGAGCAGCGTGGGCTCGCTGACGCGGCAGGCCGGCCCGGGGAGCGAGGCGACCACCGGACCGGTGGCCGTGGCCTACGCCCCCTCCAAGACGTTCCTCAACGCGGTGATGCTGCAGTACGTCCAGGAGCTCGCCGGGACCCGCATCCTGATCAACTGCGCGTGCCCCGGGTTCGTCGCGACCGACCTCAACGGGTTCCGCGGCGTGCGCACGCCCGAGCAGGGTGCCGCCACGGCGATCCGGCTGGCGCTGCTCCCCGACGACGGGCCGACCGGTGGCTTCTTCGAGGACGACGGCGTCGTCCCCTGGTGACCCCGCGACGGAAACGCGCTCGTCCAGTCTGGACTAGGTTAGCCTGGACGGTATGACGGTCGAGATCTACGCGCTCAGCGTCCTGCGGCACGGCCCGGTGCACGGCTACGAGCTGAAGCGACGGATCCGACGGCCGTCCATCGCGCCGGTCAACAACAACGCGCTCTACCCCGCGCTGCGCCGGCTCGAGGGCGCGGGCGCGGTCACCCGGTCGGTGGAGCAGGTCGAGGGCCGGCCGGCCCGGAACGTCTTCGCGATCACGGACTCCGGCCGCGCCCTCCTGCTGGACCTGGTGTCGACGCTCCCGCGGGAGCTGGCGGCCGACGACGAGGAGTTCCTGCTCCGCGTCAGCTTCTTCGACGAGCTCGCGGTGCCGGCGCGGCTCGACGTCCTGGGCGCGCGTCGGACGGTCGTCGAGGAGGCGCTCGGCCAGGTGCGGGGCCTGCTGGCCGAGCCGCCCGCGGACGCGGCCCGGCGCTGGCGCCGCCGGGCGCAGGAGCAGCTGGTCGACCGCCTGGAGCAGGAGCTGCGGTGGCTCGACGAGCTGCGGGTCGCGGCGGAACGGCCGTGACCGTCGACGACGGCGAACGGACGACCGCCCCGGCGATCGGCGCCGTGGCGCGGTACGGGCTCCTGGTGGGGCCCGCCCTGAGCATGCTCGACTCGAGCATCGTGAACGTCGCGGTCCCGGACATCGCACGCGACCTCGGGATCGGCCTCGACGCGGTCCACTGGGTGGTGTCGGGCTACCTGCTGTCGCTCGCGGTCGGGCTCGCGCTCACCGCCTACGCGGCCCGCCGGTTCGGCACCATGCGCGTCTACCTGGCCAGCATGGTGCTGTTCGTCGCCGCCTCGGCGGCGTGCGCCCTGGCGCCGACGATCGGGCTGCTGGTCGTCGGCCGGGTCGTCCAGGGGTTCGTCGGGGCCCCGCTCGTCCCGCTGGCGCTCAGCATCCTGCTCGGCAAGGACGGCGTGCGCGGCGGCGCCGTCCCGGTGTCGGCGGCGCTGGTGCTGTTCCTCGCTCCCGCGCTGGGTCCGTCGCTCGGCGGCGTGCTGGTCGGCGCCGGCGGCTGGCGGTGGGTCTTCCTGGTGAACGTGCCGGTGGGGGCGGCGGGCCTGCTCCTCGCCCTGCGCCTGCGCGACGTCGGTGCGCGCGGCCGACCCGACGCCCGGTTCGACCCCGTCGGCTTCGCCCTGCTCGCGGGCGGGCTGGTCGCCACGCTGCTGGGCGCGACCCGCGCCTCCGCCGCCGGGTGGGACCGGCCCGCGCCGCTCGCGCTGGTGGCGGCGGGCCTGGCCCTGCTCGCGGCGTTCGTCAGGTGGGCGGCCCGGCGGGAGCAGCCGGCGGTGCGGCTCGACGTCGTCCGGGGCGCCCAGTCGCTCCTCGCCCTGGGGCTCCAGGTGATCACCTCGGTCATCGCGTTCGGCACGGTGTTCCTCATGCCGGTGTTCACCCAGGAGGTGCAGGGCCGCAGCGCGCTCGCCACCGGGGTGGCGCTGCTCCCGCAGGGCCTCGTCATGGGCCTGGGGACCGCGCTCGGGCAGCGCATGTCGGCGCGGGTGTCGCTGCGCGCGCTGGTCACGACCGGGTTCGCGGTGCTGGCCGTGTCCAGCGCCGTGCTGCTGGTGCTCACCGCCGGCACGCCGCTGTGGGCGACCGCGGTCATGCTCTGCGGACGCGCTCTCGCCGCCGGGTTCATCACCACGCCGCTGCTCACGGCGTTCCTCGCGCCCCTGCGGGAGGCCGAGCTGGCCGACGGCAACACGCTCTACAACATCACGCAACGGCTCGGCGGCTCGATCGGCGTCAGCGTGCTCGGCTCGATCGCCGCGGCGGGCGCGGTCGAGCGCGGCGCGCTCGCGGCGTTCCACGAGGTCGGCGCGATCCTGGTGGGCCTCGCCGTCGTGGCGGCGGCCCTCTCCTGGCGGCTGCGCCCGGAGAGGCCCCACGGGGACGCAGCCGCGGCGCCACGTAGCCTGCTCGGGTGAGCCTCCCGACGATCCCGGGCCCGTCCGGCCGGTCGCCGCGGCACGCCCGGCGCGCGCCGCGCTCCCGCCGCGCGTGGGGCGTCCTCGTCGCCGCGCTGGTCGCGGGGGGCGTGACCGTGCCGCTCGCGTGGGCGGCGGTGGGCGACCCCGCGGGCCCCGCACCCGCGCAGACGGCGGCCGCCGTCG